>JAGFND010000235.1 GCA_021409285.1 Candidatus Methanoperedens sp. | reverse complement strand
ATTTTGGAAAAACAATCACCTACCATGATCCATGCCACCTGGGAAGACATGTCGGAGTATTCGAAGAGCCAAGGAAAGTGCTCAGAAGCATGCCTGGAGTAAAACTTGTGGAAATGAAAAGAAATCGACATGAACAGAGATGTTGTGGGGCAGGGGGTGGAGTGAAAGCAGGTCTTCCCGATCTTGCACTGAATGTTGCTAAAGACCGTATGAACGACGCGCAGGAAACAGGTGCGGGGGTATTAATCAGCGGATGCCCATTCTGTCGGCGCAATCTCCTTGATGGCAGGGATGCCTCAAACTCGATATGAAAGTTGATGATATTGTAGTCCTTGCAGCATATCTTATGGGATTGAGTATAGATATTAAACCACCTCTTCAGGACGCAAAGTATACCGCTAAAACGATTATAACGAGCTGATGTTTTACTATCTCTTTTCAGGCTTTCCCACTATTGACACGTTAAAAACGCAGGTTACATTTTACCTGCATGTGCGCCCAGGAAGACCATTTTTGTTTTCGCTTCGACTGCGCGTGTTCCGCCATCGGGAACTATCACCGTTGCCCCGGGACTGACAGCCAGGCGGTTATCATTAATAATAAACCAGCCGGATCCATCAAGAACGTGGAATACTGTAGCCGGACCTGAATGCGGCGCAATCTTCTGACCAGCCGTCATTCCAACCAACACCACTACGAGGATATCCGTTTCAAGCAACTTCTTCGGCACTGGGCCGTCAGGAGAAAAGACAACGATGTCTTTCCAGGAAGGATACAATAATTTTTCTGTCATGTTCACGCACCTTAAATTGAAGATTAGTCTCTTATAGCCTTATAGATTTCTATTCTCGAACATCACAATATTTGGTATCTTTGCTCGATATACGATCCAAGCGATGTTCTGAGGGCTGCGTGCAGATTGGCCGCAAGTGGTGCACCACAAGTATCAGCTGATTTGTCAACATGGATTATTAGATATCTTGAGGTTTAATAAGATAAGTCTTATTTATTTACTTCTTTTGGCGGCATGATCGAACGTGCAATATTATAAACGAAGATATAGATAGCCAGAAGCGACATGGATCCAAATATTATGGTTCCCAACAGGTAGTTGTGACTTGTATACCTGTAAGGCAATGTGAACGCAAGACCGATAAGACCTATATTCTGAAGCCAGAATTGTATCTCCGCAAGGCGAAGACTAAAAAGATCTGTCCCAGCGAATACAGGAAGAAGATGATATCCTACTCCAAATATCATCATGGATACGAAGCCTATCAGCAAAATATGAGCGTGGGAGGGGGTAAATGGTAATGAGTCCACAACCATTATCATCCCCATTGTGCTGCCTATCAGTAAATAAATCAGGCTCGCCCAAGCGAATTTCAGAGATATTTCCATTTTTTGATTCTTTCCAGTCTTTTAGTCTATGCCACCCCTACAACCTTATTCAGTTCATCTAGCAATTGATTGATATCTACCCTGTGCATTCTGCAGAAAAATTCCAGATTTTCGGAAGGCAGCCGTCCTGTATATTTTGGCATTCCATGTTTGATAAATACATCTCTCGTGGCTGGATATTTTGTTATTATATCGTTTAATTTGTTATCCTTGATTATCTTATCTGACATAAACCCTCAAATCCAATATAACTATTATTGTCATTAAAGCTATTTCTTTTTTTTGTTTCATTGTGTTATATACTTTTGAGTTGATTTTTCGCTTCTGCATCAGGCGGATACGAGACGCTCAAACCTTTCACATGTGCAAAAAGCGTGAGCGCATGAGGTGAACGACGATTCAAGCTCATTATGTGCTCGACCCTGATATCACGAACCCAAAGTGCATCGGCAATAAGAGAGCGATGACATCGCCAGGGAAGGGCTTCAGCACACATTAATGCGATTTGTTCCGACTTTGCAAGATGTATTAACTCCTCTAAATTTTTCTCAAATTCTTCTGTCTGCATGTAGTCAGCAAAACCCCTGAAAGATAAGTTATGCCAGCCCATATTAGGTGAGTCTTTCCGTGCATGGCGAAGGCCGCCCAGCCCGGCCATATGCGTGTAACCTATGCCAGCAGTGCGAAGGTTGCCGGGTAATGTTTCGCTATTGAAATGAGGGTTGTGTCTTGAGCGTGGAATTGTTCTGATATCTACAACCATTGTCACGGAGTGTGCCTGCAAAAGGCTGATGAACATATCCAATGTGCGCGT
>JAGFND010000234.1 GCA_021409285.1 Candidatus Methanoperedens sp. | reverse complement strand
GAAGGAAAAAAGGATATTCTTGGAATATGGATCGGCGAAGCCGAATCATCCAAATTCTGGATGGGTGTTCTTGCCGATCTAAGAAATCGGGGTGTAAAGGATCTGCTTATCTGTTCTGTTGATCTGTGACAAGAAGTTACATCATGAATTGCCCTGTGCTACCCCATCTGAATAGTGTAGTTACAAATGGCACTTTTAGATTCGTAACAACTACAGAAGTATTTGTTTTTTCACGAAAGACATCTAATGGTAATACACCAAACTTTCACTCTCCCGGCGTTGTCTTTCAGAATAAGGGGGAACATAATCATGAAAGACAAATTGGAAGTCTTTACGACAACAAGGAGGTGTAAAGATGCACAATACCGCATTGACAAGATTTTTTCAAGAATATTGGGACTATTTAGTGAAAGAAAAGGGAAAAAAGAAGATGAGGTGAGAGATAAATGAAATCAGCAATATATGCCAGGGTTTCAACCTCAAAACAGGAGGTGGAACAAACAGTTGAAAGCCAGATTGAATGTCTAAGGAAGTATGTTGAAAATGAGGGGTTAGAACTCGATGAAAAACACGTATACGTTGACGAAGGGTATAGTGGTGCAAAATTGGAGCGACCTGGCTTGGATACACTCCGGGACAGTGCAGCAGCCGGTGAATTCCAAGAGGTCATCATCTACTCCCCTGATAGACTGGCAAGGAGATATGCATATCAGGTAATCGTAATCGAGGAACTGAATAAGTGTGGATGTGAAGTTATTTTTCTACAAAGACCTATCAGCGATGACCCGGAGGAGAAATTGCTTCTTCAGATGCAGGGAATTATTGCCGAATACGAACGGGCAAAGATCATCGAAAGGACAAGAAGAGGCAGACTCTATAATGCACGACAGGGACATTTCCTTATGTGGAGCATTCCCCCATACGGTTATCGTTACCAGATAGTATCCGGAGGACAACCTGGACGTGCAATTATCCATGAAGAGGAGGCAGAACTGGTTAAGAATATTTTCCACTGGTGCACTGAAGAGGGGTTATCGACATATAAAATTGTGGAAAGGCTAAATCGTATGGGCATTCGCCCAAGAAAAGGAGGTAAAGGGTGGGCTCCATCGTCAATCCGAGCGATTCTCACGAATGAAACGTATATAGGAAAAGCATATTATAACCGTGAATTCTGTGTAAAGCCGAAAAAACCACAAAATCGAATGGCATACAGGAAATATGAGAATACAACCAAAAAGCTAAGACCAAAAAGTGAATGGATCGAAATTGAAGTTCCTGCGATAATTGAAGAAGACACTTTTAGAAGAGCAGGGGAGCAGTTAAAGAAAAATATGTGGTGGTCTTCTAGAAACAATACTAAACATAAATATTTACTTCGCGGGCTTGTTAGATGCGGAGAATGTGGCTATAAAATGTTTGGAGCTTATAAAGGGAAATATGCATATTATACATGCTTGCAGGGGAGAAACCTCATACAAACACATCGTGAGAAGAGATGTGCAAGCAAATCAGTAAGACAGGACCGTCTGGATGAGATCGTGTGGCAAAAAGTTATAGAACTTCTGGAGAAACCAGAGCTGATCATCGAACAGTTCAAACGTCAAAAAGATTTTGCTTTCTCAGGCGGGACTCAAAAACAATGCCAAAAACTGGAACAACAAATTCAACGTTCTGATAAACAAATCCAGCGTTTAATTGATGCATACCAGACGGAAATTATAACGTTAAAAGAATTAGAAACCAGGAAGAGCGGTCTGGAACAAAAGATTTCACAGCTTCAAGAGCAAATCAGAAATATAAAGACAGTTGAGAAAAATGAGATAGATTACAAGAAGATATTTGATAATATAGAAACTTTTTGTGAGGCTGTTAAGAGGGGCATAGAAAATGCAAGTTTTGAAGATAAACGGAAGATCACTGAATTGCTTGTTGAGGAGATTATAGTGACTAACGGAAAGGTTGAAATCATCCATATTATACCTGTAGAGAAAAAGGGTAATTTGCAACTACACGGTTCGGAAGGGGTAGCACTCGGCAATTTATGATGTAGCCTCTTGTCACGGGATTCCATACCTTTTGGTTTAAGCGTTTTCAGACTATTTTCGCTTATTGCTGTTTTACGACTCTTGCAATGGTTCAATTTTCATTTTCTTCATAGCGTTCTTATCCTAACAGTTCGTTTGATTTAGTCTTTCAAATTTCTCCATATTGTCCTGAGAGCTTTACACCCCGGCGTTACCGCTGACGCATATCTCAGTAGGATTACCCCAAACGAACCGTGT
>JAGFND010000233.1 GCA_021409285.1 Candidatus Methanoperedens sp. | reverse complement strand
TGTTATCTAACTTCCCTGTAGATATGGGTTTTAGCAGGCGAAACAAACTAAATATCGATTTAAAAAACTCTAATTGGTTATACGAGGTAGATATGAATCTTAATTTAGCTGAATGCTATGTGTGAATATCAGTTGGCTTATAAAAAGATGAGTAGGTACATGAGCTTTATGTATTAAACTTTTTTTGAGACGCTGAAGAATTGTGTAGTCCCAAATGTATTGGCCTTATATAAGTTCGTTTTGTTTGTAAATTCTTCCATATACATTTAGTTCAAACTCCATCCGTTTAAGAAAGATATTTAATTTACTTCCTCCTGGAAGCCTTGCCCAGAATGCATTCTCTGGTGTTTGTAGAAAATGCTTTTGATCGAGACTTTCATGATACCGCGTTGTATTGTACCATTTCATATGTTTCCTTTCATATCGAATCCAGGCTTTCCTTCTTCCACTTTTATTTTTGTTCCTTTTGGCCAATCCATTTTCCAGAAGGACATCATAGATCTTATTGTGAGGAATATGTCGCTTGTGCTTGAAATTTAGCCGCAGCAAATAGAACTTGAGAAAATGTCAGGATTTTCTGGTTACATGGTTATGGCGATCCTTGTAACAGGATATCTGGCTCGAAAAAAGAAATGATATCTTCTTTCTTTTGAGTATGGTAACCGTCAGTTATTCAGGCAAAAGGACACAGAATATTCTATATCAGGAGCGGTCTTCTTGCAGACATGATTTATGAATCGGTCTGCTTCTTCTTTTGACCTGAATCCTTTGACCATTCCCTGTTTCCACTCTACGATTATGTCATGTATTTCGCTGTCGACTTTCTTATATCTGTTAGGTATATACATATTTTCCACCACTATTCGTTGGACTTTTTTCATGTAACAATTATGTTTACGGTTTCAACTAATATTAACATTTTGGTATAAAAACGAGGCAATATTGCTCAAATCAAGCAATTATTGTATCTTCTACAAAGATGCAAAAATAAATGGGCGATATAATCTTAAAAAGTTGCAAGGACTGAGAAAAACAAATTTTGAGGGGATTCGCATTGGTCAGTCCTTGCATTTTATAGTATGAGGTTTTAACATTAAATCCCGACTATCCTTTGGTTATCTATCATGAGAAAGGGGAATATGAAAGGGCAATTCAGATGTATGAGACCGCTTTGAAAAATTTTTCTGTAGATAAAAAATATGATATCGCAGACCTCCACGCCCATCTCCCGTGCCAATCGCACCGTCTCCTCCACACATACGTCAAGGTCGATGCGCTTGATGCAGGGTGCGAGTTTTTTCAGAAATTTATGGATTTTTTGGTTTTCTGACATAATTCTTATCTTTTTATGAAAGTTATATTAAGATTTAAATAGAAGCCATTCATATAAACATATCGAAAGGCAACAGTCTGTAACGAAGAAGAAACACATAGCAGAAAGCTCATTTTCAGGATAAGGATATTTTATGTGATAGGTATCCTCCTGACTGGGCTTATGCTGTATGAGGTCTTGGAAGGTATCATCGGCATTGAGCTTGCTCTTGGTGGATTTTTCCTGGGGTTGTTCCTTGGGTTCATTGCCACTCGCATGTTTATTATCCACTGGCATGAAGAGAGGGCAAAAGTTGTCTCTCGTTTTGATACGATAGGCATTTTTGTAATGTTATTATATATTGCTTTTTCCGCATCAAGAACGTGGCTTTTTGGGCATTGGATACATGGTTCTGTCCTCACCGCCTTCACTTATAGTATTCTTGCGGGGGTAATGATAGGAAGAATTGTAGGGATGTTAAACCCCGACATCGGCGGCGCTTCCGTCGGGGTATGGGGTCGCAACCCCAGCGCTATAATGCTAATGTTGAACGAAAGTTTTAATAGTACGCTAATAGTACGCTCATCTGCGGCTAAATTTTTCAAAAGCTGAACAAGTAATTCACACATGCGCTAATTTGCGCCGCATCCTTAGATTGTTTATTATTTTTTCAGTATAATATAACAATCGATCAATTTTGATTTTCATATGATTGGCGGAAAACTATATTTGAAGCTTTGTAGAATACTATGTTCTCCATTCATTTTCCAGATGAATATTTTGTGTTCAGTCAACTGTAGTGTATATACACTACAAAATATATGACTTTTTTTATTTGATTTGATTTGATTACTATACCCCGCAGCTTGCTGCGGTTGGGATCAACCATGGAGCAACTTATAACGTGAATTCCATAGTACTATATATGGATGATAGAGCAAAAAAGTGCAAGTCATTGCGTTTATAAAATACGTTATCAC
>JAGFND010000232.1 GCA_021409285.1 Candidatus Methanoperedens sp. | reverse complement strand
TTCTTAACATCATCAATCGTGATCAGGCACCCAATGTCTTTTGCAACTGCCACGACATTGACAAGCCCCCCGAGTTTGTCGAAAATTTCAGCTATTAGTGGGGCTGCGACCTCGCCTGTTATGATCGTAGCTTCTTTTGTGGGCCGGGGCAGTTTTGACAGAGCATCAGGATCATTTCTTATTGCAAATGGAGATCCCGTTGTTGGGTCGTATAACGGTGTGCCTGTGACCCTGAAGGAAAATCTTGCGCTTATCTCATCCACGATGGATTTGAATTCAGAAATCGAATGCGGTACTGTACATTCAATGACAGGGGCATTTTCGAGGATCAGACCCTGTTCTACGGCATTGGCAAAACGCATGAGAATTAGTCCTTTTACACCCATTTCCTCAAGATCCAGACATGTTTGCACAAGAACTTCGCCGTCATTGACGCCAGGGATCAATACGGTTGCAGCATAGACATCGCATGCCCCGGAAAGTGCACGCAGCGCTTTTAGTGAATCCTCTGGCGTTTTGTCGTTCATGTATTTACGCCTGAGTTCCGGGTCAGTGGCAAAAACGGTAAAAGTTACTTCGCTTACTCCGTTTTCTATGAAGAACATGGCATCTTCTTTATTTAGCCCTTTCCCGCTTGTATATCCAAGATGTATGGGTTTTTTGAATTGCGAGAGGAATTTTACAAGAGGTTTAAGTTCAGGATAGCAGCTTACGTCTCCACCGCCGCTCACATTGAATTTTGTCACGTTCTTATTGAAAAAGACAGACTGTTTGATCTCCTGGGCGACCATTGAAAGTGGTTTGAAGCCAGAATAACTTTCATTTACGCTCTTTGTGCAGTAATTGCAGCCTTTCTGGAATGGAAGACAGTGTTTGCATCCCAGTGCCGGATGTGCTTTTACCCCCCTGAAATAGCAATATCTGCAGAACCCCCGGCAGTCATGCCCTGGGCGTCCTCCGATGTCAGCGAGTATTTCCATGGACGTACGAAATGTAATGTATTCTAATAAAACTATTGCATAATGAGATTAACTAAATCATAAAGAGCAAAATAAGCCGTATCAGGTTCTCACGCCCTTTCTTGATTTTCTGAATCATTTTCTTCCCTGTTTTCTTATGCCAGCGCATGAGAAATATTCCAGAAAATATGATAGTAAAAACAAGGATCACTGCCAGAGTCCATGGAATAGTGTTTTTTATGAGAATTACCCGGGGCTCACCCGCGCCGAATGAACGAAGGCCGTACCATATGAGCCCATCCCGTGTCAGGTCTGGCTGCGGAGTTACCTGATCGACCGTGAAACCTGGTGGATACTGGATTATCTGGGTGTTATCCAATTAAAGGAATAGCGCACAACCCCGTATTTCCCCATCGGTGTTGATTGGATCACCGCATCTCCGGTGAAATCTCCAACGACCATATTTCTCGAAGTCGCTGCTGCAGCTTCCAGAGCCGAATTTTGCATCAAAGTCTTGAATTCCGGCAGATATATGGATTTCAACTGCAGTGAGTAATTCTCAAAAGAGTCAAAATCATCTTTTGTCAAAAGGAGAGTCCTGTATTCCACACCCCATATGGCTGAACCGTCCTCTGTGATAGTTATCGTGTAAGTTGTCTTATACTCATTGGCGGCGCTGGCTATTGAAATGAATGTAAGAAATATCAAAATTAATATGATTGCCATATAAGAGTTCTTACTGTATAAATTGTATTATATAGTTAGCTCTAATTCCGGAAAGTCCGTGATCGTTCGCGAAGGTTCCATTTCGTCTAAAAGCCGTTTTAAACTGAGATTTCAAAAAAATATAAAAAATCGATAATGCTAAGTATTGAACCGTTCAATAAAACGCTGAAAAATAACGAGGGTACTAAACATGGAATTGAAAATCCAACCACTTCAAATCAAGGCGGGAAAACATATAGTAGTCCTGAATTCAGAAGATGCAAAGGAACTTGGTGTCCGGGGAGGAGACAGGGTACAGCTCAAAGACCACAGTTATCTTACAGCGATAGTTGAGACCGGGGATATGATCCCCAAAGGCAGTGCAGGCGTATATCAGGAGATCTGCGAGAAACTGGGAAAAGAATGCCCCCTTAGAGTGGATATTGTCCCGACATCCCGCCCGAATTCCATCAGTTCCATCAAGAAATTAATGGATAAGCAAAAACTTTCACAGGAAGAGATATATGCGATAGTACAGGATATTGTCAGGGACAACCTGACAGAGATCGAACTTTCTGCTTTTGTCACGGCTTCGTATATCCACGGGATGTCAACGGATGAGATCGAATGGCTCACGCGGGCTATGATAGATACTGGAGAAAAGAT
>JAGFND010000231.1 GCA_021409285.1 Candidatus Methanoperedens sp. | reverse complement strand
CAAGCCTTTGAAATGAATTAATCTTTCAAGTCAAAAACTAATAATCTTGTGTTAATAAAATCTTATCAGATAGTAACCCCAGTTCTTGAGTTTCATGGCTGGACCACCGAATGTATCCCTGGGACGATGTATGTCAGCAAATACGTGAAAATAAGTGATGCAAAACAGATTATGCCAAGCCATGCAGTTGTTTTCCACATCTTTCTTTTTCTGACATATATGCGGGCAATGCAGGCAAACGCCGTAACAATAAGAGATGCATAAGCGATGAACAGCATTGACGGATGCGTCCACATATAAGTAGAATTATAGAAATAGGTTATACGCCCGTACATCGAACCTGCAAGCTGTAATATCCTCTCATCTCCGGATGCGAGAACAGTGTACCAGTCCGTGATCTCGCCATCCCAAGAACGGAAAAAAGGTCTTTTTGTTTCTGTGCCAGGATAACAAAGACAGATGTCATCATCGCCCAGAAATAGAGTTTTTCTGCTTCGATCCATAGCGGTATTTCAAACCGGCTTTCTGTCACTGGTATCATCTGCTGCAAACCTTGCGGATATTCGATCAAGATCGTATTATATATTTGATAATGGAACCGCAGCAAGATATTCAGAAAAACCCATCAGAGTTCAATCTCCATTACCGGCTCACCATCCACAGTTTCTGGTGCAAGCCAGTCTATGATTTTTAAGAGTTCTTCATGGTCAATGGCAGAGATCTCAACATATATCGATCCCAGGCTTTCTTCTCCAGCTGGAAAATTCACTTTTCCAACATATGCGACCTGTTTATTCAACCGGAACCGGGTCATATTCCCATCAATACCTGAAATAAGGTAATTCCTGGCTGTATCCAGTATCTGTGCATCCCTGAGAAACCGGTGCAACTTTCTCAGGCTTTCGATGTCTCCTTCACCGCAAACACCCGGAGTTCCAGAATCCTGATTATGAAGCCCGACCGGAATTATGTTAGCGATAGCGGCCTTTACCTTGTCCCCTATTTCTGTAGGATGCACTGGCGCATAAACGCGTACTATTATACTCATAGATCCTGGAGTTGTTTTTCTATTTCGTCCTTGAATATTTCAAGTGATCGGATATTTATAAGAGTTATATCTGCTATTTTGATGGCTTTATCAAGACCCCAGCTTTTTTCACGTTCATCACGTTTTTTCAGATCCTCGATGAAAGACATATCATCAGAACGAGAGCGCTTTTTCACCCGCAGAAAGCGTTCTTCTGTCGGCGCATGGATGGCAATCAGCTTAAAATCATTCCCGAATTGTTCCTTGAAGAAATTTATTTCTTCGATATTACGTATCCCATCGACCACAACGATCTGAGAATCAAGCACCTGTATCTTTGGAACGCAGCGCCTTGCGATTATATCCGACCCTTCTTTCTTGCGCAGCTCTGTTCCTGTTCCACCGATATTCTCATCCGTTGGAAGCAATCCACGTTTAGCCGTCTCTTCTCTTACGATATCGCCCATATTTACAACCGGGATACTGAGGCTTTCTGCAACGGATGACGCTTCGGATTTTCCTGAAGCGGGCATTCCTACAAAAGCTATTATCTTCATGGAACGGATTAATTTCGCTGCAAGATATTAAATCTATGCACCCAATATTTATATGGTTTAGTCTACAATATACGATTTATGGAAGATGCGATTGCAAAGACTCCGATGACAAGCGGTGCGACAAATAAAGAGGTCGACATAAAAGAATTACAGGAAACCATGGAATCCCTGAAAAACCAGGTAAGAGAAATGCATTCAAGACTCCTTGAAGCAGCCATACTTAATAACAAATATGTCCAGACCATCCAGGAATACCAGAAACAGATGGAACAATTGAAAAAACCTCCTCTTTTTATTTGCAGCGTTGTGGAAGTCATCGATGATAAGGCGATGCTAAGACAGCACGGAAGCAACCAGGAAATAATTACAAATATTCCTGATGAATTCCTTCACGAGATCGTAGCGGGTGAGCGTGTTGCTGTTACGAGTAACCTTGCAATCGTAAAAGTGCTTGCCAAATCAGCGGATGTCCGCGCCAGGGTCATGGAACTCATAGAAGCTCCGGATGTGGATTACACCAGCATAGGTGGCCTGCAGAAGCAAATAGATGAAGTCATTGAAACTGTTGAACTTCCCCTGACAAATCCAGAACTTTTCACTGATGTTGGGATCGAACCTCCCCATGGCATTTTGCTTTATGGCCCCCCGGGAACTGGAAAGACGCTTATTGCAAAAGCTGTTGCCAGGAGGGCAAGTGCAAGATTTATCAGGATGAGTGGAACTGAACTTGTTCAAAAATATATAGGTGAAGGAGCGCGGCTTGTGAGGGAT
>JAGFND010000230.1 GCA_021409285.1 Candidatus Methanoperedens sp. | reverse complement strand
TATTGAGCTTATCGATTATGTTATCTATCTCAGATTCATGGTACTGCGACTCTATCGTTTCAATAGCTGTAAATACAGGAATTCCACCATTCTGTCTTAGTGCAAACGGTTGATTGATTAACAAAGTTCTTTCAATCATAATTGACCACTTTCCTTGAATCCATAATGTTTGTCGTGACCGAGAATAACATGATCAAGAACTTCGATACCCATCATTTTTCCAGCTTCAGACAATTTTTTCGTTATTTCGATATCTTCCCTGCTTGGCGTTGGATCTCCCGAAGGATGATTATGAGCGACAATGATACACGCCGCTGAAATCGTGCACGCCGTCTTGAATATTTCTCTTGGATGAACGATATTTGCATTCAGGCTTCCGATACTGATAACTTCCTGTTTCAATACGCCGTTTTTGGTATTCAGAAAGAGAGCGATGAAAAATTCTTTATTCGGGTCTGCGATCATTGGTTTGACAATCTGAACAACATCATCCATGCTGATGATTTTGGGTCTTTTATCATAGGTATATTCGATTTCTCTGACTTCGAGTGACTTGACTTTAATCATCTTCCTTCACTCCATTCTCAAGCCATTTCTGTTCTCTGATATTCCTCGCAAACATCCTCTGGAAAGCCCGAAATTCCTTGATTCTGGCAGGATATATCATCCGTTTTCCATTATCGAAAAAAGAACAAATCGTGTCACCAAGAGCCAGCTCAATTCTTACAGGATACCAGTATCCATGATTATAATCGAATGCAAGTACTGGATCACTAATGAGATCTCCACTTGGATGATGAT
The DNA here is from genome assembly GCA_021409285.1 of Candidatus Methanoperedens sp. Lineage (GTDB taxonomy): Archaea > Halobacteriota > Methanosarcinia > Methanosarcinales > Methanoperedenaceae > Methanoperedens. Next base: position 1,554 of record JAGFND010000230.1, on the reverse strand, counting down.
AGTAATGCCCAACAAGAACCTGTTCACCCTCTTTTTCGATTACTAAATCATCATAGCTCGGCATTCTAAGTTTGAGAAAATAGCTCTCTGCAGATGGATCGACGTTATGCTTCTGAAGTATTTTTTCAATTATATTTTGAATTTCAAGAGTTTTGTTAATTGTCATAATGTCTGACCTCCGGTCATTTGTAAAATAAAATTCCAAAAAAAATTGAAGTCTTTAAGCCAGAATTTCTGCCAGTTTCGCTTTCACGGTTTCGATATGGTTAGCTCCCATTTCTCGTTTATCTGCTTTATTGTACTGCTCCAGGTCAAAAACTTCGAGCTTCTTTATGACGACTCTGTCTTCCCGTCCTCTTGCAATTAGGGGAATATTTCCAAGAATGAAAACTCGATTCAATGCTATATCCAGGCCATAGCTTTTTTCTGCGTCACTGCCATAGGATTTGAATTCAGATAGGTCGGCGATTCCCTGTTGGCCTGCTGACATGTTCATCAGAGCTTTCAGTCTTACTTCTCCTTCCTGAATATCAAAGAGCCATTTTTCTGCTGCTCCAAGTTCTTTTTTGCCGCCAGAAGTTTTTCCATTTCCATTCGGGTTCATTTCAACTATTTTCATCTTATATTTCTCCGTTTTGTTTTATCTATATTTTAGAGCTGTATTTTTTAATTTACAGCATTATAATGATTGTTTTTAAAGTATTTATAGGTTGGTCTGTCTGCCGCTAATTGTATTAAATATTCAAAATTAAAATAAGTAAATGGTCAGAAATATACATTTGGGATTTATTAAAGGTCTAACTTTGAAAAATTGTTGACGTTGCGATTGGATAAAAATCGGTCATGAAATGAACTTGAAAAAATGGATTCTTGATGAATTTCCTAAATTTCCTATTGCCCTTTCACCCTTTACCCTTGTTACCCTTTAGGGCGTCGGCGTCGGGGGTGCATCCATACTGATGCTTCTCTCTCTCTCTGTGCTACGCGCAACGCCTCCCCACAACCCCCCACAAGCTCATTAGCTTATCGCACAAATTCGGGCTGAATCGACTTAAAATTTAATAATATAATTTAATAGCCATAGTTGCTATAGTTGCGTTTTTAGAGTATTATTAAAGGATATTTTCTTATATATTATTCATTTCATTGTTCATCGCTTAGGACCACCATTCATCCCTAAATCGCTCTCTGTTGACATGAGGATCAAGTGCCTGGCTCTGATAAACATTCATTACAGTCTCAAAAGTTCTCTCAACTCCATAGTATCGAAGTATGAGAGTTAGCTGATCGCTCGCATTTTCAGTGAAAATCGTACTCCATCTTAACTGAGCCGAACCATCTTCTCTTTTGGATTATGTTTTCGAACAATATTATATATTCGTCTGCTTATAAAAAGTGTTAGAATTGCAATCCAGACATAAGCTTCTACAATCTGTGGATTCCTGGTATTAACAACATCAAGATCGTATCTGTTTTTCAGTTCTTTAAAGATCAGTTCAATATCCCATCTCGCTCCATAGAGTTTGGCTACATCTTCAGGAGTTAAATCATCAT
>JAGFND010000023.1 GCA_021409285.1 Candidatus Methanoperedens sp. | reverse complement strand
GTCTATCATTGTTTCACCTCTTTCTTGAATAACAACCTATCAGGACCATAAACCAGGCTTTCCCTCGTATAATCAGCAAGTTCATAATTCCCTGTCATTTTAAGGGCGTTCATCGGACAAACATCAACACATATACCACAGAACATACACATTCCCATATTCACTTGCGGGAACCATCTCGTGCCATATTTGACGATGTCAATGGTCGAGTTCGGGCAATTTGCTTCACATATCCCGCAGCCAATGCAAGAATCCTCATCCACCGCATGACGCCCCCTGAACCTTGGCGCCACTTTCATCCTTTCATAAGGATATTGCACAGTAACTGTGGGCCTGTCCCCTACGCGAAATACATGTTTTAAGGTGACAATGAGGCCTTTTATTATACCTGTCATTGCCCAGTCTTTGCTTATCCAGGGCATCATATCACCCCTGCAGTTACAAGTAAACCCGTCACAAGCAAGTTCAACAAAGCAACCGGTACCATGACCTTCCATCCAAGTCCAAGTAGTTGGTCGATCCTCATCCTTGGTACCGTGTCACGCAGCCACATTGCAAAGAATATCACTGCATATGTTTTTATCAGGAAATATACAAGAGATGTTATTTGAACAGGAATGAAAGGCACTGCAGGCCCGTTCCATCCGCCAAGGAAAAGTGTTACGACTATGCCTGAGACCGCAAATAAATGCGCGTATTCTGCGAGGAAGAACATTGCGAACTTCATCCCGCTATATTCTGTGAAAAATCCTGCTACGAGCTCTGATTCAGACTCCTGGAAGTCAAAAGGTATGCGTCCCATTTCGGCAATCGATGCGATAAGGAACAGGATAAATCCAAGAGGCTGCAAGAATATGAACCATTTTGGTATTACTCCGAACCATGTTCCTCCCTGGGCGGTAACAATGTCTACCATGCTGAGCGAACCCGTGAACATAACGATCGCAATGGCAGCAAGAGCAAGCGGGATGGTATAGCTTATATCCTGCGCCACAGCTCTCATTGCTCCCATTAATGAATATTTATTATTGGATGCCCAGCCGGCGAGCAGGATTGCAATGGGGCTTATTGCTGAGACTGCGATGATGTAGAGCAGTCCTATCTTGAAATTAGAAATAACAAGTGAATCACCGAAGGGAAGGGGAATAAATACCAGAAGTGCGGGAATAAATATGATAAAAGGGGCGAGAGTGAAAACCCACCTGTCAGCCTTATCTGGTATGATATCTTCTTTTCCTATGAGCTTGACTCCGTCCATCACAGGCTGAAGAAGTCCTCTTGGCCCTGTTACCATCGGGCCATATCTTGCCTGTACCATGGCTACAACTTTTCGTTCCATCCACGTCAGGAACATAATGGTCACGAGGGCAAATGCAAAAAGAACGACTATTTCGACAAATACGATTATGATTCTAAGCACATATTCTATTCCCAGAACCTCGAATACACGAAAAATCGAATCATAAATTCCAAGCGCTGTCATGATATAGACTATAAGTTCGTAAGCATTTTCAAACATAATATCACCTGTCCACGTCGCCAAGGACTACATCAATTGTTCCAAATGCCGCTATCAGGTCAGGGATCCTGAGTCCTTGCACCATTTTTGGTATAGCCGTCAGGTTACAGAAGGACGGAGATCGTATTTTCACCCGATACGGTTTAGTGGTGCCGTCGCTGACGATATAAAATCCTAATTCACCTTTTGGCGCTTCAATCCTGCTGTAAACCTCACCTGCATGAGGCGTGAAAATTCTGGGGAAATAAGTCATAACAGAAGAAGGCGATCCGGTCATCGGGGCGATCCCGTATTTTGCATTGCTTACTATCTTTCCCTCAGGCATACTATCTATTACTTGTCTTAGAATCTGAAGGCTTTCTTTTATTTCATCTATTCTGACAATATACCTTGCGTAACTGTCACCCTCAGGACGCGTGCAGGCTTTGAAATCAATATCAGGATAGATCGAGTATGGTTCTATTTTCCTCATATCATAATCTACACCTGAACCTCGGAGAGAGGGGCCGGTCAAACCATAGTTTATCGCTTCCTGTGCACTTATTGTCCCGATATCTTTCATCCTCATATGGAATATCTCGTTGTCGTTGATCAACTGTTCATAATCAACAAGGCGTTTTTCCATATCTTTCATCCATTCCCTCAGCTTTGGAATGAATCCCTCAGGAAGGTCTTCCCTGACGCCTCCCGGTTTGATATAATTAAACGTCATCCTTGCGCCACATAGCTGTTCAAAAAGTTGGAGCGCAGTCTCTCTTTCCCTGAATCCCCACATTATCATGGTAGCGGCTCCAAGATCCATCAACAGGGAACCGATAGAAACGATATGGTTCACGATCCTGTTCAATTCCATTATCATGACCCTTATATATTCGGCTCTTTGCGGGACTTCGATTCCTGCAAGTTCTTCTACAGCTTTAACATAAGCATAATTGTTGGGCATGGCAGAAATATAATCCAGCCTGTCAGTATAAGGTATGAATTGGAGATATGTCTTCATCTCCCCCAATTTTTCAGTTCCACGGTGCAGATAACCCATGACGATTTCACAATTCTTTATTATCTCGCCATCCATCCTTAATCTGAATCTCAACACACCGTGAGTGCTTGGATGCACTGGACCCATATTCAGAATAAGTTCGTCAGTTTCCATGGTATTTCCTCCTTAGCAGGTTCGATCCGTCAGTACTTACGATATCTTCCCCATCATCCCCGATGGTAACGAACTGCTCTGTTTTCATATCATAATCTTTCTGCAATGGATGACCTGCCCAGCCTTCGGGCAGCAGTATCCTCTTCAGATCGGGATGACCTGAGAATTTAATCCCGACAAGATCATAGGTCTCTCTTTCAAGCCAGTCCGCACCTTTCCAGATGGATGTAAGTGAATCGACCACCGGATTATTATGGTCAAGAATAACTTTCAAAACCAGATTCTGTTTCCTTACATATGATAAGAAATTATAAACAACTTCGTACCTGTCACAGTAATCAATTCCAGTTATCACAGAAAGATGGACAAATCCCATATCCCTTGCTATGGTTGCTGCTTTCAGGATATCCTCTTTTTTTATGATCGCAAGAGGCTTGTCAAGCTGGAATGAGATACTGACGACCGAATTTGGAAGCGCATTTTTTAACTCTTCCGCAGCGTTCATTTGTTCAGCCCCCATTTCGCACCATATCCTTCATTCTTTATCTTTTCCCTCAACTGGATTACAGCGTATAAAAATGCCTCGGGGCGGGGGGGGCAGCCAGGAACGTACACATCAACCGGAATAATATTGTCCACACCTTTCAGGACAGAATATGACTCATGGTACGGTCCGCCTGTAGAAGCGCATGCTCCGACAGCGATCACCCATTTGGGTTCAGCCATCATCTCATAGAGTTTTTTTACCCTTGGGGCCATCCTTTTGGTTACTGTGCCTGCAACGAACATGAGGTCAGCCTGTCTCGGACTTGCCCTGAAAATTTCCATACCGAATCGCGCAATATCATGGTGCGCCATTGCCGTAGCCATCATTTCGATAGCGCAGCAAGCCAGTCCCGATGTCACAGGCCAGAGAGAGCTCAGGCGTGCCCAGTTAAAGACCTGGTCGATCGTAGAAAAAAGGATCAATCCTTCCCGTTCTCTTGCAGCAAGGATTGTGCTGATCATTCCTGTATCTTCAAGCTTATCGATCGCAGTTACAGGTCTTCTCTTGATCGTTTTGATCTTTGTTGTGTCAATAGTTACTGGATCCAATCTAATGCCTCCTTTCTCCATGCGTATGCCAGACCTATTACAAGAACTTCAATAAAAATCACCATTTCAAAAAATCCAATCGGCCCGAGGTGTTTGAACTGTACGGCCCAGGGATATAGGAACAATATTTCAACATCAAATATCAGGAAAACGATCACGATCAAATAATATTGTATATTGAAATGTATTCGCGCATCCCCTATGGGAACTTCTGCGCATTCATATGTGGATAGTTTTTCTTTTGTTTTTTTACTCGGTCTGACCATCCGTGACATGAATAGAGAGACTGCTACGAACACTATTCCGATCACCGTGAGAATAGCTACCGGCAGATAATTATCTAAAAATGCATTTGTTGCCATTGATTCCACCTTTAATGAACCTTTAAAAAGGATTATTGATATAAAAAGCTTATGAAATTGTTTTAGCGCAATATTCATAAGTGATTCGGACAACTAAGCCAGAAATCTTGAGGTTTTCTTGGCAGAAAAAATATTTGACATCAATCTTGGTTATATATCATTTAAGAATCCGATAGTAGTTGCCTGTATGGCCGGAATAACAGACAGCAGGTTCTCATCAAGATTCAGGAATGCCGGCCTTATTATTTTGGGGGGATATAACATGGATGAGAAGACAAACCAGGCGGCGCGTAAGGAAATAGAACGGGGAAGAAATGAGTTCGTTTCAGAAAAACCCATGGAATTCCTGAGATCCGAGCTTGAAGCTGTAAAGGATCTTACAACTGTGATCGCAGTCAATGTGAGATCTGCCACCTTTTCGCCATTCATTGAGGCAGCCAATCTTGCAAAAGAATATGGGGCAATACTTGAGATCAATGCGCATTGCCGACAGCCTGAAATGATGGAACTTGGTGTTGGCGAGGCATTATTAAAGGATCCTGAAAGGTTATGCGGGTATGTAAGGGACATAAAAAAGACAGGGGTTGTGGTTTCCGTCAAGATAAGGGCAAACGTGGTTAATGATGTTGAACTTGCAAAGGCCATCGATAGAGCCGGCGCTGATATTATTCATATCGATGCCATGCATCCGGATGGCATGGATATCGGAGTTATTAAACGCGTGCGCAATGCCACAGATATGTTTATAATCGGGAATAACTCTATAAACGATTTTGAAGATGCAAAGGAATTCTTTTCCCATGGCGCTGATATGGTTTCGGTAGCACGAGCAGTACTTAAGGATCCGCATATCATCGATCATCTGGTGGACGAAGTTTCATCATTCCAGAAAATGACCGGCTGGTATAATGCCCCAAAGCATATATGCGGAGGCGGCGATCTGAGAGCTCTTGCTTTCTGCTGTCTCCCTGTCAAACCATGCGCCCTCCATGGGGCGTTGAAACAGGCAGGATTTACGGCTGAAGAGTTCATGAAGATAAAGATTGATTTTACAAGGGGGACACCACTTGAATATGGGGATGGAACGTGTTTTGGCAGTATGGCATGGTGCTGCAAGATAACCAAACCGTGTTTCCTGCGGGATTCGGCGCTTACTTATTCAGGGCTTTCTGATGTTGAATACATGAGGATAAAGAAAAGTCTATCTGAACACATAATGAATAAAAGAAAGAGGTAGTCATGGATGGTGAAGACAAGACCTGACGTCTCCGATGGTTTTTTTATCTCCTATTACCATTATAGTATCTGTTCCATCAGTCTGGAGGAGGCTTTATGGATATTGAAATTGCGCCTCATGTAGATGAAATAAGAAAGGCGCTTGCTATAGAAATTGATAGTGATAAATTAGCAGCAGATCTGAAAAGACTGCTTGAATTCAGGGTACCTGTTGAAGAAGCAAAACGCAGCCTTATCAAGAAATATGGAGGCGGTGAAAAAAGTATCGCAAAAAAACTAAAGGATATTGCGATCGGAGATCTTAATATCGAAGTGACCGCACATATCCTTGAAATTACTAAAAGGATAATTACTGTCAAGAAAGCGGAAAAAACGATTTTTTCGGGGATTCTCGGTGATGAAACTGCAGCACGAAGTTTCACAGCATGGAATGATCTGGGCCTGAATGTGGGGGATCATGTCAATATTTCACAGGCATATGTCAGGAACTGGGAGGATCGGCCTGAAGTTAATTTGGGTAACAGATCAAAGGTCATAAAACTAAGTACGAAGATAGATATAGCACCAACCGGCATCAAGAAGAAAATATCAGATCTGAGGGACGGAGACGTGAATGTCGAATCGGTGTTCACCGTTCTGAAAGTCGAATTCCATGAGATCAATACAAAAGATGGAATAAAAAACATCCTGAATGGCATTGCAGCTGATCATAATACAAAAGTCCCATTCACATCATGGATACTTGTACCCGAAATTGCAACGGGAAATACGATCGAAGTAAAAAATGCTTATGTGCGCTCATTCAGGGGTGTTCCCACACTCCATATCAATGAAAACAGCAAAGTAACAAAACTTGAAATGAATATCCAGTACAATGAGCCAGAAAAAGTAATGATAGGCGATATTATCGAGAAAGAAGGAGCATTTGATACGATCATTGAAGGAAATATCCTTTCAATAAGACCGGGCTCAGGATTAATATCGCGCTGTCCTGAATGTTCAAGGGTGATTCAAAAAAGTGTTTGCAGGGTACATGGCAAAGTTGATGAAAAAACCGATATGCGTATTAAAGCCATTATTGATGATGGGACTGGCTCACTGACGCTTGTCCTGAATTCTGAATTGACGCAGAAGATCATGGGGATAACAGTAGACCGATCAAAGGAGATCGCTAAAGCGGCTATGTCGCAGAAAGCTGTGGAAGATGAGATCAAAAGGAAATTGCTAGGGAAAATCCTGGCCGCAAGAGGCAATATGTCAAGGGGTGAATATGGTGTCACACTTGTGGCAACCAAAGTTTGGGAATCACCCGAAAGGAATGGAGAACGAGCACTTGAATTATTGAAGAGGGCAGGTTATGGAAAAAATACTTGATAGGGAAGTCGCATGGCGTATTTTTGCGTATGAGTACAACAGGTCAAATCTATATGTAAGTGAAGGTGACGATAGAGCGCCGAATTATATTGTCACGCCGACCGGTGTGAAGTGTAATCGTCTTTTTATCACAGGTGTTGTAACTGAAGTTGAGAACATCAAAGCTGACAATAACCTATGGCGCGCCAGGATTGCTGACCCCACTGGTGTTTTCACAGTCTATGCGGGTCAGTACCAGTCTGAAGCTGCCATATTCTTATCTGAATTAATTGTTCCGGCTTATGTTGCCGTCGTGGGGAAAGCAAGAAAATTCGAACCAGAGGAAGGGAGTATCTATACTCTGGTCAGACCTGAAGAAATGAATAAAGCTGACGAAAAGCAAAGGGACAGGTGGGTACTGGACACTGCAGAACGAAGCCTTGAGCGGATAAGTCTTGTGGAGGAAGCTCTGAGATCGGGAGCATCCGGAAATGATCTGAGGGAACAACTTGTAACTAAAGGGGCAACTCCCGTTCATGCTGATGGGATCTTGCGGGCTATCGAACATTACAGGAATCTGGAAAGTATCCTTCAGGAACTTAAACATATGATAATCCATGCAATAAAGACAGTGGCTTCAGACCATGATGCCAATATAACGGAAAAACCGCTTGATAAAATAACTGAAGAAATAGAACCACCAGAAAAAGTGCCAGATGTCACTCCTGAACAAGGGCCAAAAGAAGCGATCGCAGAAATAATAGAGCGGCTTGACACAGGTAAAGGAACTTCATACGCCTCTATTGTCGATGCAGCCCTGGCGGCGGGCATTGATGGAGCATCCATAGAAACAGGCATTAAAGAATTAATGTCCGAAGGCAGATGCTATGAGCCAAAGATAGGACACCTGCGGAAAGTCTGATAATGATAAGTCCATTGTTGAATGAGCCAGCTCTTATAGTTGAGAACGGTTTTCGGACCCTTGTGATAGCGGATATCCATCTGGGGATTGAGTGGGACCTCTATTACAGCGGCATAAGTATTCCCAGCCAGATCGAGATAAGAATTAAACGCATCCGTGAATTTATTAAAAACGTAGTTCCTGACAGGATCGTTCTCCTTGGTGATATCAAGCATAATGTGCCAGAAACGTCATGGCAGGAAAGGCAGGAAGTACCCGCTTTTCTAACTGAACTGGCATCATCGGCACCAGTTGATATCGTGCCGGGGAACCATGATGGGGATATAGAGAACCTTATACCTGATAATGTGACAGTGCACGGAATGAGGGGTTTTTTGCTTGATGGTGTGGGGTATTTTCACGGCCATACGTGGCCAGATGCATATATTCTTGGCGCTTCAAATGTTGTGATTTCGCATAACCATCCGACCATAAGATTGACAGACCCTCTCGGGCATAGTGTTTCAGAACAAGTATGGATAAGGACGCATTTTATCGAAAAAGCTATTAAGGAGCATTTTGGCGAATGTGTTTACTGGATGGATCCGGAGATTATAATTATGCCGGCTTTCAACGAATTATGCGGAGGTATCCCATTCAATGAATCGGAGCAAGAGGAGTTGCTTGGGCCTGTTTTTGCAAATCATGCCGTCGAACTTGAAATGGCAAGGGTGTTCCTGCTTGACGGTACCGATATGGGGACGATCGGGGGATTAAAAAAACTGGGGATCACACGCAAAAGGTATAAGTCAAGAACTGATAAACTTGATAACAGGTGATATTGATGATGAAAGATGATATTGATTCAGTGCCGTTGGAAGCTGATGCCTGTGAGATAAAAACGCCACATGACCATCAGATAATGTTCAGGACGCTTGAGAATCCACTTCGGAGAAAAATTGTAAAAGCTATCGGTACTTTCGGAAAAACAAAAAAAGAAATTATGAAAGAGCTTGATATTTCTGGATCGCAACTTCAGTTCCAGCTTGATTATCTTGTAAAAATGTGTTACCTCGAAGTTCATGGGGAGAACTGCAGATTGAATTCAAAAGGAGTGCAGGAACTGCTTGCAAATATCAAATAGCAGAAAATAATAAGGTCTGTATGATCTCAAAAATCCTTCATGATCCGATAAAATATGATGGCTCACAGATTGATCCCCTCTGGGCATATGCCATGGGAATCAGAGGTGATTCCGTAGTCATCTTCCACGGCCAGATGGATGTGACATTTGAGAATATGAAGGATTTTGAAGATGAAAAAGCTGGAAAATCCATTCGGGGAGATGATCTTGTCCATATAATCGTTGAGAGGTTCGATTCTCCTGCCAGTATTCGGCTTGCCTATTACATGCAACGCTTGCTGATAGTGTGTGTAAAGGATGTTCTTCTGGAATATGGGATAAGAACAACAAGGAATGGGGACGACCTGTTCGTTGATGACGGAAAACTCACAGTGAGCATAGCAAGTGCAGGAGTTACAAGTGAGAAAATCCATTGCGGTATCAACATCACCAGGAAAGGAACGCCCCCGGATATAAAGACAGCAGCGCTTATGGATATGGGAATAAAAGACTGGAAACAAGTCGCAAAAGATATATCTGAAGCTTTTATAAAAGAAATTGAAGATATTGAAGGCGATATAGTTAAGACACGAAGTCTATGACTGTCCCTTTTGGCAATGATTATTCGCTATTTAGCGGCCACAGCGATGCACTCTGTATCATCTGCAGGGGCGCAAAATTACTATGCGGCAAACAGAGATGTCCCGTCATTGTGAAATTTTATTCAAATGTTAAAGTCAAACATCTCACAGATAGTTTGAACATTGATGGTTCTTCTCCTCCTGGTGTATTTATTGGCAGGTTCGGATATCCGCACGTTTCAGTCGGTCCACTGATACCTCCGTCGCATGGCGATACGGCGCTTCTTGATACTCCAGAGATGTGGATCGGGAAAAGCATCGATGAGATCGTGGACTTTCGCTCGCAGCTTGTTCGGGGAAAGCATCCTGTGCATATCAGGGATCTTGAAGGCAGCCGCATAATAGAAGCTACACGCGAGATAGCGCTTTCTGCAGCTCCTGTTGATGTGGAGGCTGAGTTCTTGAAAAAACCGCATGCAAGACTTGTTCTTGACGATGAAGTCCAGCCATTTGGGCCAACTGCTCCTCTTAAAAAGATCGATATTGGAAATACTAAATTTGACCAGAGGATGGAAAAAGCGTATTATGATACTGACCTCAAGGCAAAAGACGCTGTACTTGAATTATATAAAAACGATGCTCTTATTTCAGGCATCCAGAAAGCATTTTCTGTAGGCGCTTTCGGGGAAGGAAAAACGCGCCGATTTGTTCCGACAAGATGGAGCATAACAGCAGTTGACAGCATGATAGGAGCAAATCTTATGGAGAAAATGAAAGATTTCCCACTTATGAACGAATACATGGTCTTTGAGTCGTGGCAGCTTGATAACCGGTTCGTTGTCCTGATTATTCCACGTGCATGGAGCTATGAGCTTATCGAAGCGTGGTATCCCAATACTGTCTGGAATCCATTCGGTAAAGATGTGGCGATAATGTCCTCTTCTGAAGGGTTTGAGGGAAGGACAACATATGCCGAGATCGGCGGCTGTTATTATGCAGCGAGGCTTGCGGTGAACGAATATCTGGTGAAAGAGAAGCGACAGGCACGTGTGGTGATACTTCGAGAAGCACATCCGGGATATATCATGCCAGTGGGCGTGTGGAATGTGCGGGAGAATGTAAGGGCTGCGCTGAAAGCGCCTCCAGGGAAATTCACATCGTTAAATGAGGCTTTTGATTATATTTCAACAAGACTTGTGATACCAAAGGCACGCTGGATCAAGGAGAGCACGGTTTTAAAAGAAACCCTTTTCCAGAGGGGGCTTGAGGATTTCTTTGGGAAAGGGTAGTTATGAAGATAGAGCCTCCTGTTTACTGGGTTTCTTTGTTGTCTCCTTAATAGTATAATCAATTGCCTCTGATAGAGCTTCTCCTGTAAAACTGGTAATCCCACCTGCGAAAAAACTAAAATACCATGGTAATCTCTTCTCCTTTATTTTTTGTTCAACGGCATCTTTTAGCATCTTCTCAAAATCTTCGGTACCGTAATCCCAATTTTTGATGATATTCCCGTTTTCCTTTTCTTGTATCTGAATTATATATTCTTTCATTCCCATTTTTTATTCCTCCTTTTTTAGTCTCACACCACTGAGTGACTATAGACAACTTGTCAGGTATGTCTACTTGTTGGTTATTCATTATCATGTAAATAATTTTCGGTCAAATCGGCACTTTGTATTTTCGAAATCGGGAATAATTTATAGAGCTTCAGGCTAATATAAAATGAATTAAGAGGTCATGAATGTCATCCAGTGAAGAAATCGATCTTGAAAGAGCAATAGAAGATGCAGATAAGATTGTATTGCTAGGCTCAGCTTTGAAAACAGGGATTTTTTCTGCGCTTGCAGGAGAAAAGGATATTGCAGAACTTGTAAGTGAACTGAACGCAAATGAGCGAGCCCTTTTCATAGTGCTTGAAGCGCTCTGTTCTCTTGGATTCGTTAACAGGGAAAAGAACAGGTATATAATAACTGATAAAGCCCGCTTTTTTTTCGTTGAGCGTGGGGAAGATTATCTCGGCGATTACCTACCTCATGCTCTTAATAAATTGAAGGCATGGCTTGACCTTCCGCTGATCATCAAAGGAGAAAAACCTGGAAAAGAAGCACCGACTGATGTTCCCTCTTTCATGAAAGCCATGTCATCAAGACCTGACAAAATGGTAGAATTCGTTGTTGATGAATGCATAAGACGAAAAAAAGATGCAAAGACAGCGCTTGATCTCGGGGGAGGGCCTGGGAAATATGCAAGAACTTTTGTCAAAAAAGGCATGGAAGTGGTTCTTTATGATATGCCTGAAACCATCGATTATGTAAGCATGGAATTTGGCCTGAAAGACATAAGGAATCTTACGTTGAAAAAGGGGGATTTTACTGAACATGAGTTTGCTGATGATTTTCAAGATGGGTCTTTTGATATTGTTTTCATGGGTAATATTTGCCATATCTATTCTGAAGAAGAGAATATAAAACTAATAGGTCGCGCAGGCAAGATACTGAAAAAAGGAGGATTATTGGCGATAGAGGATTTCGTGCGTGGAAGAAGCCCGGAAGCGGAAATGTTCGCTGTTAACATGCTTGCCAGCACGATAGCAGGAGGCACCTGGACAGAAGAACAGTACAGGGAATGGCTAAAAGTTGCGGGATTCTCAAAAATAGAGGTGCTTGACTTTGCCGATGGAGATAAACAGCTCATAACGGCTATATTGGAGAGCAAATGAGGATCGCCCTCAAATTTGCATATCTTGGAACAGAATACCACGGTTTCCAGAAAAATCCGGGCGTTCCCACGATAGAAGGGAAGCTCCTCAAAGTATTAAAGGACAGCGGCGCCATCAGGAACCCATCCAGAGCAAGATATTCAGCTGCAGGAAGGACTGATCGAGGTGTGCACGCTATCGGCCAGGTGATAGCCTTTGACCCGGATAATCAGGAAGCTTCGATGCCACGCGCGCTCAACAGCGCCCTTTCCCATATCTGGGTGTATGCATGGGCAGAGGTTGGAGCGGATTTTAATGCAAGGCGTTCAGCAATGGAAAGAGAATACAGGTATATGCTGTGGGGGCAGGGGCTTGATATTGAAAAGATTAGAGAGGCATCGACGCTTATTTCGGGGAGGCATGATTTCAGGAATTTTGCAGAAATGGAAACAGGAAAAACCACAGAATGCGATGTAAGGGCTATTTCAATAGAAGAGCAGGGGAACTGGATATATATAGATATCTCTGCAAATAGATTCGTCTACCATATGGTCAGGAAGCTCTCTACTGCTCTAAAATTGATAGGAAAATGTGAAAAAGATAAGGAATGGCTCAAAAAAATGCTTGCCTGCACTTTGAATGAAAGGATCGAGCCTCTCTCTGCCCATGGTCTTGTTTTCAAGAATATATCGTATCCAGATGTAAAATGGAATATCGATACTTACGCAAGGGACAGCGCGCTTCTTGAAATGCATGAGCTTTTCATGAGAACTGATATTACAGCAAGGATGCTTGAAGCAATATGCGAAGCAATAGATAAATGAATAGAAAAAAGGAAATTTCGATGAACGACAGGAAAACGAACGTGTTATAATGGATCTTTTTTCACATGCCTTACTTCCATATTTGATTGGAAAATCATTTAAACGAAAAAAAGAAGAGATAATAGCATTTGTTCTTGGTGGCATAGCTCCTGATATTGATATTTTTCTTTTATGGATAAATTATATCTATCCTAATTTTTTCCTTTTGACCCATCGCGGAATAACACATTCCCTGTTTTTCGGCTTTTTTGCCGGCATGATTGTATTGAAACTATCTTCTTTTGAAAAGATCCGCAATAAAATACAAAAGTATTTTGATTTCAGGCCAATAATATCAAAACGAACTATCGCATTTGCTTATGCGGGTGTGCTGATACATCTTTTTCTTGATTACATCACCACTCGAGGCATCCCCCTTTTGTATCCGCTGACAACCCAAAAATATTCTGCTGAAATATTCTTTTATACAGATATCTATCTCACTGTTTTGAGTTTGATCACAGTGATATATTTATATAAGAAACCCGGGCAAACGAATAATGCCCCTAAATTCCTTATCATCTTTCTTATCGTGGCAGCAGGTCTGGGGGCATTCAGAATATCGGAAAAAACCAGTGCAGAGAAATATTTTCATAATACAGGAATAAGGACATATCCCACCATGGATTCATCGGATTGGTATGCGGTACGTGAAGATAATAACAGAATTGAAATTTATGAATATGACCCCGGCACCTCCCCATACAATACAACAATTCAAAGATTGAATATTGTTCCGGATGGTGAAAAACCAGATGCTGCTCTCCTTGCAGCAGGTTTACTCCCGCAGGTGAAGATGTTCAAATGGAGAGCTTATACTGTGGCGATAAACGCTGAATTTAAGAATGGCACATGGGCACTTGAATACTATGACCCTTTACAGAGATCAATGTTCAGAGATATATCGGGAACATTCAGGGGCTTTTCGAGGAGTTTTGGATCTTTGAATGTCACAGTAATTGGGAATGATGCAGTTGTTTCATAGAAACTCCACGCCTCACTTTCATGCTTAACTTTTCAGGCACACATTCAATCATCGCTGGTGCAAGGCATACTGCTCTGACAAAGGCCCTAGATGCCCTGTCAAGACTTCCAAGATCATAATAAATCTGGCCGATACCATGATACGCCTCTGCAAATTCTGGATCAAGTCTTAAAGCTTCCTGGAATTCAATTAATGCTTCTTCGTGTCTTCCCATCTCGGAATAGATATTCCCCAGGTTATTTCGTGCAGCAGCATAACGAGGATTTAACCTGATAGACTCATTGAGTTCCTCACTCGCTTCATCAAAACGCCTGAGTTTTGCATAGATCGTCCCGAGGTTGCAGTGTGCTTCAGTGTAATCTGGTTTCTGTTTGATTGCCTCTTTGAGATGGTTTATGGCTTCATCGAGCTCTTCCATCTTATCAAGTGTTACAGCAAGATTATTGTGAACTTCAACATAGTCCGGATCAAGCCCAAGGGCAACATTCAGCTCTTCAATCGCCTCAACATATCGACCTGCTCTGTCATAAGCTATGCCCAGGTTGTTATGGATATTATGGCTAAGGCCAATGCCTGATATGACATGAAAAGAAGGGTAATATTGTTCAAGAAGACCTGTGGTTTCCCTGTCCAATCCGGATACTGGAGTTTTAAGGCGATAATGATCTCCATTTTTTTCATATAGCAATGCATCTATCTCTCTTATAGAATCGATACTGAAATCTGCTAATATCAACGAACATTCAACAAATATCACCAAAAATACATGTGGCCCTGAACTCGCAGCCATAACACCAGGTATAAGACGGGATACCAGGATATATCCAAGTTGCGTAATCGCGGCGCATGATGCAAGGAATTCCATTTCACTTAATTTTTCGTTTTCTGTAATTTCAGAGTTATCAAGAACATGGAAAATATCCTCTTTTCTAAGGTTCAATCCATTCACAAGAAGCTTAATAAGATGCGTCGGGTAATCCGGCCTGTAATATCCTTTATTTTCAAGAAGCTTCATCAGATCTTTCAGGATAATTATAAAAGCTGGTGTATCTTTTGCTATAATGGCTGAATCTGATGCCTGTTCTATCGCATCGAAATCGATCTCAATCAATAAATTATCGAATTCTGTCATGATATGCGGGATGAAAATCTCATGGTAGCCAAGCTGCCTTAGAAGAAATTCAGTATCAGAAAACGGATTTGTTTTTTTCATTTGATTGATACGATCTTGCGCTGATATTAAATAAATCCATCGAGGCTGTCAACCTGAGTCTTTATATTTACTGAATTACCTATTAAGACCCATGATAAAGGAAGGAGAACTCTATTCGGGCAAGGCAAAGACGGTTTATGGAACAGATAATCCGGAAAAGCTCATTATGGAATTCAGGGACAGCCTGACCGCTTTTAATGGGAAGAAAAAAAGCGAAGTGCCAAAAAAGGGGTATTACAACGCGCAGATCGCAGCTAAACTCTTAGGGCTTCTTGAAGAAAATGGCATAAAAACGCATTTTGACAGCATGTTATCAGGTAATGAAATGGTCGTGGATGCAGTTGAGATCATAAAGATCGAAGTTATCGTCAGGAATATCGCGGCTGGCTCTCTTGTCAAGAAATATCCTTTTAAGACCGGTGAGAAACTTGACCCACCAATAATACTTTTTGATTATAAGAGCGATGAGCACGGCGATCCTATGATAAATGACGATATTGCGCTTGCCCTTCACCTGGCATCAAAGGATGAACTTACTGAAATCCGGAAAATGGCTCTTAAGATCAATTCCATACTTCTAAAGTATCTTGATGAAAAAGGTATTCTCCTTCCTGACTTCAAACTTGAATTCGGAAGATACCATGGAAAAATTGTCCTTGCCGATGAGATCTCCTGCGACACATGCCGCTTCTGGGACAAGATTACCGGAGAATCACTGGATAAGGATGTGTTCAGGTTCGATAAAGGTGATCTTGCAGCTGCCTACCGTGAAGTCGCAAAAAGGATCGTGCCAGGAATAAACTTATAATTCAATATCTCGAAGGGATGATAAGACATATCTTAAGCCTATCATATCAACCATTAATATACTGACCCTTATCAGGACTGAAAAAGCCAATGCAGAAGGAGGGGAAACCCCGAAAAGTGATAGGACGATAATAATCCCGCCTTCCATTAATCCAATGCCTGCTGGCGTTAAAGGTATGAACATCAATATGCTCAAAAGTGGATGAAGCAGGAAATAAACATAATATGGAATATCTATTCCGAGAGAAGTTCCAAGAAAATACCAGTGAAAGGCTGCAAATATCCATCCAATAAAATATAATAAGATAATAATATTTATACTATCTTTTATATCAATGCTTTTTTCCTTGAAAGATAACAGATTTTCAGTAAATTTCCTTAGAAAAGGGATCTTACTTAAGAAATTACTCGATAGATTTTCAGTCTTCCATGATAGAATAAGCATCAAGATCCCGACCACCAGCAGGATAACAGACCCAATTCCTGCTGAAACAAGTATTTTCCTTTCTATCCCGGGAATATACGATATGAAGATTATAGCAGCAAAAGCTCCGGCGACCTTCAATATGAATTCAATGGCCTGCGGCGCAAAAATGCATGCCATACCATCTGTCATCGAAGTTCCGGCCCGTTTTTTCAGGATAGCAGGGGTGAGAAAATATCCCCCTCTACCTGGCGTAATATCACCAACGATCATTCCTCCCATATGTGAAAAAAAAACTTGCGAGAATTTTATCCGATATCCGATCTTTTCAAATAGGTAACGAAGACGGGTAGCAAGAACAAGGTTCATGCAGAAATAGGAAAGACATGCCATTATAAAATAAAAGGGAGAGGTTTTCCGAAGGATCAGGAGTAATTCATTGAGATTTATTTTGTTCAGTATAAAAACAATGATCAAAAGACCTGCAATTACCTGGAGAACAAACCTGTTTTTTTTCATCCGCCGGCTAATAATCTCTTTTATCGTTTAATGTTTCGCATAGCTTTAACTATCTCCCCTCCAACTATGCGTAAATGGACAAAATCGCCTGCTCTGTGAACGAACTGTATGAGAAATATCCTTATCCTTCACTTCCGATCAGGAATGAGAGTGACCTGATAAACAAACTTCATGCCAATGTCATGTCAAAAATACTCACAACGGCAGGATTGGAACCTGATTCTCTCCATGGAAAAAAAATACTTGATGCCGGCTGTGGAACAGGAGAAAAATCATGTTATTTCTCATATTATGGTGCAGATGTAACATCTATTGACCTGTGCAATCAATCGCTTCTTGCAGCACAGAAGCTTGCCGAAAGATTTAAACTGAAAATAGATATCATACGCTGTGATATCGTGGATTTCAGAACAGATAAAAAGTTCGACCATGTCTTCTGCCTCGGCGTCCTTCACCATACAGGCGATCCTTATATGCGCTTTAAAGTGCTTGCTGGTATGTGCAAACCCGGAGGAACCATTACAATAGGTCTATACAATCGATACGGAAGGATTATGCATAGAGCACACAGGATCTGGATTGGATTGAATGCGGGAAATGATCTTGAACAGCGGCTTGATTATGTTGAAAGAGCGATCTACAGACGAAAAATGAGAAACACTCATGAACTGGCCTATGTTGCTGACAAGTATGTGAATCCTTATGAAAGTTATCATTCGATCGGCGAAGTTATCGGATGGTTCGATAAAAATAATATCACATTTATGGGATCATATCCACATACTCAAAAAGGAAAACTCTCCGCTCTATTGACCCAATTGAAATGGCTTGTTAAAAAGAACGGGTTCTTTATTCAATCTGGAAGGAAAAGCTGAAACATTTTGACCTGTGAAATGACAGACTATAATAATTTATCATGATACATTTTTCCGCTCTAACCACAAAATACATGCGTACATAAAATAATTTAAATTTCACAGGTTATTGAATGATTCGAGATAAATATCCTATCCACACAACCCTCAGTACATCAGCAATGAGGATACTGGAACGTTATGAGAAGGAGCTGGGCGCAAAGAATCTAGTCCTTGAGCAGGCGCTTCTGGGAATGGATAAACTGCGCTTCAGGGAAAAGATAGATCCCCAGAGCGTTAGCAGAATAATAAAAAGAACAAGAACCGGAATACGCGGATTTGATGAATTAATAGAAGGTGGCATTCCTGAAGGTTTTGTTGTTGTGGTAACAGGCCCACCGGGGACTGGAAAGACCACTTTTTCGATACAGTTTCTGTTAGAAGGGGTGAAGAATAATGAAAGGTGCATTTATTTCTCTTTTGAGGAAAAAGTGGAACAGATCATCAAACAATCCCTTCGTTTTGGCTGGGATGCCGGAGAATATATTGATAAGGGGTATCTTGAAATATTTGGATTTACCATGCTTTCATCAGAGGAGATAATAGAGATTTTCAATGTATTTAAGCCAAGGCGTGTAGTTTTTGATTCACTGAATATCTTTTTTGATGAAAAGGAGTTCAGGAAATCAGCGCAATGGCGAAATATATTAAAAGAGATAAGAGATAAAAAGATAACGTGTTTGGTAATTACTGAAAAGAAACATGGTCTTGACGTCAGGGAATTTGATGACTTTGATTTCATGGGCGATGGCACAATTTTTCTCGATAAGAAACTGATGAAAGAACTCTACCCAACTTATTTTTTCCAGATCCAGAAAATGAGATTGACAAAAATAAATGAGATCCAGCAGCCATTTGAATTCTCGGATCATGGGATCGAACTTGTGGGAGCACGGAACCTTGAACGCAGAATTGCAGTTTTTGCCACAAGTAAGAAAGTACAGGAAGAAATTCCGACGAAAGTAAATCCGGATGATCCAGTACGACCGGTTTAACTTGATCGCTCTGGATAAAGATTGGCCTTATTTCAGGCCTTTCCTTATCCTTGCAGCATTTGCATGCGCTTCCAGACCTTCAGCTTCCGCAATCCCAATGATTGTTTCACTGAGCCCCTCCAGCCCATTTTTCTCAATTATCTGAAGGCTTGCTTTTTTAACAAAATGATCTGTATTCAAGCCTGATAACATTCTCGCAAATCCTGCAGTAGGAAGAACATGGTTTGTACCGGATGCATAATCACCTGCTGATACAGGGGCGTAATTACCAACAAATATTGATCCTGCATGCTTTATCCTTTCAAGTATGTTTTGTTCAGTAATTATTTCAAGATGCTCCGGAGCGAATTTATTTGAGAATTCTATGCATTCATCCAGATTTCCTGTAAGCAATGCTGCATTTTCAAGTGACTTTTCAATGATCTCCTTTCTTTTTGCTGTTTTCAGCTGGTTCTTCACTTCCTGTTCCACTTTTCCAGCAAGTTCTTCTGATGTTGTAACAAGAATCGAGATAGCATTCGGATCATGCTCTGCCTGGGCTATCATATCCGATGCGATAAAATCAGCTCTTGCCGAATCATCGGCTATAATAAGGACTTCACTCGGGCCGGCTGGAAAATCGATCGCTGTGCCGCACATCATCTTGGCCGCGGTCACATAAATATTACCCGGACCGACGATCTTGTCCACTTTGGGGATAGTTCCTGTTCCATAGGCCATGGCCGCTATTGCCTGGACTCCTCCCACACGGAATACCCTATCAGCTCCTGCAATATGCGCTGCAGCAAGAGTAAGGGGGTATATCGAACCGTCAGGCTTTGGAGGTGTGCATATGATCACCTGTTCCACACCAGCTACTTTTGCAGGAATGACAGTCATTAAAGCCGTGCTTGGATATGATGCCCTCCCGCCGGGAATATACGCTCCGACTTTCTCAAGAGGTGTGACGTGCTGCCCCAGCATGATACCTGGTGTAAATTCCCGGATCCAGTCTTTTTGAAGCTGCACCTCATGGAATGCACGGATATTTGAAGCAGCTTTCATAAGATGGGAAAGAAGGCTTTTGTCAATGGAGAATAGAGCTTCATGTATCTCCTTATGGGAAACCTCGAGTTCACCTGTGTCTGCCCGGTCAAACTGCTTCGTATATTTGCGAATGGCAGCGTCACCATTTTCCTTAATGTCATTAAGGATGGACATAACTGGCGACATTACCCCGGAAAGGCCTGTGCTGCGGTCAAGAAGATGAGCTTTTTCGACAGGAGAAAGTCCAGAAATAGGTTTGATCAACATTACAACCACTTATCCAGTGTCTGCTGCCCCTCATCAGATGCTTCCAGCAGGCGCTCAACCACTTTTGATATGCGCTCTTTTGAAAAATCATGCCCGTCACAAAGAAAACCGGTTATTGCCTGAACATCCGGTTTCCTCCATTTGATCTCATAATCTGAGGTCACTTCGGGATGCAAAAACAGAGCTTTTATTTCTGCAAAATCTTCTATTTCAATTCCTGAATCAGAAAGCACTCCTTCAATATTACCATGCTTCTTTATAAGTTTGAGGGCTTTTTTCGGGCCTATTCCTTTTATCCCATCGTTATAATCCGTTCCGACAAGAAGAGCAATATCAATTAGCTGCTCCCTTGATAATTCATTTTTTCCCAGGCCAGTTTCAAGGTATATAATCTCAGGTTTTACATCAACAAAAATACCTTTTCCTGGCAGTTTCCTTTTTCCTGTTACTGCAAGATTCCTGACCACGACCGGTGCTCCAAAAAGCAATGAATCATAATCCTGTGATCCCGCTGCAAAAGCATCTTTATTCATTGCAATGAAGGCAGCCTGTGCTTCACCTTCAGATGGCGCCTGGACGATTGGCATCCCCATAAAACCCAGGAGTTTTTTTGCATCCTCTACCATGTTCCCTTTTATATGGGATGACGCCTGAGCATGTTTGAATGCCTCTTCCATGTCTCCTTTTATCTTGGCTTCTTCCCATTTTTCACTGGCTTCTGTGCGGTTTCTTTTTCGTTCTTCAATTGTTATATTCTTGAACCGCGGGGGCTTCCCATCAAATACAAAAACAGGCTTTATGCCTTCTTCTATGAGATTGGTCGTTCTGTATAAGAAGCCTGATAGATGCGATGTTATCTCTCCGTGAGAATCCATTAACGGCGTGCCATCGCGCTGACGGATAATACTCAGAAACTGATATAAGATATTATATGCATCGATCGCGATTATCTTCTCTTTAAGTTCTGAGAACTCGATCTCTTTCTTATCAAAAATGTCACCGAGGTCAACCCCCATGATCTTTCCTCAGATCAGAGCATATTGCCCAATCTAATATCAATCACGGAATCGTTATCAGCTTCAATTCCTTTCACGGTCAGAAGATTGCCTTTTCGATTAATTATTTCGGCTTCTGAAACATGGACCTGATGTTCATCTGAAGTGCTATCATTCTTATGTACTATCAAAAGATTCGCACCATGCGTGAATTTCTCCATTATATTTGTAAGTATCGGCTCAAAATCTGAATATATCAAAACATCAAATAATCCTGCGGTTGATTTCTTGATCACGCCGATAGGTTCTATCTTAAGATGCAATTTAATTACCTCGTATAAATTTACATCTTTATTCAACAACCTGTTTATATCATTTTCGTATCGACATTTTTCTGGCTTTTCATAGAAATTAATATATAGATTCAAATATGTGTTTAAAGCATGGACGCTTTTGTGGCGGTATTACTATCTTCAGGACTATTTATTATTATCACAATATATTTGTTATCTATTTATAACAGGTTCAAGGGTCTCAGAAATGCCAGTGATGCGACGTTATCACAGGCAAGAGCAAATCTTGGAAATGCAGCTCCAGCTGAACTCACACGAATGGACGGGGAGATGCGCGGACTTATGGGAAATATAATTGCTGTGGCAGAGAATTATCCTGTTCTAAAGACATCCGAGACCGTCATGGTCACCATGAACGCCATAAAAGATATCGAGGATGAGATCGCAAGGCATCGATATACATACAATAATATAATCCAGGAATATAATACGATGCTTGATACTATCCCTTCTAAATTCGTCGGGCGTTCAGTAGGGCTCAGAAAAAAGGAATATCTTGATTTCTTTGAAGAAGAACTAAAAAGACCAGTGGTGAGCTGGACTTGAATGAGAACAGGCGGAGGTTTTGGAGGTGGAGGAGGATTCGGGGGCGGTGGAGGAGGAGCCCGATAAAAAGCTTCATATATTTAATTAACCACTTTTAAAGACGCTATTCCATCCATAACGGCTTTGGCTGATCTATCAAGCGCTTTTTTCTCATCAGATGCGAGTTTTAATTCTATTACCTGTTTCACACCACCCTTTCCAAGCTTGACGGGAACACCAAGATAGATGTCCTTCTTTCCGTATTCCCCATCCAGGTAAGCGCATACCGGCATGATCCGCTCAGTATCCTTTATGACAGCTTCGACCATGTTCGTCACGGCAGCAGAAGGCGCATAAAAAGCGCTTCCTGTCTTTAACAGGTTGACAATTTCTGCTCCTCCGCTAATTGTTCTTTCTACAAGGCGCTGGATAGTGGATACTGTCATTAATTCCGTGATCGGGATGCCGGTCACTGTAGTGAATCGCGGAAGGGGAACCATCGTGTCGCCGTGGCCGCCGAGAACCATAGCGTTTATATCCCTTATCGAACAGCCAAGTTCCATAGCGATGAATGCTGCGAATCTTCCCGAATCAAGGACTCCACTCATCCCAAAAACCCGTCCGGGTTCAAACCCTGTGGTCTTCAATGTGACATATGTCATTATATCAAGAGGATTCGTTACTGTGATGACCACTGAATCTGGCGCATACCGTGCAATATTCTGTGAAACTTCTGTGATTATCTTTGTATTGATCTTAAGCAAGTCTTCACGAGTCATTCCGGTTTTTCGTGCAATGCCAGCAGTTATTACAATGACATCTGAACCTTCGATGTCCTTATAGTCGTTAGTTCCCGTTATTTTTGAGTCATATCCGAATAGAGGTCCTGCTTCCAGAAGGTCAAGGGCTTTCCCTTGCGGCAGCCCCTCAACAATATCGGTAAGGACAACGTCCCCGAGTTCCTTTTCTGCTATTCTCTGAGCTGCTGTAGCCCCGACAAAACCTGCACCAATTACTGTAATTTTTGGCATTTCTGTTCACCTGGAGTTATGCTAATAAATATTGGAGCGATACTGATGATCCCGCCAAGTCCGAAAAGCAAAAGGGCTAAAAAATAATTGCCCTTTGTTAAATTATCTATGCTGAACGCCAGCATTATCAAACCGATTATTTTGGATAATGCATCAATTCGTTTGAATCCTTTTCTTGATACTTTCATCAGTGGTGAACAATGCTGAAATATGTGAAATACAATATTCCTGCAAGTGCTATCACTCCGAGAGCAACTGCGATCTTCCTTTTCTTAAATTCTGACGATGGATTCCTGTCTATGAATGGAACAAGGAACAAGAGGCCATACCAGAGCACCATCGGTAAACTTACACCAATGATCTTTGCCGGAATTGGTCCTATATCCCATGTCCAGAATTTCAGGAATCCGAAAACATACAGGAAATACCATTCGGGATATATCGGGGTCGGGGTATCGAACGGATCTGCAGGTTTAAGAAGCGGTGCCGGATAGATAGAAGCTAGCATTATCAGGCTCCCTGCGATAAGGCACATCACCACGACCTCACGGAGCAGGAAATGCGGGAAAAAGGGAATTCCACGCACCCGCAACGGCTCCACTGGCTTTTCAGGGACTTCTTTCTTTTCTATTTCTATCAGACTCATATTAGAGCCTCCCTGAAATTCCCTGTATCCTTACCATCGCAAAATGCAATATCAAAAAAACTGCGATTGTTATAGGAAGGATCATTACATGAATTGTAAAAAACCTTGTGATCGTTTCAGCTCCTATATCATTCCCTCCAACGAGTATCAGGGAAATATATCCACCGATTATTGGAATGGAGCCGGCGATCCCTGTTCCTATCTTTGTTGCCCAGAATGAAAGCTGGTCCCATGGCAGTAAGTATCCTGAAAAACCAAATGTGGTCGTAATAAGCAGCAGAGATACGCCCACTACCCAGTTCAATTCACGCGGCTTCTTGTATGCACCCATGAAATATATACGCATCATATGAAGCATTACTGCTGCGATCATGGCATTTGCAGCCCAGTGATGTACGCTTCTTACAAGGCTTCCCATTGGAACCACTGTCATAATATGTTCCACACTATTGTATGCTTCAAGAGGTGTGGGTTTATAATACATTGCAAGGAAAATTCCTGTTATGACAAGGATTAAAAAGCATAGAAATGCTGTTCCTCCAAGACAATAAAGGGGATTTGATATTACATTGTCCGGGGCCGGGTGTTTCACTATCGGTGGGAGCAATTCACTCAATTTGAATCTCTCATCGAACCATTTATATATTTTCTCGTTCAGAGTCATATGATCACCTCAAGCCGCTCCAGCATAGAACGAAATGGTTTTTACATACGCAGGGTCTTTCCATTTGAGTGCGTAGACTGCACCTTCTTTTACTATCACTTCAATAGCGGGCAACGGTGAAGGTGGGGGCCCGGAAACAACGCTCCCGGTATTCGGATCGAACTTCCCGAGATGGCACGGGCAAAGGAGAACATTCTCGTCGGGCTTCCAGGAAGCGATGCATCCAAGATGCGTGCATACTGAGCCAAAAGCCCTGAAGCCAGCAGGCATATGCAAAAGCACGGATGCCTTCCCATTGAACATGAATTTCTTTGTGCTTCCTGTTGGCACCTCATCAACAGATGCTATCTTAACTTGGCTGGATGCACTCGTCTCTCCTGTAGCTGGCCAGAGATATTTGAATACAGCTGCGATCGATCCGGAAGCAAAAAATATTGCCGCAACACCGATTAATATTTCAGTGAGTTTTCTTCTTGTAATTGTAAGAGTAATTTTTTCATCCATGTTTTACTCCAGGGTTGTAACATGTTCATCTTGCAGCAATCCTTTCACATACAGGTAAATTATGGCAGCAATTATGAATAGCAGGTAAGCCAGCATTTTTCCTGCAACCTCTATGAATGCCCTTGTTGATGCCACGGAAGGTTCACTAATGATGATTTTCCAGAGCAGATTTCCGGTTATTCCTGCCGCTACCAGTGTCAAAACAATTATCAGGACAAATGCAGCATTTGGCCAGAAACCAACTTTTTCCGGTCCGTATTCTATTTTTTCAATATGCATGATATCACCTATAACCGAATAATAAGAACCACAAGAAGGATCAGGAAAATCGTAGCCAATGCAGACATGCCCACAGTCCATGTATTCATGTGGACGCCTATTTCTATCTCTTTTGTAGGTTCTGGTGTCGGCGTCATTTTGGGTGAAGGAACATAACCTTCAAGTGAATGGTTATGA
Organism: Candidatus Methanoperedens sp.; assembly: GCA_021409285.1. Classification (GTDB taxonomy): domain Archaea; phylum Halobacteriota; class Methanosarcinia; order Methanosarcinales; family Methanoperedenaceae; genus Methanoperedens. The sequence continues at coordinate 2,479 of JAGFND010000023.1, read as the reverse complement.
GTTCCGTAATAAATTCCTACCTCTCCGAGCTGGGGAGGTCCTTCCCTTGTATGGCAGTAAGGACAATTGCGACTTTCTTTTGTAGCATATTCAGGTCTTGCATATGAGATAGATGTCATGGATAGCAGAAGTACTATGACAAGCAGAATAAAAGTTCGATTTATTTGAATTTTTATCATTCTTATTGCACCTCTTTACTTTCTCCGCATTAACAGGGAAAAGACCACAAATGCTATTATTGAAAGGATCCCTTCGAAACCTGGGGTTTTTGGTTTGGTCACCTGGAAGCCTGATTCGACCTGTGATTGCTGGGCAGCTTTTATCCCTTCATTGATTGCACCTTCAAAGTTCGGCAAATTAAAACCGTGCCACAGTACCGGGAGTGAATCTCTGATCGAATTTGCTGTATCCAGTTCTTTCTGGGCATTTGTCACATCCTTTCCCGCTTTACTTGCCTGTTTTATTGCATCTTCAGCAAGTTTTATCTCGTCTTTCAATTTTTGTGCATTTTCAAGTGCCAAAATCGCCTTTTCCGGAGCATCGGCTGGAGCGATCCTCATATCCGTATTATGACACTGGCTGCATAATTCCTGAAATTCACTTACGTTCAATACCTTAAAACCATGAGGCTGATGACAGGTATCACATGTGGGAGCCTGTTTGAGTTCCTTCAATCTCTGGTAATGTGCAGAATTCTTGAATTCTTTTAACTCATCCTTATGACACCTTCCACATGTTTCAGGCACATTCCTGTAAAAAACCGAACTGTTGGAATCCGATGACCTGTTAATACCAATGTGCGCAATTTCCTTGGTATCATTACCAGGATTGCCTCCATGGCAGTCATTGCAATAAACATTGAACAGGGCATGTTTTGATCCTGTCCATTGTTCATAATTGCTTTTTGCGATTTCATTGATAGTGCTTGCATGACATTCAAGAGAACATGGGACATCACGGGCAAGATGTTTTAATCTTATATCATTAAGTTCTTTTTCCTTTTCACTGAAGGCAGTGAGTTTTTGATGACAATTTATACATGAATTATCGGCTAGCGAGATCGGAACAAAAATTGCCAGGATCAATATGATGCTGGCTGATATGATGATTTTTCGTACAAACATTGTTTCACCTTGTTATTTTCAACATTGTATATTTGCTGGTTTACGCACTCCTTCTCAGTAAATATGCGGCGATCAGACCTGATATGAAAAGGAGACCCACAAATCCGGGTGATTTCGGTGTGACTGTGGCAGTAGCTTCTGTTTTTATATTCTGTGCATTCTTTGCATCTACAATCCCTTTCTGTACCTCTGTATCAAAATAAGTCAGGTTGAACCTGTGCCAGACAGATGGAACATTCTTGAGGATGGTCCTTGCTGATTCCAGATTGGCTTGGGCACTGGAAACATCTTTTCCTTTTGTTTGCTCTGAAATAATGTTACTTCTGGCCTGTGCAATCTCTATATCCAATTCTTTTACAGATGATAATGCAATTTCAGCTTTTTTCGGCACTAATGGATTTATTCCTGTAATATTATTATGACAGTTACTGCAGAAATCCTCTATTTCCGAGGAGGTCAGTACGCGAACACTGTGAGCCTGATGGCATGTTATGCATGCAGGAGCTGGCACTTCCCCGGATTCCAGATTCTTGAAATGCTGTGAATTCTTGAATTCCATGAGTTCGGATTCATGACATTTTCCGCACATTTCGGGGGTATTGGCACGCGATATATTGAACCCTGAAAGTCCAATATGAGCATCATCCTTTGAGGTTGCTGACATATTCCCGCCATGACATTTATCGCAGGTGACTTCAAAAAGAGCATGAGTGGATATCGACCAGAGAGCATACGTGCTGGCCGTGGATTTGTTGAGTTTATCCTCATGACATACAATTGAACATGTTATACCATTCTCAAGATGCTTTATGCGAATGTCGATAAACTGTCTCTGGGCTTCTGATGAAAAAAGCAGTTTACGATGGCAATCTGCACATGAATTGTTAGGCAGATTCGGTGCTGCTGCCATAACAGGTTGCATGAACTGCAGTATGATCATCACTAAACCTATTCCCATGAGAATCCCTGAAACGTTTTTAATTTGCATATTATTGCTCCTATCCTCATTAATAATTATTAATTGTGATTTTCTTTACCTGTAATTAATAATAATTACTAATAACGGTTATTTCAGAATATATTACATGATACTTAAACTTTTCTTTGAAACAAAAATGCCATCAGCATTATCAGAATCAAGAATGGCGCTTCAAAAGCCGGAGTTTTTTTCTTCTCGACGGGACTTTCTTCAGGTTTAACTGTTTCCTTTGTTTCCCCTGAGAAGCTATTCTCAGCCTTTATCAATTCATTATTTGCTAATCCCGCGAATTCCAGAGCTTCATCGTACTTTTTCTTACCAAAAGAAGCAAAAGCCTGATTGTTATTATAATCGTTGACATTTTTCAGGTACGCTT
>JAGFND010000229.1 GCA_021409285.1 Candidatus Methanoperedens sp. | reverse complement strand
ATCTCCTTTTCTTATGAAATCTATGCTTATGGTCTGGTCGATCGTTATTTCTTTTGAGTCGCGCTTATAGCGGTCTTCATGCAGGAGCTTCCCGATATTCACGTTGTCATGCTCTTTCTCAAGCGTGATATTGTGCGAGAATAACCAGAGTTTTGTACTACATCCTGCGGATTCATGCTACCTTATTCAAAGTTATTTTCCCTGAATTCCGTAACTTTCTTATTTTTTCAATTCCACCTTCAACTTTAGCAAGGCGCCCATAAAATGCATTCGCGATGATTATCTGGGCATCTATCAGAGGTCCGACCTCCCTGATCCAGATTGAGCGGGGATTTGCTTTTACAAATTTAGCCCATCGCTCGATATGCTCGTTATGAGTACTGTCTCTCATGATAACCTCAACCTTCGGATTTCCGCTTTTATCTTTGTGATCTCATTTTCATCAAGGACGTCCGAATAGATGATCCGCAAATGCTTTGCATCATCCATGTCTTTTTCTGATCTGAGCAGTTCTTCCTTGAAAGCGATATTCATTTCAATACTTGAAAAATATAAATCCAGTCCCGTAAGAGGCAGTTTTTCCCTTGTCCGGATTTGATAATCATCCAGTTCATCTTTAGCCAGTTTCAATTCCATTTCAGGGATAAAATGTCCTTTCCTGACATATCGGACGCTGGTCTTGTCCTGTAAATAATCATCATAAATTACTATCGGATATTCCGACTGTATGCATTCAAAACCTGCCGTCAAAAGATCATTATGCATTTTTATGAATGCGTCTTTTTTGATCCTTTCAATGATTATATCCACATCTTCAGTTCCCCTGCTTCTTCCATGCGCAATCGCGACAAATCCTGATACGATGACATATTTTGCATGCTTTTCTAAGACATCAACAAAATCTTCGGCGAAGGTATCAAGAATGGTCCGTTCTTTTATTTCTCTGCTCATTCAGGTTATTCAATATATTTGCGAGATAATATGCCTTTCCAGAACCGCCAGGACACGAGGAAGAATTTTGATTGATTTGATTAGCTGAATTTGATCGATATATATTCATCCCACCGCAAAGCGCGCAAAGGCCGCAAAGAGCTAGCGGCGCGGGGGTGAGGGGAGATGGGGGGCGGGGGGAGCATTTAGTTGAAGTAGCTGACGCCGCAGTGTTATCGGCAAGAGGCACTCTGTTTATGCAAATGCTTATAATAGAGTGAACTCAAATTAGTTATTATGACAGTAACCGCAAAGATGATAAAAACAGAAATACAACTGCCTGTTGATATTCTATATTCACTTGGTATTGATAAAACTCGTATTGAATATTTTGTTAAGAAAAATTTCCTTCTGGAACTTTACAGGGAAGGCAGGGTATCCCTGGGCAGAATGGCGGCTTTGCTTGGTGTGAGTCGAACTGAGATGATGGGGATTATGAAGGATTCAAATATACCATTGAACTATGGCGTTTCAGAACTCAATGAAGATATTGAAACTGCGAAGAGATTGGGTATATTGAATGAAAGTAGTCAGTAATTCTTCACCTCTGATATTCTTATCTGCTATTGGCATGCTGGACCTATTGAAAAGTGAGTTCGTGGAAATCATAGTGCCAGAAGCTGTATATGATGAGGTTACTTCAAACGAGCTTAAGGGTTCAAATGAAGTAAAGGATGCAGTCTGGATTAAGGTGCAGGCTGTCAAAAAAATTGAGGCGCTGTCTTTTATGCCGATGCTGGACAGGGGCGAGGAAAGTGCAATTGTTCTTGCTATTGAACAGGATGCCGACCTGGTTTTGCTGGATGACCTTGCTGGAAGAAGGGCTGCCATGATGCAGGGACTTAATATCATGGGAACTCTGGGGTTTTTAAAGGTGATGCACCGTAAAGGCAGGATAAAAAATTTTAAGGAGATATTGGATGGTCTTAAAAAGAATGGATTCTGGATGAATGCTGATCTGTATAGCAGGATGCTGGAAGAATAGGGAAGGTGAGGAGTTCGGGCAGCGGTTCGCCTGGGTTTCGTTTTTGATTGGAGGTCTGGGCTGTGTAAGAATTATGAGACTTCACCGCAAAGCGCGCAGAGTCCGCAAAGAGCTGGCGGTGCGGGGTGAAGAAGAAGTAGGGGCGGGGGAAGCGCATGCACCTCATGAGGCGCTCTTGGAAACGGATGGTCGTTATTGATTTTTAATAGAGGCAGTGTTGGTGTGGATTTAAATAATATTGCCCCTGAATTGTATTTTTGAATTTTCGAGTTTTTGTAGACCCAACTCAAAATCATATTTTGCATTAATGACTCTAAACGGGAATTCTAAATGACGACATTTGACGTCCCACTTTTTACACATTTCCATTAGCATTAACTTTTTCCTCCTTTTTATTATGTTCCTCAATTATTGCGATATATTCCTTTACCAGAAATTCACTCATCTCAAGAGTACTGCAAATTTCTT
>JAGFND010000228.1 GCA_021409285.1 Candidatus Methanoperedens sp. | reverse complement strand
CATCAAGATCGCACCAGTCTCAAGAGCCATTGGCAACCTCAACAAACAAGAAGGTCGAGAGGTCAAAAAAGATATCATCATTCATACAGGGCAGCATTACGATTACGAGATGAGTGATATATTCTTCAAGGAGCTTGAGATCAAGGAACCTGACTATAACCTGGGAGTGGGCTCAGGCAGCCACGGCGTCCAGACAGGCGAGATGCTAAGGAAAATAGAAGAACTCCTTATGAAAGAGAAACCCGATATCGTAATGGTGTATGGCGATACGAATTCAACCCTTGCAGGCACGCTTGCTGCTTCAAAGCTCCATATCAGGGTGGCACATGTGGAGGCGGGATTACGAAGTTTCAATCGCACCATGCCCGAAGAGATTAACCGGGTGCTGACGGATCATATATAGGATATGCGAACCCTGAAAAAATTGATTATCCCAACGTCTGGATGGGAGGCGTGAAGAAAAATCTATAGGGTTGTTATCAGCATCAATTCAAATCTTTCGTGAATATGCAAAGGATTTATGCCTAAGGATAACAATTTGAAGTCCGGTGGTAAAATTACAAAAACGGAACTTCATAAAAACATGGGGGAAATAGGTGTCTTGTAATCATGAATTATGTGGGAACATCCAGAACGTCTGGCTCCCATATGAATTCAGGTATCATCAAAAAGGATTAAAAGCACATCCCCACTGCATTGCGTGCGGCATTATCAAGAACGTATCATCCGATAGGGCAAGACCTCTTGGATACTATATGAACATCCTATCGCATCTTCGTATTACAAAAGTCCAGACCCGCCTGATAGCAAAGGAGATGGAAGACCTGGGCGACTTTGATGATGGTTTTTCCATTTCTTCTTTTTTGCAGGAACAAATATTTATCAGGATAGTTAAAAAATATTCAAGTTTATCAGAAAAAACAATTATAGAGGCCTTATAGTACCAGTTCTGAATTGATACATTATGTATGTGATAAGAGGAATGGCGCTAATAGTGGATGCTATTGACACAATAAGTTAAGATTTTCGGATTTTTCCAAGACCTGCGCCGGGGCAAGCCCCAGACCCCCGACGGAGGCGCTGCATGTGGGCAGGGGAAGCATGTTTCAATATACTTATGCTGGTGTCAGGAAAAGAATATGTCAGGGCTATGCGCAGGACGCGGCGCGGGCGATCGTGCTTGCGACCGAGAGGTATGGGATGCAACAAAGCCGGATGGGCAGCCGGGGAGGATGCTGGATGTGGGCAGGACTGAGCGCGAGTTCGGGTTCAGGGCGTGGGATTTGAGGAGGGGTTGAGGACACAGAAATTAACAACAACTCACTGAGCTCTCGGTGTTCATTGTGGCTGATTATCCGCTATTTATAATTATTAAATTATAAATTCCCCGGCGCACGATGTGACCCCAAGCAACCACCAGGCGCAAAAAACACACGCCTTTAAATAACTACAAAACCAATTATAAAACATGCAATTCACAATAAAACTCGAAGAATCTGATGAAGGTGGATATACTGCCCAATGTCTTGAAATTCCCGCTGCTATAAGTGAAGGGGAAACAAGAGAAGATGCTTTAGAAAATATTAAAGAAGCAATTCAATTGGTTCTTGAAGTCACACAGGAGCAAGGCCGTTCCTACACCGAGGTCTTTAAAGTGGAAGTCGCTTATGCCTAAACTTCCCTCAGTATCTGGGAGAAAAGTTATCAGGTCTCTGAATAGAATGGGCTTTATCATAGTACGCCAGAGGGGAAGCCATGTGTACATGCAAAGAGAAGTAGCAACCGTTACTGTACCATTGCATGAGCCAGTTAAGAAAACAACTCTCAAAAGTATTCTAAATCAAGCAGGGATTTCATTGGAAGAATTTTTAGAAAATCTTTGAAAAGATAAATTAAAAGAAATGATGGAAACATCCATTTTTTGCTCCATAAATTTAAAACTTTAAAAATATTAAAATCCTGGCGCACGATATGAACCCCATCCAACCTTATATACATTCCAATAGTTTAAAAACCTCAGATACACAAATGAAACTCCTCTCCATCGTAGGCGCTCGCCCCCAGTTCATCAGGATCGCACCAGTTTCAAGAGCCATTAACAACCTCAATAAAAAAGAAGGTAGAGAGGTCATAAAAGTGGTGAATAAAATTTGATACAATTAGCAGCTTGACTATATATCATATAACGGATGCATAACCAATCCACATTATCGAGCTCAACTTTGCGATCTTTGCGCCCTGGTATGAAAAAACTGATCAACTTCAACCGGCAAAACCAAGCAAACAAAACAACAATTTTAAGATAGATTTCACGACTTTCACAATTTCAAAGTCAATATTAGCAAATAATATAAATAGTGATACCAATTTTTGATTTAAAATATATAGCAGCAAATAATTATTGCGGTCAATAAGGACGTTTTCGTGCCTATTTACTAAGTGTTAGCCGCAGGTTT
>JAGFND010000227.1 GCA_021409285.1 Candidatus Methanoperedens sp. | reverse complement strand
TTCATTTATTACTCCTTGTTGGCAGCAATTACTCACGACTCGCCCGCCACGGAATTATGGTTGAAGCCGGATGGATCAACCATATAAAAAAGGGAGTTGTATGTCAAGGGCTCAGGGGTCCTGGTCTACACTATTGACAGCGGCAGAGTATGTAGCCACAGGGACGTTGTTAAATGTTTTAAGAAATAGGCCTAGTGCAAAACACGGAGCCTAGGTGTCAGGGCTACACTATTGACAAGATGAGACGTAAATGTATTTGACGAATTGTTGTACTGGAAGGAATTATGAGTGAAGAGTGTAGACCTGATACCCTATACCTATCTCGTTTCAAGATCATGTCTCACTTGGACGCAATGCCTCCTCCAATTATGGCTCCGATCAAGAGGGGCCCAATATGGGCGATTGAAAGGATGAAACCTCCGGCTCCAGCTATCGCACCCAGCAAGGGAATCCCCGTTAGGCTTGAGGCTAGAAGAAAAAGGATAATTGCGAAAAAGATCCCCGGTAGAAAGACTGCAATTATTGCAGGTCCAATTCCGCCCGCTTTCTTGCCGCCAACAATCCCTGCAATGAGTGGTCCGATGACTGGCAACCAAAAAAGTAGTACAGAGATGATGAATATCCATACAATTGCACTGCCAATGCTTCCTCTCTTCTCGCTTGTCATGGTTAGATCTCCTTATGACTGCCCATTTCTCGTTTCTAATTCGTAAGGCCGGCCAGTCTGTTCGCTCAACCTCCACACGCTTACAAGAATTTTCAAAGAGCCTTCCATCTTTGATACAGCCCTTATTCCTTGTTCAGGGGAATAAGTTCAAGGCACACACGCCCGGCACGCAAACGCTGCAAATGTAAACCTTAGAAAAGCACCGTCAATATTGGCTTTGTAGCGGTTGCGTGCATGTTATGTGCAGTTCTACGTATCCGTTAATTGCATGTAAACTAAAATCACAGCAGCAACGGTCATAAAAACTAATGTCGCAAATCCAAGAATGTTAGATATTTTTCCGTTTGTATTTTTGCCCATTATTTTTTTGTTGTTGGAAATGTGAAGAATGATTGCAATTAAAACCGGTGCAGTCAATCCATAAAGAATAGCTGAATAAATCGGCGCTTTGATTGGTGAAAGGCCAATGTAATTCAAAGATAATCCCACGACCAGTGAAATGGCAATGATGACATAAAATGCTTTTGCTTTGTGAAATTTTTTATCCAATCCTTCTTTCCAGCTAAATGTTTCGGTGACGATGTAAGAAAGCGAACCACTCAAAACAGGAATGGCTAATAGTCCGGTGCCGATTACACCCAGCGCAAAAAGTAAATAGGCGAAATTTCCCGCCAATGGTTTCAATGCCTTGGCCGCTTGTTCAACGGTGTCAATCTTATGAATACCGCCATTAAATAAAACCGTTCCTGTGGTGAGGATGATAAAGAACATGGTAAGATTTGAAAATAACATTCCGAAATCGACATCCTGTTTCATCTCGTGCAGGATTCTTTTATTCACAACTAAATGTTTTTTCTTCTGCTTTATATCTTCTACTTCCATCGTTGCCTGCCAGAAGAAAAGATAGGGTGAAATGGTAGTTCCGAGGATGGCAACAAGAATGCTGATAAAGTCTTTGTCAAACTTTATTGTTGGGATAAAAGTGGCTTTCAAAACTGCTACCCAATCTTGTTTGTATAAAAACGGAACAATGAAATAAACTAAAAGAACGATGGATAAATATTTCAGAACAGAAGCAATCTTTTGATATGGCAAAAAAATAATTAACCCTAAAAGTATAATGGTGAAAACGATGCTGAAAAAAATCGCATGAATTGAAGGGAACAACAGGTTACCCACTGCTCCCATTCCTGCAATGTCAGCACCAATGTTCATTACAATGGCAGGAAAACTAAACAGCAACATTAAATACAAAACAGGTTTTGAATAATTCTTTTTAAGCGTCCCTGCTAAACCCTGTGAGGTAACCATACCGATTCTTGCACACATTTCCTGGATGGAGGCCATGAGTGGAAAAGTAATCAATGCCGTCCAAAGGGTTGAAAGTCCGTATGCAGCACCTGCTTGTGAGTAGGTTGCAATGCCCGAAGGGTCATCATCACTGGCACCGGTTACGAGTCCGGGTCCAAGTATCTTCCAAAAACGTAAAAGTTTATATGAAATATTTTTTTTGTTGTTCATTTTTTATATCTCTGCTGAATCACTGGTAAAGCACAACCATAATTAGTAAAAGAGCAATCGTAATATTTATTTTTATGAAAAGTTCAGGGTAAATGTCTTTGTGAAAATACCAATAGAGATTGGTCGCAACACATGGAGAGCACCAAAATAGACTATTTGGCATAATAAAATTGATGGTTCATAAGACCTGACACCCAATGAATTGATTACTCAACTCTCTTGAAGTCGATGAATCCCCGCTCCACGTCTGTGCGGATCAGTTGTACGCGAATCCTGTCGCCTACGTC
>JAGFND010000226.1 GCA_021409285.1 Candidatus Methanoperedens sp. | reverse complement strand
TCGAATTCTGAACAAAATTAATATCAATATATATACACAAGGTCCTGATTTCAGAATCCATTTGAGTTAATTTCCTTTGAACCTGAATTTCTTTTTCTGATTTTACAATTATTTGGACTGCTCTTAATCTCTCAAGTGATCTCATCGCTTCTTCAATGCTCATATCAATATTATTATCTTTCAATTTCATCCTTAAAATAGAACGAAGCTGAAAAGCTGCAGCACAAATAAAAATATTCCCAAGGATATGCTCTTTAGTTCTGACATTTTGTGGATGTAACCCAAGGATGTGCTTGAGCGTTTGAATGGCTTTCTCTATCTGATCTCTTGTTCTGTAAGACTCAACAACCTGTTTTTCAGTGAGATCAAATTCGGTAGTCACAAACACCTGATATCCATCATATTTTTCTGCTTCTTTGAATATTTTCTTTCTCTTAACCGTGAAGCAAAACCCCTTTTTGCATCCAACGGTTCGAAGATATCTTGTAACCTTATATTTCCGTTTGATATGTCCAATCTTTTCATCTCTTTCGGATCTTGAACTGATTTCACCCTTTTCTACAGATTCTAAAAGTTTTTTAAGTCCATCTTCGGCTTTTTTTACTTTTCCATCCCGTTCTTTCTTATTTGTGCTTGCAACAGATGAATTCCAAACAACAACATATTTTCTTCTTCCTTGAATTACAGAAGCAGCAACCTGATTATCTCCAACATCTATCCATTCATCCCTTGGAATTTTTATTTCTTCAAGAAGTTTTGTAGCTTTTATTCCGGCTCTCAAAGCTACCAGGTATCGTTCTTTTTTTCGATCCATGTATTTCAGGTTCTCCCATGTAGCCATTCCTCTATCAACGACTCTTTTAGCATCGATACCAAACACCTTGTTTATGCATCTATCAATTGGTTTCAAGCTTTTCACATCTGTCCTATTTCCTGGCCAGACTTGATGGGTAACAAGAATTCCTTTTTGATCAACCACAAATCCAATCACCATCTGGAGTTTATCTTTACTATGCCCTCTAGGATGTCCGAATTTAGCAAAGATACACTCTTCACCTTCAAAATAAGTTGAGGTGAGGTCTATATCAACTCGTTCACATTTGTAACCATATACTTGATTTATATTTTCGTAAAGATAAACCTGCATTGGGATTGTGTTTTCGGGTTGAAGATAATTGAGAGCGTTTAGAGATACTGGATAAGTTAATTCTTTCGGAAGGAGCTTGAGGAAGAATGGAAGGTGACTTCTTGAGTACCAATCCTGTAACTGATAATAACTGCATGGATCACAGTTCCTATTTATTACCATGGCTTCTACTATTTTTCCAAGCTCAGGGCCTCCGCCTTTCGTAGTAAAACGATTGATTGTTTTGACGAAATCAATTTCCTCGCATACTTTATGTAACGCAAGCTCCTGACCATAAGTATGTACGTCTTCCACTTCGAATGAGGATATTATGGATGGAAATTTATAATTTAAAGAGGTGAGAATTAAATTGAATTTCTTTTGTAATTCGGGGTCATTCAAATCTTCGAGTTTATTTATGATGTCTATTCGTTTTGGTTCTGCCAAGTTGTCAAGTCGTCCTATGTAAAGAACGGTTTTTTCTCTTATCTTGTCGGCGATACGAACGGATGTCACAACAGAGTAATAATCAGTTCCTTTGCGGGGTTTTGCTCTAATAATCATGCTTCCTAATAGTCGGCGATACATTATAAGCATTTCTAAAAAAACGATAGCTATTGATATTAATAAAGTCGGCGATACAAAGGGAATGATAGAAACGTAACCGTGGGGTGAAGATAACTTAAATAAGTTATTAACTAAAAAATAGTTTTAGATGTAGTATATATAGTATCAAAGATGCGATCAAAGAGATTATCTTAAAAATTAGGCATAAATGCCTATTATCCTGTGTATATTGTCTATTCAAAGATAGAATCCATAAGAGCTCACGCGCGTTCGTGCCTCATATCGAATCCTAGGAAGGATCCTCTTACGACATGGAGAATGCAGATCTTCAACTGTTTGCAACAGGTGAGAGGTTGGGGTCCGGGGAAGGGGAGAGGATCGTAGAGATTGGGTGTATTTGATCCCTGGGCGCCATCATCACCGAAGTTCATTTCAGGCGATAAATTAAAACAGTACCATAGGACTTATCTTTTTGTTAGGCTTACAGTAATGTTATCACCAGATGGTGAAAATGAAGATATCTTTGAATGATGGGTCTGAGTTGAGTTGAATTCCACTCTGGCAGTTTTTGATTATCCCCCGTAAAATTGAAGCATAGTATATATAGTATGTAGCCGTCTACGTATACGTAATAAACAGGGATTATAAAAACATGAATATTTTTTGTATCACAAATAATAAAGGCGGTGTTGCTAAAACCACCAGTGCAGTAAACCTTGCCTACGCCCTTGCAAATAAAGGCTATAAAATCTTAATGATTGATACTGATCCACAATGTAATTCTACTTACTCCTTACTTGGAAATCTTGAC
>JAGFND010000225.1 GCA_021409285.1 Candidatus Methanoperedens sp. | reverse complement strand
TCAAGAAATTTGCAATACTCTTGAGATGAGTGAATTTCTGGTAAAGGAATATATCGTAATAATTGAGGAACATAATAAAAAGGAGGAAAAAGTTAATGCTAATGGAATTGTGTAAAAAGTGGGACGTCAAATGTCGTCATTTTTAATAGCAGGTTCTCATGAGATCGCTTTTGGATCAAGCTTTTCTGTCGGATTGACCAGAAAAACCTCGTTCTCTGCCGTGCCTGTCAGTATGCTGAGGAACTTATCCGCCACGTCAGATGGGAGCATAAGCGCAAGTTTTTGCCGCAACCAGTCATCAGTTATACTGTTAGAATCAGCTGGAACGCTGTGTTCATCCTGGATGCGGCGGATCTCGGATGCCAATGTCTTGATCAGTGCCATTATTGCATCGGATTTGGAGCTGTATTTCCCAACAGGGTCAAAATGATGGCACAGCAGATAGTCGGGATCTTCTACCGAAAATCCCCTATCTTTGACTTCTTCAACAATTTCGATGAACCGGAGGGTTTGTTTGAACGGATAATCCTGCTGTAGAGAAGTGATTGGAGCAAGTTGGATTTTAAATGGATCAAGTCCTGACAGCCCTTTCAAAGTAATGAGGTCGCAGACTGGAAGTTTCAGCGCCTCCGCCAATAGCCTGTAGCGGTATAGGAGAGAGACATTATCCAGCAAAAGCAAAGCTGTGTCTAAGTTTTTCTCGGCATCGGTTAGAATACATCCAATCTCATCCGACGTTAGATTCAGCGCTCCCTGAAGGGTGAGCATGTGATCTTTAATGAGGAGTCCAGCATTTGAGAGATAGCTGCCCAGAGGGTCGTCAAACACAGGGTCGTCCTTCAATATATGGCGGGTAAGGAAAAGCTGGGAGTAGAGAGGATTCTTTCCTGTGGTGGGAAGGTTCGACCAGAGAGTGAGGAGTTTCATGCGGCTGTTTTTACCTACTTTTACCCGTTCATCGAGAGCTTTAAGATGGGTAATGTATACCAGTGCGGTCCTTAGAGTTGTCCCGAGATTTTGCATGGTCAGAAACTGGATATTTTTCGACAAACTGAATCTTCAGATAATCAAGGTTTTTGGCGGGACTACCATCGGCATATTGGAGTTTAGTCTCATCAAAATTACATCCGGTGTTCGGATCAGAAAGTACGAGAATCGGATTGAAATCGCTTTTTTTCCAGGATACGTCCGACCAATTTCTGGCATTGAATTTTGATGAATCAAGGTCAGGATTGAACTTTTTCGTAAGACTATCAAGGTATTCAGAGAAGATGTTTGCCCAGTTGTAGTTGCGATCGGCTATGACTATGAGATCCCCTGCAACTGGAGGGATTTTTCATACTTCTGAAAGCATTATATGTGTCCTTCCAGCTTTGCCGGAGCCTGGTGCACCTATCGTGGATATGGTCTTTTTTTCGGTATGTAATGTACATTTAGTACTAATATACCCCATTAATCAACTTCAGGAAATTTTTCATTTTAAGATAATTTAAAAACTTCCACCAATTTTCGTAATTCTCCATCAACATTTCTCAACTTTCTATAAACTTGGATTTCACCATCCTTTCCCACAGCGATATGTACAGCTTTTAATCGTTCAAGCATTCTCATGGCATCTTCAATACTCGTATTGATCCCTTTGTCTTTGAGTTTTAGTCTTAAAATCGATCGCAATTGCAATGCAGTGGCACAAATGAAAATATTACCCAGGATATGTTCTTTAGTCCTGACATTCTGTGGATGCAATCCAAGCACGCTTTTCAGTGTTCGAATGGCCTTCTCTATTTGGTCTCTTACTCTGTAAGATTCTATAATTTCTATTTCGCTCAAATCAAGTTCAGTTGTCACGAATACCTGATATCCATCATAATCTTCAACCTCATATTGATTTTTCAGTCTCTTGATAGTGAAGTTAAGTCCATCGACTTTATCTTCAGTTTCAATATATTTTGTGACTCCATACTTTCTTTTTATATACCCAATCTTTTCATCCCTTTCTGATTTTTCGATTATTTTCCCCTTCTCAACTGATATCATAATTTTATTGAGTTCTTCTTCTGCCTTGGTAACTTTTGATAAACGTTCTTCCTTGTTAGTATTTGCAATTGAGGCATTCCATAATACCACAAATTTTCGTTTACCTCTGATTACAGAAATGGCGACCTCATCATCCCCCACCTTTGTCCAGTCATCTCGTGGTTTCTTAATTTCCTCCAAAAGTTGAGTTCCCTTGACTTCTGCTCGAAGTGCTACCAGATAACGCTCCTTCTTCCGTTCCATATATTTTATATTCTCCCATGAAGCAATACCTCGATCAACAACCCTCGGTGCATCAAGTCCAAAATCATTTTTCAAACATCTATCAATAGGCTTCAAACTTTTTACATCTGTTCTATTTCCTGGCCATACGCGATGTGTAACAAGAATTCCTTTTTGGTCAACCACAAAAGCAATCACTATCTGTCGTTTATCAGAAGAATGTCCTCTTGGATGACCAAACTCTGCAAGAAC
>JAGFND010000224.1 GCA_021409285.1 Candidatus Methanoperedens sp. | reverse complement strand
GAAAACCCTGTCGGAGCATGTATGGTATCAAGCGAAGGCACATGCAATATCGCATACAGATACGGGAATTTATCGATGAGTTCCCGTATTTAAAATACTGGCAAATTATTTTTATGCAGAATACAACAATGTTAGAGTTCAGTATGTGCAAGAAATGCGGTCATGAATATCTTGATCCATCCGACAGAAGGTTCCGGGCAGAACCTATATGCTGCCCTGAATGCGGACCAGAATATGAATTATTTAAGGGAAACAGGAAATCCTTCTCTGATGCTCCAATCAAAGATGCCGCAGCAGCACTTGATGATGGTAAAATTGTCGCAATAAAAGGAATTGGGGGTACTCATCTTTGCACGCGGACTACTGACGATGACGCGATCCTGAGAATGCGCAGGTTACTTGATAGGCCAAATAAACCATTTGCGATAATGGCGCGAAATATGATCCAGGCGAGGATGATAGCATATATCTCAAAGAAGGAGGAAGAGATACTTTCTTCGACCCTGCGACCCATCGTGCTCCTTAAGAAAAAAAACATGCCCTCTGAGCATATAGCGCCCGGTCTGATGAATACAGGGATCATGTTACCGTATTCAGGTATGCATCATCTTCTTTTCTATTATTCAAAGCAGTCTGCTCTTGTGATGACTTCTGCCAATGCGCCAGGTGAACCCATGGCAAAAGACAATGATGAGATATTGTTGTTGAATGCCGACTTTTCATTGATCCACAACAGGAATATCCAGAACCGGTGCGATGATTCTGTTATTAAATTCGTGGATAACAAACCCTCATTCATCAGGCGATCGCGAGGTTTTGTGCCTGCTCCTGTTCAAGTGAAAAATATAGAAAAGACCGTGTTCTCCCTCGGCGCTGAGCTTGATGTGACAGCCTGCCTGCTGAAAAAAGATAGTGCGTTCTTCACGCAGTATATCGGCAACACCACAAAGCTCGAGACACTTGAATATCTGGAATCTTCAGTTTATAACCTGATTGAACTCACGAGAGCTAAAAATCTTGATGCCATCGCCGTGGACATGCATCCGTTATTCAATACCTCACGGCTGGTATGGAATTGAGCAAGAGATTGAATGTCCCTCTGATCAAATGTCAGCATCATTTTGCCCATGCTGCCTCCCTCCAGGCTGAAAGCGGTCATGATAGAATGGTTTGCATCGCGGCTGATGGCGCAGGATATGGTACTGATGGGACAATCTGGGGAGGGGAAATAATAGCCATAGATCATGGTTTTGAGAGAGTAGGCCACCTTTTGCCTCAGTTGATGCCAGGAGGAGACTTAGCTGCGCGGTATCCTGCACGCATGGCGATGGGAGTACTGTCCAGAAGTTATGATAAAGAAGAGCTTTCAGATATCTTCAGGCAATATTTCGCAGAAGATGAACTGGGCGTTATTTTAAGGCAGGTAGAGACAGGTTTCAATTCGCCCCTTACCTCGAGCACGGGAAGGATACTGGATGCGGTATCTTCTCTGCTTGATGTATGTAATGAGAGGACATATGAAGGCGAACCCGCGATGAAGCTTGAGGCTTTTGCCGAAAGAGGCAGGGATTGTGTGATGATACAGGTCGCGATCCAGAAAAAAGAGGGCAGATATGTACTCGATACCACACAGATTCTTGAAGCGGTCTATCTTGCGAAAGGGGAATATCCTTTTCCTGACATCGCCGCCTCGGCGCAGAATGCGATTGCAGTGGGATTATATGAGATGGCAATGAAGACAGCGAAGGATAGGAATATCGAGGTGATCGGTTTCTCCGGTGGGGTGGGATATAACGATGCAATGGTCCGCAGGGTCGGGGATATGGTAAGAGAAGAAGGGTTTGGGTTTGTTGTTCACTGCAAAGTACCCAGCGGAGACGGGGGCATAAGTCTGGGACAGGCAGTGATGAGTGCAGATTTGCTAAATACTAAGGGCAATCAATAATTTGATCTATTTTTCAGTATTATATGAAATCTCGCAGGCTGATGCTGAGGAGATAAATACAGCTGCCTGGAAGCAGCGCACTTTTGATCTCGGTTCAGCCCATGGGTTTGCTGTGCTTCGTGCGAGGCCTCCGTAGCTGGCCAGGAATCTAAAATTGGGATTTAAAAAAGGAATTTTTCTAAAAAAATGATTATATTGGCTTTTTCCCCAATTTCTCCTTCCCCTTTGGGCGTTGGCTTGGGAGTATTGGCCTGAATGCATACTCAAAATCAGCCAACAACAATAATTCAAAAATGGAGTCGTTTTGTAAATTCTGTTTTTGAATCTCAAAGAGCAGGAGTGAAGAGATCTTCTCATAAAAAAAGAAACCTCTAATAGAAATGTTCGGAGACGTCCTCACTAATAAAACAATACCAACCTCGCATTAACCAACACATCGGCGTTTGAGGAGCCTTCCATATCAGCGGACAATTGAACTAAGATCCAGATATTAACACTGAATCGAATCTATTTACCTTACCGTCAAATGGCGGCCACCTTAACTCCCATAAAAACCCTGATGGGTATCTGGAAAATCGCCATGGAAATAATAGAAAACGAGATAGAAAACCTGAAAAGTGCCTGGAAAAAAACATCTGAACAACAGCTT
>JAGFND010000223.1 GCA_021409285.1 Candidatus Methanoperedens sp. | reverse complement strand
TCGCTTTTATTATACCTCACAATCGCAAGAATGATCGCCTGCGCCGGGTCCTGCAGATACAGGAACTCCCGTGTGGCTTTCCCCGTGCCCCAAACCGTTATGGAATCAGCGCCTGAATCGAGAGCATCAATGCATTTCTTGATCAGCGCAGTGATAAGATGAACTGCCCGGTGGTCAAAGTTATCCTACCTTTATCGATGCACTGAGTTCTTTTTCGCGACCATTGAGTAAAGGTTCGTTGACAGGTATCATATCAATTCAAGGGTCAGTTTGCAGCCTACAAATTATTCAATTTATTCCAGCAGTAATCTTTTTTGTTCTTGACCGAATTCCATGTAATCATATTTTTTTAATAGGTTTATTATGTGTTCGATATCATTTTTGTTGAGTAAATCTTTTTGCCTGCAAAGAAGTAGAAATGAAACAATATCCAGCACTCTAACGCCTAAATTCTCAGCAAACTCTCCTGCCTTTTTATCATTGGTTAGAAGAACGGAATTCGTTTCCAAAGCGTAGGTAATTGATTCTAATTCTCCTTTTCCAAAGATCGTAGATTGCATGTTCTCAGGTAATCTATCCAAGACTACGAGTTCTATTCTCTCCATTTGTCTTTTAAAGTCATAGAAAAACGGTGCTTTTGCAATTTCTTCAAAAACTGCTTTCGTGATATAGATTTTGTCAGCATCAAGTGCCTCATAAATGAGCTCAACTTTGTTAATTTTGATAAACGCACTTAGAAAGTCGGTATCTGCAACAGAACGCATTTAACTGCCTCGAAGCATATTTAACACGGTTTTGGCGCGCTTTTTTGTTTCTGGTATCGAGGTTCCAATCTTGAGTTTTATCCCATGGTCAGAAAGTATTTTTTTCATTTCTTCAATACTTGTATCAACAATCTCAGCAGCTTTGCCGAGTGAAATTTCTTCTTTTTCATATAGTTTGCATGCTATTGCTGTTCGCAGTTCCCTGTGGGCTGAGAGCATTGTGTTGATCGCATCCAGTATGAAATCGTTCTTACCTTTATATAATCCCAGTTCAGAGATCGCATCTAATTCCATGGCGATATGAGGTGGTGGTGTAAAACTTATTACTTCAGACATATTTTTCACTGATTTAAGATATAACTACGTGTTTATTTAGGTTGTGTGGACTTCCCTAAACCTTTCCGTTAAACCGCACCTTATCTTTATCTCCTTCATAAGGACCCTGCTTGACTTCGATCATCTCAGTCTCCTCCAGGAACTCAAACCCATGTCCCCCTGATGAAACTTGTTGATCAAATTGCTTTCTCGTACGAGAGGTTGCTACAGCGTTCGCGAAGCGCCAGAACTATTGAACAATTGTTATTCTGTAAATCCAGCCCCCCAATTCTAACAGAAATTCAGCGCCCCAAAAATATTTTGAAAACAAATCCTTTCAATTGCACATCATCCCAAGGCACTCTTCGATCCTCATTTCCGGCCTCCACCCCGGCAGCCTCTCCGCCTTCCCAATATCCGCACACTTCGCCAGCGCGTCCGCAGGATGCCCGGGCAAGAAATCGATCTTTGCCTTTTTTGTTGCTGCACAGGGCAAGAGCATGCCATCGGTACTATCTTCTTCGGAAAATGGCATCTTGTTGGTCCCATATAAACTTGAAGTAGATATTCGTATCAACATAATCACATGGATTCTCAACGCTTGCCCTGGCCCCGCCCTTGCAGCCAGATTTATCACTGCCTCAGGATTCCAACGACTTCCTCGCCCTTCTCCAGAAGCAGGCTGCATGTTTTCCATCCAATGAAGCCCGCGAATCCTGTAACTAATATAATATTAAAGCCTCAAAATCGTTATTTCAGTAATTCTTTTTTTTCATCTTTGACAAATTCATAATGACGCCAAATGACGCCCCACTTATTCATGCTTTGAACCGTCATTAGTTTTTTCCTCCTTCTTGTTAAATTCTTCATGTATCGCAATATATTCCTTAACTACTGATTCACTCATTTCCAGAATTCTGGCAATTTCATTCAGATCCATCCGGTCATAGAGGTTTCTTACATTTTTATATGCTTTTATATAGCGATCACACGCTTCCTCGGTATGATCTGTAATTCTTGAAATATCAGGAGTGGGAACATTCTTCAAAAAATGTCCGATGATCGAAGAGAGGCAGTCTTAAGACCATAAATATCCTGGAAAACTCTGCAATAGAACTCACCAGTTGCTTTTGTTACTGCATATGGCGACAGCGGATTGACAGGCATGTTCTCTGATTTTGGCAGTGTCGGAGTATCACCGTATACTGATGAAGATGATGCACAGATCACCTTTTTAATGCCAGAATCCTTGGCAGCTGTCTTCTTAGGCATCTCAAAGTATTTAAAATTCTTTCACTCGCTCCCTCTTTCTCCTTCATAAGGAGTTCTTCTATTTTTCTCAACATCACGCCTGTCTGGACACCGTGGCTGCCTGAGCCCACTCCCAGGTTGTAGTCCGGTTCCTTTATCTCAAGCTCCTTTAAGAATATATCACTCATCTCGTAATCGTAATGCTGCCCTGTATGGACGACGATATCTTTTATGACCTCCCTCCCTTCTTTTTTGTTGAGGTTGCTAATGGCTCTTAAAACTGGTGCGATCTTGATAAACTGGGGGCGGGCGCCCACGATGGAGAGGAGTTTCATTATTGTATCACTAACTTAAAGCAATCAAATACTAT
>JAGFND010000222.1 GCA_021409285.1 Candidatus Methanoperedens sp. | reverse complement strand
TGTAAAACATTAAACTCTACTCGTTTTAATTCAATTACAAGAGCATTTTCGTAAACCTTTTCCAAAAACCCGTAACCAAGTGTGTTATAGACTTTGAAAAATGAATTGATGATTTTATCTGTTGATTCGGCATATAGCATTTTGTTTTCTCCTTTTTGATTGAACACGAAAAAGGATCGATCGTATCCGTGTGCATCTGTGTGATCCGTGCAATCCGTGTTCTTAAATCATTTGACCCTTTTTATACTTTAAGAGAGGGGGCAGAGTGAAAGTATCATAATTGAATAAAAAATCCGTCGCTGATTCCCAGATGTAAAGACATGATTTTGAAGTCCCTGAAATATAAAGACATCACATTACGAAATGAAGGACATTACCCAGTTTTCAACAGATTAATTCCGTTTCGTTGCTTGATTCTACGAATGATTTTGAGGGAATTTTAAGGATTGGATAACTTATTAAATAAATCTATAAACTATATATTTAAAAAGTCACAAGACTAACTTGACGCTATGGCTCCATCTTGAGTTAGATATGTCACCTGAAAACGGGGCATCTTTCGCTATAAAATCATGAATATTATGTAAATCGTTAAGTGCTCGTATTGTCCACTTTATTTTTCGAACCATTTCAAGTTTTACAATACGAACAGAGTGAACAGGAGATATCCAATAGTCACCATGATCACAGAATGCTTTAATCCTGAGAGAACACTCCCTTCTCCCATAACTCCAGCTATCAATCCTGAGCAAAATCCCTGGATCAGTGCACCATGGAAAAACAGGCGATTATAATCATTAAGCAATGCTCTGCTAAGGCGCATAGGGACAGCCTTTCCTCCTCCAACAGTTGCTTTTTCACCGACTTTTACCATTTCTTCAAGAAAAGTCGTGGAAATTATATAGATAATACCCACAAATACCAGGAAAGAGATGTAGATAATTACTATATAGATAAACATACTCACCCTGCGCTCATTCTTCAATTCCTCTTCTGCCGCTGCATCCCGCGCTGCAACTGTGAGCACTTCACCGATATCACCGCTTGATTCATTGGCCTTTGTCAATAAGGTCACAGACCTTGCGACTATATGAGTTCTGACACGATTGGCAAAGCGTTTGAGCGCTTCATTGATCGCAAGTCCCCATTCGATATCGTTCCATATCTTCTTTATCTCTTTACCCATTCCGATATCTGATTTTGTCATAAGCCTTATTGAGTCTCGAAGAGTCATTCCCGTCTCATTCGTGCTTGCAAGCTTTTTTAAGAAATCCGGTATCTGCGATTGTATCCTATTTTCTTTACTTCTCCTGATCTCATGGAATATCATCAAAGGAATAATTATTATAAATATTGTAAAAATTATTTTATCATCTATGAAATCCATGAAATTTGGCTTCCTGAATCCGGTATAGATCGAATAAAGAAGATAAATCAGAGCAATGGGCACTGATATTATCAACGAATATTCCGGTTTTTCCTTGAGTGGTTTAAGAGGTTCTTTCAGCATCTTTTTCAATTTTATAGAATCACGTGATTTTATGAATTTTAGAAATGTTGTTTTCTCTTCCGACTCAGGAACGATGATATCACCCACAAGACATTCGGTAGGAAGAAGCGGCGCCTCACCGCTTGAGCCTGGTGTTATTATATTTACCATAACAACGAACATCAACGATCCGATAGGGATCACAGCATAAATAATCGCATATAACATCACATTGCTGCTTGAGCCCATAACAGACATCATCACACCAAGTATAATGATAAAAAGCGGGCCGGCTACAAAAGCAGTGACATATGATTCAGCAATAAGGCCAAGGGTTTCCAGGAATCCTTTCTGCTCCACCTTGGCTTTGTTAAGATACTGTTCTGATTTGTCCCGAAAATAAACCGAGATATCTCCACCGCTGTCAATGACGGTTAGAAGATTGTACATCAGGTCCCTGAACTTCTCAGAAGGCGTATTCTCACAAATGTTCTGAAGCGCGGTCCTCAGATCGACTCCGAAGTAATCCATGTCGCGAAGGATAACATCGATCTCTTTTGATGTTTCTCCGTATGTATCAGAGCATTTACTCAGTGAGCGCATGATCTCAATAACATTCATGCCGCCTCTGCTCAGGGCGAACATGAAGGTTACTGCATACGGAAGATTCTTATCTATTGAGCCTTTTCTTTCACCGGCAGCAAAACCCGGGTAAAACAGAAAGAGCGTATATGTTATGCCACCGAATAAAGCTGTGAGAAAGATTATTATGAAAAGAGCGACCGATATATCCCTGTACTGAAGGAGCCAGGCAGTAGATTGAGAGAATGTGAGATGTGTAAGCCTGTCCGGAAGTCTTATGACTTTTGTAACCAGATAGGCCATTATTAATCCAATGAAAGCTCCGATAAGTCCAAATAGAATGGAATAAAAAATTGCATTTGAAATATACTTTTCATATGATATTGGAATGCGCGCCTGTCTCATCGCTTTTCGCAGGTCACGGTAATCATCCTTTCGGTGTTTCATTTTTTCTGCCAGCAGTACAAATGGCAGGTTTTTTAAATTCTGAAAAAACAGCTCGATCGTTCTATTTGAATTCGCCATGTGCTACTCGATTATTCTTAACTTCTTGAGGATCTTCTCGGGTGTGCCCTGATAATCATGGATTATTGTTGAAATCGCATTAAAGTCTGATATTTTATTATTTACCATGAATTCAAGTACCTTTTGCCTGTTCACAAGTTCATTCTTCAGATCTGAAAGGTTCCAGCCTC
>JAGFND010000221.1 GCA_021409285.1 Candidatus Methanoperedens sp. | reverse complement strand
GGAGATTATGGCTTTCTGCTCCTGAGATATGCCGATGACATCGTTATTTTCTGCAAGTTCGAATCAGATGCACAAGATGCTCTGAGACGAGCAAAGGAGATTCTGGAGGGCGAGTTAAAGTTGAAACTCAGTCCTGAAAAGGCAGAGATCATCCATGCAAGAAAGAAAGGGGTTGAGTTCCTTGGTTTTCACTTCAATGGACGATGAAAAAGACCGAGGGATAAAGCAAAGAAGAAATTCAAGGAAGAGATCAAACGAAGAACACGGCGGCAGCAGCCAAAAAATCTTGAGATTGTGATCCAATCCATCAATCCCGTTATCCGGGGTTGGGGGAACAGGGATTTCCACACTTATAAATATCTCTCAATTTATCCTCGAAAATTAAAAAAATCGCATTGTTCTGACATAGACTCATTTGACAAATGTAACTAATTATTTGTCATCAATACATAAATCCCTATTTGAACAGGATGCTCATTCGATAGATTTTTAAAGAAATAGAGATAGTTATGATAGAAAAACTGGGTTCTTTATATATCGAAAGACGTAAAATCTATATCGGTGACAAAATAGAAGTTACATACAGACAATCAATGTGTAATATTATAGGGAAATGACTGGATTATCGGCATGGTTGTCAGTTTAGAAAATAGCATTCATCCAAATGAAAGGAACACGGATTATACGGATCGGACGGATTCACACGGATAATAGTATCCGTGAGCGTCCGCGTTATCCGTGTCATCCGTTTTTGTATATACTACATCCTTGCGAGAATAATAAAGCATTCTTGCACCTACATAAAAGTAGGTCGAGAGGGTAACGAACATCGTGTTTGGGATCCGTTCCCGTGATAGAACCTGTTGCCATCTCATCCTTTGAATACACGAATAAGTACGTTTTGGATATATATAAATGTTCCACGCATAACTGGCGAACTTGTGTAATGAAGGATGCAAGGAGGGACCTGACTCTCTTGACCTATCGTTAGTGTCCAGAGACCCGTTGGGGTAAAGGGTAGGTTCTTGCGTGCAGACATTAGAATTATTTGTTTGATGTGTTCATCCACTTTAAGTTGGTTCAGGTTGGGTTCTGATGCCCAAAACTCCCATTCTTCTTTCCACATAACATAACGAGCGTTCGGAAAAGCTGGCTTACCTTCGGCATTGATGATTCCACCTATATGGTCAGGGTGACCGTGGGTAAGGATGACTGTATCGATATCCGTGCCTTCAATCCCTTCTTCCTGCAGATTCATAAGAAGATTGCCTACAATTTTCCCTTAACGAGTTATGGAATTAGAAAAAATGGTAAAACAACTTTTGCAGAACACCAAGAACAGCGATGGACGTGTGTTTCATCCTTGAATATAGTCATTTTTTGAACATATATCCATCATTTCATTTCCTTCTGATATTCAAAATACGAATGCACAACGGCATAAATAGTGATCATTTCACTTATTCTCATGTCTATATCTGAGGCACAGCTATTAACCCCCATAGTAACATTCCCAAAAGGAAGTACGTACGCTGAAGATCGTTGGGAGATAAGGAAAACTATAGATTTGCTTGAATCTTCATTTAGAAAGAAATGAGATTCAGAAGGGAAAAGTAGTAGGGATTAAGCACCTAACTAAAACGATGTGTCGAAGGAGACTGAGGGTACTAAAGTCGTTAAGTGCTTAATTCTACCGCAATATTAACATCGTTTTTCCAGTATAAATATTTATGCTTATATTAAACAGATAATATAATTATTATTATGCTCAGCATATATCAGTTATGTAGTAACACAATTGGGTTTGGAGCATAAGGGGGTTTTCCCTATTATACCCAAATTCTTGATAAGGTTCTTATTTTGCAAACAATTAGCTGTGCAGAGGACTAATGAAGGAGCACGGCTGAATATTATCTTTTCAAGAAAAAATTCTTTTAAAATATAATAACAGCACTGCGTTAGGCTTAAATACAGATTTACTTAATGAACAATAATTATAAACAAAAAAACAGGAGGTGAAAAACAATGGCAGGACTGGATAATATGATGGAACATGCAACGGATGCTCAAAAAGTCAAAGTTGCAAAAGAAGACTCCGCAGAGAAACAGAGACAAAAAGATTTCTATGCAAAACTGAGAGCACGAACGGCAGAACAGCCAACAGGTGCGCAATACGATTGAGAGAGATAGCTAAACCTATGCAATCGTACTGAAAAAAATAACAGGATTGAGGATTGGGAGCAAAGAAGGTTTAAATGGCTGGTAAGGGACAGAGCATCTCAATCCCTAACCTGCTAAATGTATAATAAATAGATAATATGATTTAGGTAAATAAAAATAGAGTGAATAAACCAATAATAAGTCACTCATTCAATAAGATGAGGAGAGTAAAATATGCCAAAATTAGTTGTTGTATATCTCAGTACATCAGGTAATACAAAAGCGATGGCAGATGCCATCGTAGAAGGTGCAAATTCTAGAAACGTTGACGCTAAAGCCGTAAATTTCCACGAAACAAGAATAGAGGACATAAAAGCTGCGGATGCCATTGCGATTGGCTCTTCAACTTTCCATTATAAGATGCTTCCTCCTATGGAAAAATTCATTGAAAGCCTTGAGAAAGCAAAAATAAAAGCCAAAATTGGTGCGGCATTTGGTTCTTACGGATGGAGCGGTGAGGCACCTGTAATGATTGCAGAAAAAATGCGTAAGCTTGGCATGGATGTAATAGATCCAGTATTACGTATTCAATATCAACCTGCTGAAAAAGATCTTGAAGAATGTAAAAGGCTTGGAAAAGATATCGCTAATAAAGT
>JAGFND010000220.1 GCA_021409285.1 Candidatus Methanoperedens sp. | reverse complement strand
GAGAGAGAGTAGCCTGCTTTAAATCCGACCCCAGCCCTGAGCACCCCTCAAGGATTGGAACACAGATATCCTCTGTTACCCCGGGGTATTCTGTGGACTCTTACACCACCACAGTTCCCCGGGACATATTTGCTCCAACGATCTTTGAGCTGATTCCAGCAGCATGAGGTCTGGAGCTTTGTGGTTCGTTATGGGTGTAGGAACGGCTACTATGATTATGGAGGATTCTTTCAAAGTAGTGGGATCAGATGTGAATTGGATAGTCGTCTTTTTGAGTTCTTCAACCGATGTCTCTTCGTTTACATCTATATGGTTCTTCAGCTTATTTATTCTATTTTCATTGATATCAAAACCAATAACACTTTTGAAGGCTTTACCAGACTCTATGGCAAGAGGCAGGCCTACATAACCAAGTCCTACTACTGCCAACTTTTTTTCACCAGTTATTAAGTCCTCTATCATTCAGTTCCCTTGGGATGCCTGGGGAAGATGTGCAACTGAAGGGAATTGTTTTCTATATATTTTAGGGGTGTTGAATTTATTTTGGAATTGGGGGCGGGAATTACAGGAAAAATAATGCTCTTTTTTAAGCGAAAGCATATATATTGTGCAAATATATTTCACTGTATGGAATCAGATACCATCCAGATACCCAGAAAAATGATTGAGGAAATATATGTTGTGCATGAAAAAATAGATCATATACTCGAAACGCTTGAGGTGCTTATGGATACTGAAACATTGAAAAGGCTACATAAAGGGGAAGATGAATTAAAAAAAGGTAATTATATCGATGCTCAGCCGGATGAAATTGAAGCATTATTAAAGTGAAAATGTACATAGCACGATTTTTGAACATCTTTCTGAAACAAGAAAAAAAACTTGATGCGCCCATAAAAGAAAGAATTATTAATATTGTTGGTAAACTTTTAAAAGATCCGTATTCGGGAATAAGGATGGAAGGTAATTTGAGAGGATATTAGAAGGAGAGGGTTGGAAAATATCGCATAATATATAAAATAGAAGAGTCCGAAAAAATCGTGGTTTTTTTTGATGTGGATTTAAGGAAAAGAGTGTACAGTAGATTAAAAAAAGTTTAGTAACCCGGCATGCTAATCGAAAAGCATAGTCTTTGTTCCATCCCCTTACAATCTCTCCCTCAAATCCTGAAAACTTAACGATCAACTCAAACCAGCTCCCGTATCGAAATCTCAAACCCCGCCCCCATATTCACAGGACTCGCTCTTATCATACCCTCAGCCGCAAGCATGATCGCCCGCGCCGGGTACTGCGCATACAGGAACTCCCGGGACAAAGTTATCTGACTATTTCAGATAGGATCAACAGGATTTACAGGATTTGCCACAAAAATCGTATCCTGTCGATCATGTAAATCCTGTCAAATATTAATATCTGCAGATCTTTGCTCACGATTTTTGAATCATGAGTTTATTCCGTATGAATTTTTTGACCTCAAGTGCCAGCCCATACGCTTCTTCTGCCTCTTGGATCGTTGGCTCGTACCACTCATCAGGATAGCGTATCTCTACTGCATAATCTGTTAGAATGTCAATATGCGATAATTTTTCATTGAAAGAATTATCCACTTCTGAGCATAAATTTATCAAAGTCATTATGCTATGCGTTTTCGGAAATTCTATTTGGAATTTTACCAGAAAAGCCTTGAGGTATTTCTCCACAGCTTGCTGACAATGGAAACATACACCTTCAGAAATGATGACATTTGCTTTAAGACCCTGTTCTGCTGTAATTAAATCACGGTCTGCAATCTTTATCCATTGAATAACAATATCATTTATGACCTTATTTTTGTTCATAGATCACTTTTCCATATTTATTCGCAGGATAAACCACTGTTCCGATAACATCTTTCAACTTTTCAAATTCCTGAGTGCTTTTGACGATTATATCTATTGGTATTGAAAAATCTTTAAGGATGTTTCTAACTTTTCGGTTCCTTTGAATCCCGGGAAGATCATCATCTTTTATTATGAGAAAATCCAGATCGCTATCTTTTGTTGGATGCCCGTATGCATATGATCCGAACAAGATTATCTTTCTGGGTTTATATCCTTCAACTATGGTTTTTACCACTTTTCTAATTTGCTCTTGATTTATCATTGATCTCTTCTACAGGAGCATCCATCTCGCCAATCGCCATTTTCTTACCTGCCTTTTATCTTATCTGTGATATTCTATATAAATCTTTAGCGCAAAACAGCATAAAATGACGACGGAATACTCATAGTTTGTTATTTTCTCGCAGCTACACTTGTTTTCACATCTTAACAATAAACTGCTCCTTATCCCCTGCAAAAGGCTAGAATTTTTTCTTCCCATGCTATTGTTATACCTGTCAATCGTCTTCTTCAAATCCTGTAAACTTTACGATCAACTCAACCAGCTCCTTCTCGAAATCTCAAACCCCGCCCCTATATTCAAAGGCTCGCTTTTATCATACCTCTCAGCCGCAGGCACGATCATACGCGCCGCGTCCTGCGCACGGAGTTAGTTTTGAGTTCGTTGTTATCGTTTTTTGATTGCGTCGGTTGTTTTGCGTTTGGTGGTTGCGTGGGGGTTGTGGAGACGCTGGGTGTTTCTATAAGCATGTTTCTATAAATTTAAGGCGCGGGAATGGGTTATCAACCACAGAGAGCACAGAGCGTTGTTGTTAATCTGTCGAGTAGAGCCCATAGCGCACCTTTTGTTGAGGTAACAGCCCCAAGGTTACTATGAGCCCCCTCACGGAACCGGACATGAAGATTTCCCTCATCCGGCTCTTCAGAAGCACATCCTCTATGTTTTCAGGTTGTAAAGTGAATGATATATCTTTGGTTTAGGAAGAGGATTAAACTG
>JAGFND010000022.1 GCA_021409285.1 Candidatus Methanoperedens sp. | reverse complement strand
TACAAGATAATCCATCCTGTCTACATCGATCTCGCTATTAATGATCTGTCCCTGGTAGGTTTGACCTTTTATATGACTGGCAATTGTCGATGCAGATAAAGAATACTTCTCAAGCACATCCGAGATCGCTCCTTTTTTCAGCAATCCTTCAACATCATCATGGCTTTTTCTTGTATATTTTTGAATAATCGGCTCTGTAGCATGTGAAAAAGGCCCATGTCCCATATCATGTAATAGGGCGGCTGCAAGAAGCTCCATTTGCTCATGTTTTTCAAATTGCATAACAAGATGACTGGCAAGATGATAAACTCCGAGGGAATGCTCAAACCGGGTATGGTTAGCGCCCGGATAAACAAGATTGGAAAAACCTAGCTGCCTGATCCTCCTGAGCCTCTGGATTTCAGGCGTATCTACCAGGGCAAGAGCAAGTTCATCGAGCTCTATGTAATCGTGTATCGGGTCGCGAATGACTTTCATGAATCTTTGTGCATATAATGATCAATAATCTATATAAAGAATTATTAACGTTTTCTGATAATAATCAATGGACACCAATATAAGAAAAGCGGACTCTGCGGATATCAATGATATAAAAAAGATACTTTCCTATTATTTTCTAGATACTGATAACGTTGGAATTAACATCAATCAGTTCATCGTGGCAGTTCTTTATGGGAAGACCATCGGATGCGCCTGTCTTGATATAGGGGATATCGTGGAATTAAGATCAATTGCGGTACTTCCGGCCTATCGCAATAGCGGGACAGGCTCAAAACTTGTTGATTTTCTCCTTGACCATGCAATGGCTATGAGGGATGCTATTTATCTGCGAACTATGACACCTGGTTTTTTTGAAAAAAAAGGATTCAAGAAGCTTCCTGATGAGAAGAAAATAACCATATGGAAGGATTGTGCACAATGTGATAGATTCAACATTTGCAGACAAACATTGATGAAAATCATGCTGCATTGAGAAAGATTTATTAAGCAAAGAACACGAATATCATATAATTAGAGGTTGTGAGCCAGTGTTTAGAAGATTTCTTGAATCATATATCGATGTCTGCAATAATATTGTGACAGAAGCGGCAAATTCAGTTTTGATGTTCGAAGCCGGAGAGCAGGCAGCTCTTGATATCAAAACAACAAAGCTTGAAGATATCAGGCCGGATTTTGAAAAAAATGGGATACTGATAACCATTGAGTCGGCGGAAAAAAAATTGACATTCAGGGTAAAGGGCCTTCCTTTTGGAAAGAAATGCAAGTACTGTGATATCCTGCGCGGATTTTTTGGTGGGATCAGCAGGAAACATATTGATCAAAGGTATTATTGCAAGAAGGGTAAGGATTGTGCTATAGAAGGTTCAGTTGAATGCAGTTTCATCGTGGAGATCAATGAATGAATAACTCATATTGCCTTCAAAGTTTTCATAATCGATAAAGAACTGAATAAAGGTGTAAAATGCCAAAAGTTTTGACAGTAACCCTCAGCGATATCGAATATGAAATATTGAAACGGATAAAAATAGTTGAAGGAGAAGATGGAGAAAAGCTCAGAAATCTTCTGCGTCTTTACATATTCACCATACCGGAATTAAAATCATCTGAATATGCCCTGAAAAGGGTTGAACAAAAAGAACAGATAGAAGAGATACTGCGCGATATCTGGGCGGCGTATGAACTCACAGATAATCCCACTGAAACCTGGAAAGATGATAAGATAAACAAATTGAGGAATGACCTAATTGAGATAAATGTCCTGATGAATACCGGAGATAAAGCATTTATACCTACTAATAAACTAAGAAGTCTTTTCAAAATGCTGCTCCATGATATAGCAACTGAAAAAAAGGATGTAGATGAATATTCAGTCGCGTGCGTGGCAACGATACAGCTGCTGATGGAGTTCGGTGCCGGAAGCCTTCCAAAAGAAACGATAAGGGACGGCGTAATCTTATTGAATGAAGGTTGGCTGTTCGTATATGCGACAGCAATGAAAAACGCAAGAGAGTTCATAATAAATAAAAAGCTGCATTCTGAAAATCCTGTGCCTGTCCCGAAAGTATCATAAGAATCTTTTTTTTAGTGCCCCAGCATCCTCCCGCATACTGCAAGATCCTCCAGAGTATTAACGTTTAGTGCCAGCTGTTTGTGGTCAAGAATAAGATTATAATCTTCCTGTTCTTCGCAAATCTTTTCAACATTAAGGATATTTATTCCACATGGAACAATGATGCCGTTGTTTTTATGAAAAACAGTATCAGGGCGAAGACCAAGTTCAGTATACACATCAAGTTTCATGTGAACTGACAGAGCCGGAGTATTTATCTCTTCATGCTTTTCGATTATACTGTCTATAATATCCGGGGTGACAAGAGGAAGGTCTGCCATTATTATGAATACTTCATCTTTAATACCTGCTTTTTCAACCGCAAATATCATATCACTGACAAAACCCTTGCCTGGTGTCATCATCACTTCTACCCTGTTGTATTCGTTCTTGAAATCCAAAAGCCACCGGGTAGTTTTTTCAACCTTTGGGGATGCAGCAACAAATATGCGCCCTATATTTTTTGAGCGAAGTAAAGCAAAAAGCACATATTGTATCATTGGTTTTCCCTGAAGGATCGTAAGGGGTTTTTCATCCTTTCCAAGACGCTTTCCCATCCCGCCAGCCATCAGAACTGCATCCATTGTGCTCCTGTTATTGCCAGTAGTGCAGCAACTCTTCCGATCTCGTTTGTGGCTCCCACGATATCCCCACTTACACCTCCGAAATGCCGGTTCGCTGTATTGAGGACAAGAAGTCCGGCAAGTTGTGCTATTATCAGGGCTTCAATCCCTGTGATTCCAAGGAGAAGGTAATTGACCGCTCCTGAGAAAACCATTCCTATGATAAAATCTGATCTTTTTGTGTTGTCCACCGTCATCGATCCAAAACCCTCATGAAGTTTCCTGCCAAAAGCTGCGACAGTTATCATGGATTGCTTTGCACTTGTTTCGGCAACCACCAAAGAAAGAGGAAGGATGATCTCCGGGATCGACGCAAGAGATGAGTATAAGGAGAGAAGTGCAATGATGCAAACGACAACACCTCCTGTGCCGACAGCAGTATCCCTCATTGCCTTTATCTTTTTTTCCCGTGTGCCGTGCGCCGCTAGCCCATCGCCAAAATCAGCAAGCCCATCGATGTGATTGAAACCCGTAAGATAGTAGATAGATATTATCAAGATCACAGATATTAACAGTACAGGAAAAAAGACGGCGGCAGCATATGCTATCAAAGCAAGGATAATTCCAGTGACAGCACCTACCACAGGGAATAAATAGATATGCTTCATCAGCTTCTCGATGCCTTCCATGTCTATACCCACAGGTATCGTTGTGAGAAAACCAAAACCTGATCTTAAGGCAGAGAAAAACTCAATCATCCGGCAAACCCGCATTCACCATTCTTGATCTCGTTTGTTTTTCGTGCTGCAGTTTTTTTCTTTGATTTTGCTTTTGCAGTACCGTCGTTCTTTCCTCTTGAATACATATTAGCTGATGCTCCACCTATGAGACCGGCGATTACATCATCCATGAAAGGCCCAAGTTTGGAGAGGACACCGGGTTTTAATTTATCAAACCTCACATATTCAAAGATGCCTTTGTCGCCACTTATGTATTTTGCTATACTCATACCGATAACCTCATCAACGATAAGAAAAGTCAGGTCTTTTTCGAAGGTTTCTTTGCTCATTCCCGGAAGCTCGCCTTTTTCGCCTTCTTTTTCGAGCAGCATTCCAGAATATATCAATATGCATAGATTTGGGTCGTCCAAAGCATGTTTTAATTCTCTTAAGAATACCTTTTCAGCAACATCTTTCGTTTCAACCCCAGGATGAGGAACGTATAGTTCCATTGCAGTTGAGACGAGAGTTTCTATCGAGATACCTGCGTCTTTAAAGATGGTTATCATGCTTTTTGAGAAAGGATCTTTGAGTTTTTTTGGCTGGTTCTTTTTCTTTTTTTCTCTTTTGATTTCAGATAATTTCATGATTTTCGAGATGTTCTATTAAGCCCGAATACTTAATAGTTATCATTGTATCTATTTTTTTTATGAGGTATTGAATCCAGGCAGCAACTTATCAAAATACTTTACCACCACACACGATTCTGTGCATCTTTTGCATCTTATACACTCTTTCAATATCCTCAACTGAGGTTCGATTGTTATCGCCCCGGCAGGACAAACTTTCAGGCACACCCCGCAATGGGTGCATTTTTTCAACCTTATCAATTGCTTTGCAGTATTCTCAAAAAGTGATAATGCTTCCTCCTTGCCAGGAGCATTAACAGAGATATGCCCTGAAGAAAATATCTTTACGCTGGAATTCTTCATCCTTATCAGAAGAACTCCGAGGTCTTCTGAGAACATAATTTCACCCAGGATATTTCCAATATTTAAAACTTCAGAAAGCGTAAGCCCTTTGACTTTTCCTTCCATTGTGTATCCCCCTGTCCTGCAGGATGAAACTCCACCTGTTAATGTAAATCCGAAATCTTCTTCTTTGCTTTTAAGTACCGTATCGATCCCGAGCTCACTTGCGAGCTGTATCATTTTGGGAGGAAGCGTCTTCCAGCGCCAGAAGCCGTGTTCTATGAATGAATCCGAAATTCCATATTCTTTCGCCCACTTCAAAAGATACTCATTCCAGCGTTTGAATAATTCAGGATGCAATTCCCTGAATCTGTAATACTCAGCTGAAAGCTCGGCGGGACAAAGCCAGCATCCCACTCGCTCAAAACCCATATCATACAATGGATTATATTCAAGTTTGCGATAATAAATATATAGCCACACCTCGATAGCGCGCCAGTTTCGTATCGGGAATACGCTCACCTGACCCGGAACAAAAGGATTCTCTTCTTTAGGGGCGATCCGCGCACGAACAAATGACTCGTACTTCCTTTTTCCATCAACGGTGATGCACTTTCGCCCCCCGCCCGTGCATTCTTCCATGACTGAGTTGATGGGAGCGAGTTTGCAGACTTTGCAGCACCATCTGAAATCCTTGGCAGGCGGCCCGAAACTTGGAAGATTCTCCCAGAACGCTTCTTTTGCCTCAACTTCTATTAGTTCAATATCATTCTCTTTGCAGAATCTTCTGGCAAATTCCACGGTTTCCGGGAATTCAATGCCGGTATTTGCAAAGAACACTTTTAATGGTTTTTTTAAAGCGCTTCTTGTAAGGTCAAGGGTGGTGAGGCTGTCCTTCCCGCCGCTGAATGAAACATAAACTGTTGAATCCTTAAAATCATTCTGGCTGGCGATACCCCGAATAGTGTTCACAGCATCCTTAACCAGTCTTTTCATATATGGTGCATTGGCACGGATAAGCTCATCATGTGATGGATTTTTTGAGATAAAAAACATTCTTCTTGAGTCGATCTTCTTTATCTTTATCGATTGACCGGGATTCTTCAATTCACTGCTATTCCTGTAGGATATCCCGAAACCCTGGAGGTTCCTGCCAGTTACAAGAACAGCGTCACCAGCTCCTATATCATCTGAACATTCAATGACATCATGCCCGTCTATGGTTTTTCCGCTAAGATGACCTTTTCTTGAGGATATTATGACGAGCTTATTCCGGATTCCCGATTCAATGAGCGCACTTGCCCCTTCTATCATAAGATCAAGTTTAAAATTGAATTCTTTCATATCGAATCTCAATACTCCGAAACGAAGCCCATCCACAATTATTTCATCTGTTCTATCTTCACCCGGGATCTTATTCAAAAGTATGAGTTTTCCTGAAAGAGAAACAGAGCTAAACGATTCTAAGATTATGTTATCAATTATCCCATGCTCATGCTGGGACGCGAACCGCACATCACCAGGAGGCGTGAGAACTATTTGAAGTCCTTTTTCACGGCATATCCCGCAATGCACATCAAGGATAGGAATATTGCAATTTTGGCACCAGAATATGATATTTTTTTCAATTGCAAAATGTCTAACATGAGTTTTAGCCATTTCAATTATTCTAACGAATTAAATATAATAAATTCATTTAAAATATAAGAATGTAAAAAAAGAAAGGAAAAAAAGAAGTGGGGGCTTAACCGAACAGAGCTCCAAGTCCTTCCATTCCGCTTTCTTCGGCTTTCTCTTTTGCTTTCTCTTCTTCTTTTGGCTTCTCGGCTGCTGCTGCCGGGGCTGCTGCTGCCACCGCTGGTGCGGCTGCCGCTGGAGCTGCGAATGCTGCTTTTGCGATTGCTTCTTCGATATTGACACCATCAAGAGCGGCAACTAATGCTTTTGCTCTTACTGCATCAACTTCTATACCTGCTGCTTTGATAACAGCAGAAACTGCTTCATCTGTTACTTTCTTTCCTGCGCTGTGTAATATTAGCGCTGCATATACGTATTCCATTTTAATCACCTTTTAATTAATTTAACTAATATTTTCCTTCAATTTGTTGCCGACAGCATTAGTATCTTTGGCTTTTGCGATCATAGCGACAGATAACATCTGCACATTAGCTTTTGCAAGTAATACATTGATGATATCCGGTATCAGTATTTCGGCATTGATGGCAAGATTCCTTGATTGGGATACTGCCTTTGCCAGCAGAGTAACGATCGTGGCTTTTGCCGGGTATGCCGCATTAACTGATAAGTTGAATGCCCGCTGCGCCGCCTGTGTAATATCGTTTGAATATTTTGTCTCATCTATCGCCAGGAGCTTTGATTCATAGATCGTTCCCTTTTCATAGACCACCCTCAGGTCAAGTCCCAGATCAACCGGGTATATCGCAAGACGAGAAAGGATCGATGCGAGTTTTGCATCAACTACATCACCTTTCTTGGCCACGACCCTTGTCTCTCTGATAACGACCTTTCCACCTTCGATGCCTGCCGGGATCCCGGCGCCCTGGAGTTCTCCCACGATGGGGCCTGGAGGAAAGGAAGTTGGGCCTTTCTGCACAACAATTTCTTTGGGTGCGATACCTCCCGCTTTAATTGGTGCTGCAGTTCTGCCTCTCTCCAAGATCTTCTGGAGCTTAAAAGGATTTTCGCTGGAGAACAATAAGGCTGTCTGGTCATCAACATATTTATTCAGCTGTTTAACATTTTCGGATGACTTATCAAGCGCACGGAAAATCAGGTTATTCCTGTACACTCTGATATTTGCAAGACCACGAAGGTTCTTTCGCATTAATTGCAGCTGGTTTGATGGGATTCCGACAACTCCCACGATCCCAACAGAACCGGATGAAGATATTAAATTCTTTATTTCTTCAACCTCATCTTTTTTCCACTGTGGGATATGAACGCTGTGGTGTACATTATCTGATACCATTTAAATCACCCTCACTGCAGGTCCCATGGTCGATTTGACATATATCGATTTTACGTTATAGAGACCGCGTTCATATTTGTGTTCGATACGGTTTATTATGGCCTCGATGTTTTCTGATAATTTCACAGGGTCCATTTCTTTTTTCCCTATTGAAATGTGGAATGTCATCTTGTCCTTTGATCTCACTTTTATGGAGTTCCTTGATTTGGTAATGATCTGGACAACATCTTTATCAGCCGTCAGGGGTATGGGCATTTTTCCGCGGGGGCCCAGCACCGGACCGAGTGTTTTGCCGATCAAAGGCATGTACGCCGATTCAGCTATGAAGAAACTGACATCCTCAGCGAGCGACTTTGCCCTGGCTTTGTCTTCCCCAAGCACATTGATCTCTTCAGGATCTAAAACATAATCTGCGCCAGCGGCCTTTGCCCTCTGGCCCGTTTCACCTTTTGCGAAAACCGCGATCTTTATCTGTTTACCGACACCGTTTGGCAGGATGATCTCTTCGTCGAACCTGTTCTGCGGCTGGTTCATATCAAGATTCTTGAGATTTATCGCAAGATCGATACTTTCCTTGAATTTTCGCTGAGGAGACTTCTCTAACGCCTCTTTTACAGCGGTTACTATCTTTTCATGTTCCAATAAGATTCCTCCCGTAGTAGTCGACTATATGTCTCCTACGGATGATAGGGAGGTACCCTTTTTGATCATATAGTACATTAAGCTATCGGTCAGGGTCGGCGATCATTGATCATTGCCCTGCAAGAAACGAAAAAGTAGATACTTATTGAAGGAAAAATATTAAAGAAGCGTTAAAAAAAAAATTAATCCATTGTTTCGCCAGTATCTTTCTGGAGAAGTTCAGACATGGAAAATGCTACTTTTTTTAATTTAATTTGTTCTTCGTCCGTTGGTTCCATGCCTTTCTTTATCGCTTTGATCCTTTCAACTGGTATGTCTGAATATTGAGAGAGCTGTTCATATGTAAGTTTAAATTTATGCAATAGTTCAATTAAATGCCGTTTATTAGCTGGAAGTCCCATATTGATCACCTGTGATAGTAACTTTAATACATAAAACATGTATATCAAGATATCTTACGGAGATAAAAAATGGATAATAAAGATGCTGATTTAATCCAGACAACTGAAACCGAGATCGGTGGAATTAAGAAGAAAATAGAAAAGATTAAAAGGAAATGTATTGTAACGCATGTCGCCCAGGCAAAAGCATGGCGAAATGTTGTGGTGCAGGATTCCAGGACAAATAAGAAATATTTCTTCGGAAAGGTACTTAATCCGCCCCCAGAGGTCAATATTGGCGATGAATTATTTATTGGTTATGAAGACCTGCCCTTTGAACTTCCAGGAATAAAGCACAAAATAATATTGCTGACCCTTGATGGTTTTCAGCTCGATTGGACTATGGTTTAAGGTTCTACGACTATAGTCCCATTAAGGCTTGATTTTCCACTGAGATAGTAGGTGTAAGTACCGGATCTCGTGAAGGTGTACGAAGTAATCTTATCATATTCAATAGGTCGTTCTCCGAAATCCGGTATATTATCGCTTAATAAAGTAAGATGGTCTTTTCCAATATTTTTCCAGGTGACTTTATCCCCAGATTTAATCTTCGATGCCTCATTCCGGTATATCCTGTAATAATCAAGCAATACCCATTTAGCGGTGACTGCTGGAGTATTAATTGACGTTGTCGCTGCAACAGCCGGATTGGTTGTAAATACTGGTATTACCGGCGTACCAGTCGCGGGATTAGTCTGGGATATTATCGATGTCTTTTTTAATGATATCGTATAAAAAGCAAGTATGATTGCTGCAATTACAAACAATACAAGAGCCATTGTCATGATTTTGTTGAAATCTCCAGCTGGCACGGATTTTGATGGTTTAACGTCTTCTGATTTTTCTTTTCTTACCAGAACAACAGGTCTTTTCATCGGTTTTGCGACTATATTTCCTGCTCCTGTAAGATCTTTTGTCCAACTGCATTTTGGACAGATCTGTAAAACAGGATATTCGATACTACCAAATGCTAATTTTTTTTTAATATTCCTTATTGTTAAAGGAGTTTCGCAATTCGGACAATTATCTACCATTTCGACACCCAGTATAAAAAAATAGAAAAAAAAAAGGTATTACTCAGATCAAAGCTGCTGTTATACCCTGCACACCTGATTGGATGATCACTGCTGTTGTGATTATTACACCGGCCATTTCAAGTGCTACTGCAACATTTCCTTTCTTGAGTTCTGCGAATTCATCGATTCCCTTGGTAAGTTTATCAAGAATGTTCAAAGCAAGATATATTGCAATAATTGCCAGAACGATACCAAGTATCAATTGAACAAAACTTATAACAATGATCAAGATGCTCTCACTCATTGTGGCTGCGGCCAGAGCCTTTGAAATCCCTATTGAGATACCAACAACACCTGACTGTACAACGATACCTATCGAAATGAAAACAGAAGCAACAAGGATACCAACTGCTGTATTGCCCTTTGCGATCTCTTTTTCTTCATCTATCCCTTTGGTTATTTTTCCTAACACACTGAAACCTATATACAATGCAACCACTGCAAGTATAATTGCTATGACCAATTGTACGATTCCTACGACTGCGTTTATTATTTCCATTTATTCACCTCACGCATAATGCGCAAGTGTATATAATGGTTTCAGGGTAATATATAATTATTGTGATACCCTAACCTATTCCAGAAATTTCTGACAGCCTATTAAAAAAAGGAGCTTCCTTTTTATTAATAAGCTATTTATGCTCATAGGTATAGATAGGTTTTGTACAAATTGTACACAACATGTGATAATAATGCCAAGATCCATCCCAGAAATGATCCGAGGAGATTTCAAATGCAATGACATCGCAAAATGCATTCTTGGATTAAAGAATATAGATATAGAGACATATAGGACGCTCGTCACAAATGGCCCCATGACTGCTGAGCATCTTGGCGAAATCCTGAATAGAGAACGCAGCACAGCTTACAGGTCTCTTCAGAGTTTGATCGGATGCGGTCTTGTTCACCGGGAAACAAAAACCATCAAAACTGGCGGTTATTACTATGAATATATTGCACTTGACCCTGTTCGAATGAAGGAACACGTTCTTTTCAATATAGATGAATGGTGCAATAAAATGAAAAAGAAGGTGGTTGAGATAGACAGGGAAATAATGAGACCTTACTAATTCTTAAAAATGTTATAGCAGACTTCTTCTGCTTTTTCCAGGAACTTTTTCTGCGAAAAACCGCACATTGCGGCAGCGAACATTGCGCCTCCCGCTCCAACGCCTTCTTTCACATCCCCATTCTCATACATGTGGAGTCCTTTGAACTTTGAGTTCCTAAAGCCAGGGTCTGCCACAAATGCCTGATATCCAAGTAAACGTGTCATATTTTCGAAATTCGCCGTTGTATCGAAAGCGACATATTTTGTGGTAGCTATTGAGACATCCCTTTTCAATCCTAATGATTTTATGATACTTAAGACCGAGACCATCTGGGTGCCCCCGGCAAGCACCACCTTTGTATTTAGACCATCAACAAGTCCTGCTGCTGCTGCC
Organism: Candidatus Methanoperedens sp.; assembly: GCA_021409285.1. Lineage (GTDB taxonomy): Archaea > Halobacteriota > Methanosarcinia > Methanosarcinales > Methanoperedenaceae > Methanoperedens. The sequence continues at coordinate 17,064 of JAGFND010000022.1, read as the reverse complement.
ATCATCGGGTCGCCAAGGCACTCAATAGCTCGCATGGGTTGGCGAGTCAGGCTGCCAAAAATAATACCGGCTTTCTTCATTCCCTCAAGTATAACTCTCTCTTTCAGTCCGAGGGGATTATCTGAAAAACTTGATGAGACTTTACCGTCATAGCCCAGGGCTTGCATAACACCCATGGCAGTAGTAGTCCCGCCTGGTACGCTTTCACCTATTATCACAAGATCTGTGAATTTTGAGAGTTTCTTTCCAAGCTCAACCGATTTATGATAAGTAGCCATCACATCAGAAACAGCATATCCAGTCCTTATATTCCCTCCCGGCTTTGAATCAAGGTCGATCGTTGGTATCTTGGGCCGAACTCGCAATCCTGCATTAATGAAAAAACACGGCATTCCTGTCAGAAGCATTGAAGCGCGTGTCAATACGGCAGGCGATGGGGCTCCGGAAGGTGTCATTGCTGGCTCATTGATACTTATCGGATTTCCAGTTTCAACAAGTTCAGCATCAGCGGCAGGCGTATAATCCGTGAGTTCCGGCGATTTTCCTGCCGCAGAAATACCGGGAATCTTTGCTGTTTCTGTGTTTGCAAGGATGCATAAAAAAAGTGGATTTGAGGGATGAAAATCCGGAAAGGGTTCTACCCACATCTAAATCCCTACAGATCATTTGATATTTCGATATGCATCGATGCAGGGGTTTTTACAACATTCCCCACTTTTGCACCTATTAAGTTCACAATACCTTTTTCAGAAGCGATATCAACTATCCGCTGGGTTATCACGCCGTCAAATACAACGCTTGCGATATTTCCATTTGCTTCTTTTAATGCATTTGCAAGATCACGAACAGGAACTTCAAGGATAGTATTATACTTATCATCCAGCAGGCGGGCGCTTAAAGAACCGCTTAACTGGGAAATGTGCTCCTGGTATACGCTGGCTTTTTTCTCTTTTTTAGCCGCAGGCGGTTCGGCTTTTTCTATCGGTTCAACCTTTTCGTCAGAGAATTCTTCGACTTTCCTTGGTTTTTCAGTTTCCATGAAATGTTCGAAATCGAGATCTTCCTTTGGAGTTTCAATTTCAAGATCTTCAATGACTGAAGGTGCTTTCTTGCCGGATGCTTTCCTTTTTGTCGCTTCCATCAAAGTGACTCTTCTCTTTTTGCTGACCTGGTAGTAATCAAATGCCTGTTCAGCCGGTATCTTCTGTCTCAATGATTTCAATATTTCTTTCTGGACAAGCTCTTCGACGCCTTTCCCATCAGGAGCCCTGGCGATATAATCTACATCTGCTACCTGAAGTAGTTCCTTAATGATGAGTTCCCCCCCCCGGTCCCCGTCAGTGAAAGCTGTCACTGTCTTTTTCTTGCAGAGTTCTGCCACCTGGGGTGGCACGTTTGTTCCTCCAACGGCGATAGCATTCTTGATCCCATATCTTAAGAGGTTCAAAACGTCGGCACGTCCCTCTACAACGATAATGGCATCTGAATCCAGGACGTTCGGTCCCATGGGGATGTTTTCTTTCCCATAAGTGGTTATTTCCTCGATACGGAGCGACTGCCTGACTTCGTCTGTTATCTCCTGGCTTTCAGGAAGCATTTCATCGAACATCTCGGAAAGTATTAGTTTTGCGCGATCGATGACCCTTTTTCTTTTTGATGTCCTCACATCTTCTATTTTTACAATGCCTATGTTGGAAATGCAGGGACCTATCCTGTCGATGGTCTCAAGACTTGCCGCAAGAACCGCGGTCTCAACCTTATCAAGGCTTGAGGGGATATCTATGGTACCCATAGATTTTCCCATGTTCGATTTAATATTGACCTCAAGACGACCTATGCGTCCACTTCTCTGAAGTTCCCTGAGATCAAGGTCAGCCCCGATCAGGCCTTCAGTTTGTCCAAATATCGCGCCGATCACGTCTGGACGCTCTATAACTCCATCTGCTTTGATTTTAGCATGAATGATATATTTTGTTGTATCTGAATTTTGCATATATAGCACCCTACCTTTGAATTGCAGTTAGAAAACAGTTTCAACCGTATGGTTATTTAGAACTGGCGTTTTTTCATTCTAAACTAATATTCTCATTTATTCTATTAGGCCATATTTGTTATCCCATAACGGTGATGAAAGTCAATTATGTCATTCGGGCCACGATCTTTGTGAGCCCTCTGTAATTATAAATATCTAACTACTATTCACTGGATGATTAAATGCATGGATGGTCTAATTGCATCTATGCACATGCTTATATTGTAGGATTACCTTTAAAAGCATTGTGGTTGAAAATTTTTTACCAGGTCTTACTTTTCGCATCGTCCTTGTGGAACCGCGCCACAGCGGGAATATCGGTTCTGTGGCCCGTGTAATGAAAAATTTTGGTTTTGTTGAGCTTGTTCTTATTAATCCATGTGAGCTTGATAAGTATGCTAAAATGATGTCGGTTCATGCCTATGATATCATCGAAAGATCAAGAATCGAATTCAGCCTGGAAGATGCACTGTTTAGGTCAAATCTCGTTATAGGGATGACCGGAGATCCCGGGAAGACAGATAACAAGCACATGAGAATGCCTGCCCTCCCTCCCAGAAAGCTCAAAGAAAAGTTAAAAGAAAAGAATGGCGTCATAACACTTCTTTTCGGGAGAGAGGACGACGGTCTTCGAAACGAAGAACTTGAGAAGTGCGATATCATAGTGAATATACCTACAGATCCTGTGTATCCAAGTATGAACCTGTCCCATGCTGTTTCTGTGGTTCTTTATGAATTAAGTGATATTGAAAGAGGAAAGACATTCCTGGCAGATCCTTTCGATATTGATTTGCTATATGGGCACATGGATGAAGTGCTTGATGATATCGAATATAAGGAACATAAAGAAGATAAGACAAGACTTATGCTTCGAAGAATATTAGGTCGGGCCGAACTGACAGGGCGTGAGGTACAGACATTAAGAGGCGTTTTGCATCGAATCCAGTGGAAAATCAAGAAACTTCAAAATTAGCGATATCCATATGGACTTCCTGCCAGGGTTCACCAAAGCTTTTTAAATAATCAGGACATCTTCAGGGTTCGCGCTGGGCTCGTGGCTTAGCTTGGATATAGCGCCGGGCTTCTAACCCGGATGTCGAGGGTTCGAATCCCTCCGGGCCCGCTCATAATATATCCTGGTAGTAGAACAATGCGCCTCGGTGGCTTAGAGGTATAGCGCGTCCTTGGTAAGGACGAGGTCGAGGGTTCAATTCCCTCCCGGGGCTTCCTGTTTTTTGTTTAACGCCCTTAGTTATTTTAATATTTTTTTGGCAGTGCATTTCACTTTCACATGTACTTGCTATTGTAAATCCTCTAAAACTTCTTCCACACTTGAATATTTCCCATTGGGCAGGTTCTCAAGCAGCAATCTTGCATGAACATGCTCCTTTTCTGTCAGGTCGAACACATTCCACCCCTGATCTTCAATCAGTTCGCTCTTGGTTGCAAGGAACACTATATCCTCCTCAAGTACAATCTTCAAAGACGCAAGTCCGGCAGCCTTTGTGACCTTCGGAAATGTCCCGCTTCTTTCATATACTTTGAGTCGTGCAGAATCTGAATACAGGTTATGCTCTCCATGACCGAATAAGCGGGTATACATTATGTCGGAATCCACAGCAGGCATTTCCCTTGAAATGTCAGTGCAGTGGATTATTCCCAGATCACTCATAAGTTTAGTTGTTCTATCAGATACTTTCCCGCGTATTTCCCATGCCAACCTCACATTACTGAAAGGCGAGAGGTGTGCTTCGTGGAATCAAAAGGGAGAAATGGGAATTCAGCCAGTATACGGGAAGAGAAAATACTTTATAATTGAGGTAGCAATTGAAAAAGCCCGTGCATTAACATCTTCAAGCTCAGCGGCGCATACTATTGTTCAGTCATGAGTAGTGTATACACTACAAAATATATGACCTAACAAGACTATCTTGACGCTATGGGAACCCCTCGTATGGTGGCAAACATATCCTTTTATAGTATACGTTCATAATATATATTATCAAGTGGGGGGCATAACAGCAGATAATATCGATAATTCTATTGAATTCTTCGGTCTAAAGCTTCTGATAAGATGCTATAGCTGTGATTACGCTGCAAGATTAATATGAGATTTTATACAAACGGAGGATTACCATGAAAAGCAGTACACAGGACCAGGTAGAAAGCAATATCCACAAAGTGAAGGGTGAAATCAAGGAAATCGCCGGGAAACTCAGCAACAATCCCGACCTGGAAACAAAAGGCAAAGACGAAAAGATAGCCGGCAAGGTTCAAGAAAAGGTCGGCCAGATCAAGAAGGTCTTTGGGAAGTAGGAGGGAAGCGTATCATGCGCTTGCACTCCCTTGAGGTCTGCAGCCTCAAACATTTTTCAAGATACTGATCAATATGATGAATATCAAAATTTCATGCATCGATTATTTAATGCCACAGCCCCCTGATGCCAGCTATTCCCAGATTGATACCAAATGCTGAAATGGCGCACCAAATAACGATACCTATAATCATCCAGAACAGAAGGATGCTTTTTTTTGCACCCAGTACGATGCCGATAACGGTTCCAAAGGACGCACCGACAAGTAGAGGAGCCAGCAATCCAAGTCCTGCAACGCCATATCGATGCCAGATGCGACATATGCGGCTGCTACCTTCCTTGCTTTCTTCACAATAGTGCTTCTCATCCAGCCACTTCCACTTTATTATACGTTCACTAAAGTTCAAAATAACCAGCACACCCAGTATGGCCCCAAGGGTTGCCATGATTGCAGTCAAAAGAGGATCGAGCTTTAACGAAAGCCCGGTTGCGAAAGCTACCGGTTGCGAAACCGTCCCAAGAAGGAGTATGGTCAGCAAATTTATTAATAGTCCCGTGTTCTCCCTCCCATGGGATAATTTATTATTATATTAATTTTATTATTATTGTGGGATGCTCTGCGGTCCAATTCTATTTCTTATATACAAGTGATCCAGTTAGTACTCCAAGTAAACCTATCAATACATATCCCAGGCCTCTCATAGCGAACCTCGCATCAATGGCGGATGCAATTCCCCATAGGGTCAAGAAAAATCCTGTACCAGCGATTGAGATCGCAACCCCGGTAATAAATAATTTTTTTCTGGATTTCTCGATGCCTTCTTCTATGGAATTGCCAATTCCACCATGCTTCTGCGCTTCTATAAGGCCCTCGATTATCGATTTTGAAAGGCCGCTGAGGAAATCTATTATACTTTGCTGCACTAGCCTTTTCCCCTGCCCATCACGTAACCCACGATTACCCCGCCGACGAATGCTCCTGCCACGTAAGCAAGAGGGTTTTCGTTTATCTTCCCTTCAGCATATTCTTGTTTCTCCCCAAGTGTTTTCCCAATTGATTTAGTTAATTCTTCAATTTTCTTATCCATTTTGACGCTCAGGTCATTGAGTGTTTTATTTATCTGCTTTGATTCTTCTTCTTCCATAAAAGTACCTCCACAATATATATTATGTAAGTGTCTATATATATAGTTTGGTGGTTACCTGCAATACCTTTCGCTGATAACCAACTTCTACTCAAAACAATAACAATTTGCTAACATAAATTTTTTCACTTTGCCATGGGTGGACCCTTAGCAGTTGGAGCCTTCTCAAGCACGGTCTTGAGCTTTACCTTCGCTTGCCCTCTAAAGAATTCCATAGTTACTTTGTCGCCCACTTTATGTTTATTGAGCACTTTGATGAGATCCTTAACAGTAATTATCTCTATTTCATCCATCCGGATTAAGATATCCGCTATCTCTATACCTGATTTTTCAGCTTCGCTTCCTTTTACCACATCAGTAATAACTACCCCCTTAGTAGTGGGCAGGTCATAATATGCCACCAGTTTGGGATTGACATCTATGGCATTAAAACTGATCCACGGTCTCACGATTTCACCGTGCTTTATTAACTGGTCTGCAATTTCTATTGAAGGTTGTATCGGCATGGCGAACCCGATACCCTGTGCAAAAGGAATGACGGCACTGTTAACTCCTATCACCGCGCCTTTGCTGTTTATCAGGGGACCTCCGCTGTTGCCGGGATTAATAGCAGCATCTGTCTGTATCAATCCTTCCATGAATGTTGCCTCAGTCTGGATTGATCGATTCACAGCGCTTACGACACCTGCTGTGACAGTGGGGCCTCCCACAAGACCCAGAGGACTGCCTATAGCAATTGCCATCTGTCCGATTTTGAGATTGTTGTCTTTTGCAATCTCTGCTACTGGCAGATCGCTGGCGTTAATCTTGATTACTGCAAGATCCTTCATGGTGTCCAGACCCCTTATTTCGCCCTGGAATATCCTTCCGTCGTCCAAAGCCACTTTAATCTCCTGTGAACCCAGTACCACGTGGGCATTTGTGAGTATAAAGCCATCCTTATTTATTATGAAACCTGAACCTACACCCGGAACCGGATGCACATGCAGATATGCATCCTTCATTAATTTAACTTCACTGATGTTTACAACACTCGGTATAACTTTTTCTACAGCACCGATAACCATTTCATCAAAACCTGTCATACTTATAACCTCCATTAACCAGATTTATTCTCTTGATATTTTAAGCTATTTATCACTTCATCCTTATATATTGCGAAAATCAAAAATTAATCCAAAAATGATAAATAGTAGATAAGTTATACATTCTGTTACGGGATTATATATCCTGCACGGGAGGTTAATATGAAAAAAATATGGTTTATTGGACTGTTAATAATCGCTGTATTAATAAGTGGGTGTACCACAACAACTACAACGCAACCTGCATCAACGCCGGTGGCAACGACGTCAGCACCGGTAACAACGACGCCAGCGCCGGTTAGTGTAGCCATTCAAAGCTCTACTTTTGTTCCAGGTACTGTAGGGATTTCAATGGGAACAACTGTGATCTGGACCAACAATGATGGTGTCCAGCACACTGTAACATCTGTACCGAAGGGTGCATTTGATTCAGGACCTATCGATCCGGGTAAAACGTATAGCTACACATTTAATCAAGCCGGAACATTTGAGTATAGTTGTACAATCCATCCGAGCATAACACACGGAAATGTAGTCGTGACATAATAAAAAGATGTAAACAGGGAAAGAAGCGTACCAAAAAAAATCTTTATTAAGCCAGAGCTTAATGGTGAGCAGCTCTTTTCCACTTTTTTTTCACTGGAGTAAATGAAAGAGATTACCTGAATAGTATGTGCTCCAGGATTATGAGATTGTTTAACCTGGATCTATGATTTTATTGTATATTCGGCTCCGTCATCTGCATTATACACAGGTACACCTCCAACTCCTGCATCGCTCGTTTCAGAATAATAATAAAAACAAAAACGAAACGTTCAATACATACAAAATACATCTTTCAAACACTGAAAGATGACTTTATGTTTAATAAGTATGAAAAAAAAAAGAGGATAGAGATGACATTAAAAGTGAATTTGATAACAGGAAGAACTATCGATCAGGGAGTGACTATTGAAAATAAGACCTCTTCTGATTATCAGGAAGCAACAGCTTATTGTGAATTGAATTCAAAAAATTTGGAGATTCTGGGAAAACCCGGCAGCAACGTTCGTGTTAAAACAAGATACGGGGACGTAGTCGTGAAGTTGAAGGAAAATAACGGGAATCCTGACAGCATCGCATTCATTCCGATGGGGCCGTGGGCTAACGCTGTTGTTGATCCGGATACCAGAGGCTGTGGAATGCCGGGATTCAAGGGTATCCCTGCCGAGATAGAAGTTACAAAAGATAAAATTCTATTAATGAAGGAACTGATCGCGAGGTACAAATAATGACAACGGAAATAACCGATGCTCTCTGCCCATTCTGCGGCTGCAATTGCGATGACATCACTGTAGTTGTTGATAATAACAGAATAACAGGGGTTAAGCATGCATGCAGGGTTGGAACTGCCAAGATCATGGGGCACCACAGGATAGAAACGCCTATGATGAGAGCTGATAAGAAGAGTGAATTTAAGAAAGTCTCTTATGATGAAGCTATAGAAGGTGCTGCCCGGATGCTTGCAATGTCAAAAAGACCATTGTTGTACGGTTGGGCATCTGCTCTTTGTGAAGTACATAAAAAAGGAATTCTTCTTGCTGAGGAAATGGGTGCAATAATAGATAATACAGCGACAGTATGCCACGGGCCATCCACGCTCGCAGTCCATGAGAAAGGTCTTCCTTCATCGACTCTTGGTCAGATAAAGAACCGTGCTGATGTGGTCGTATTCTGGGGAAGCAATCCCGTTCATGCGCATCCAAGACACATGGGACGTTATTCTGTTTTTACAAAAGGATTTTTCCAGGAAAAAGGTCGGAGAGGCCGCAAAGTTATAGTTGTGGATGTGCGAAAGACTGAAACTGCAAGCATGGCTGATGAATTTGTCCAGGTGCAGCAGGGTAGCGATTATCTGGTCATATCTGCTATGAGGGCAATACTTTCAGGCCATGCTGACGTTGTTCCGGATTCAGCGGGAGGGGTTCAGAAAGAGCAGCTTGTGAAACTTGTAGATACATTAAAAGGAGCCAAGTTCTGCGGGATATTTTTTGGCATGGGGCTTACACAGAGCATATCCAGATATAAGAACATCGATAATGCAATATCTCTGACAACAGAGTTGAATTCCTTCACAAAATGTGTGATCATGCCCATGCGTGGCCACTACAATGTTGCTGGATTCGGACAGGTTTGTTCATGGGAAACTGGTTTTGCCACCGCTGTTGATTTTGCACGGGGGGCGCCGTATTATAATCCTGGTGAGACCGCTGCAAACGATTTATTGATGAGGAAAGAAACCGATGCTGCAATGATCATAGCCGGAGATGCAGGTGCGCATTTCCCTGCTGATTCGGTTCGCCACCTTGCTAAGATACCGGTCGTCCAGATCGACCCGTACTGGAATGCGACCACTGAAGTATCAAATATCGTGATACCAGTTGCAGTATGCGGTATTGAGGTGGAAGGCACAGCATACCGGATGGACGGCGTTTCTTTGAGGTACAGGAAGATGATAGAACCCACGCTTTCGACTGATGTTGAAGTGCTTGAAAGAATTACTGAACGTGTAAAAGAGCTAAGAGGTGTTTGAAAATGGAACTTCTAATCAAGAACGGGTCAGTATATGACCCTGTCAATGGCATTAAAGGTGATAGAACAGATATTTCGATCAGGGATGGCAAGATCGTAGATAAAGTAAGTAGCAGCGCCTCTGTAATTGATGCCGGAGGGAGGGTTGTCATGGCAGGCGGCGTGGATGCGCATTCGCATATCGCAGGTGCAAAAGTGAATATGGGCAGGATAATGCGTCCTGAGGATACCAGGCTGGGAATCAAGCCGCGAACAAAGATAACAAGACCCTGCACAGGCTATACAGTACCCAATGTCTATGCAATGGGATACCGCTATGCTCAGATGGGTTATACAACTGTTTTTGAGGCGGCCCAGGCGATAATGAAGGCCAGGCATACTCATGAAGAACTTGAAGAAATACCTATCATCGATAAAGGTGCTCTCACACTTTTCGGCAGCAACTGGCCTACTATGGACTTTGTACGCGAAAAGAACATGGACAAACTCGCTGCGTATGTGGCCTGGGGGCTTCTTGCAAGCAGGGGATTCGGCATCAAATGCGTAAATCCAGGAGGCGGCGAGATGTGGGGATTCGGCAAGAATGTAACAGGCCTTGATGATGTTGTCCCGAATTTTGAGGTCACGCCAAGAGAAATTATCGTATCTCTGATGAAGGTAAATGAGACGCTCAAGCTTCCGCATTCTGTCCATCTACACTGTAATAACCTTGGAAAGCCAGGCAATTACAGGACAACTCTTGCCAGTATGGAACTTGCAGACCAGGTTAGAGCAAGAAAGGACAGACAGGTGCTGCATGTCACTCATGTAACATTCAATTGTTGGGGTGGCACTAACTGGGGCGATTTTGAATCAAAAGCAGATGAGATCGCAAATTACCTGAATAACTGCGATAATGTAACAACAGACATGGGCCAGCTTATTTTTGGAAGCGCGACAACAATGACCGCAGATGGTCCTGTCCAGTACGCCAATGCAAAATTATTGCATGCGAAATGGGCAAATGGTGATGTCGAACTTGAAGATGCATCCGGTGTCGTACCTATTTTTTATGCGAAGCAGGTATCTATTCATGCGATTATGTGGGCGATGGGACTTGAACTTGCACTTCTCACAAAAGACCCATACAAGGTTCTCCTCACCACTGACCATCCGAATGGCGGTCCGTTCGTGAATTATCCAGAAGTGATAGCACTTCTTATGAGTAATAAGAAAAGACAGGAGGAGATAAAGACGCTTCATGCTCTCGTCAACGATAGAACAAAGATACCCGGAATTACGCGAGAACTTGATTTTAACGATATCGCAGTGATGACTCGCGTCGGTACTGCAAAAGTCCTCGGCCTTCTTGATACTAAGGGACATCTCGGAGCTGGCTCTGATGCGGATCTCTCGATATATGACATAATCCCTGACCAGATAGACCCATCAATTGAACATGCAAAGATAAAGAGCGCATTCTCATCAGCAGCATACACGATAAAAGGCGGTGAAATCGTTGTAAAAGATGGAGAGATAACAGCAACTCCAGCAGGAAGAACGTACTGGGTAGATGCGACAGTTCCAGAGGAACAAACTGAAATAATGATGAAGGACATAAGGCATAAATTCAAGAATTATTACTCGATGAACCTTGCAAACTATGCAGTCCAGGACGAATATGTTACGCATCCAGAAGTCATAAAAGCAGGAGCTATCCCTGTGGAGGTGAGCTAAATGCAGACAGTCACTATAAAACCAAAAAGTGAATTAACGATATCAGTTGAGGCAGAGAATATCTCGCCTGATAAATTCGCAGGGAAATCAGAAAAAGACATCCAGTCGCTTGAAGTATGGCTGGGAAACCATAAGACCACCCTCGGTGATCTTTTCACTATAAAAGTGGAAGGAATCGGCACTGCCGCCGATGTTAAGATCGTGATGGAAGGTAACTTCTCACGCGTAAAGAGGATCGGCGAAGGGATGACAGCAGGTTTGATAATGATAAAAGGAGATGTTGACATGCATCTTGGCGCAAAGATGAGCGGCGGGAAGATAACTGTGGCCGGGAATGCAGACTCCTGGGCAGGCCGCGAGATGAAAGGCGGAGACATCATTATAGAAGGAAACGCTGCCTATTATCTTGGTTCAGGATACCGCGGTGAAAGCTGCGGAATGCGCGGCGGGAAGATCACCGTTCTGGGCAATACCCTTGACTTTGCTGGTGAGCACATGTGCGGCGGCGAGATATATGTAAATGGAAACGCCGGCATTCTTGCAGGTATCAGCAACAATGGCGGAAAGATCGTGATCGGCGGAAATACAAGCAGGCCAGGAAGCGAGATGTCAAAAGGTACCATCATCATCAAGGGTAAAGTGGATGAAATGATGCCTGTCTTTAAGCTTGAAGGTACGGAAGCCGTGGATGGCGTTACCTATAACAAATATACTGGCGATGTGATCGGCAATGGAAAGGGTTTGCTGTATGTATTGGTATAGTCAAGTCGTACAATTTTAATCACCTGATACGATTTTATCATCTTTTTTGTCTTCAATGTTCACGTCTTCTTTTTCAGTTTCTTGCACCGATTCTTCAACAGCTTCCTCAACAGGATTTTGTTTTCTTCTTCTTGAGACTGTTAATACTTTCTGATCTTTTGCTCTTGCAACAGATCTTGAAATCACTCTCTTTGTTATAGAATGCAAATCCGCCGAGATCTGTTCTGCCTCATACTTTGTGTACAGGGTCTGTATCGCAATTCGTATAAGATCAGACGAATTCGCAAAATCACCTGTACCCATCAGTGCATCTACGAGTTTCTCTGTGTAGCCGTCAAAGCGTACCTCTTTCTGGGAAAGCTCGCTGTCAAATCCTTCGACTTTACCGCTGCACGTCATGCATATGTGCGCTTTCATCTATGCAATCTTTAGCGCCACATCACTCGGACTCTGCCCCATATGTCCTTCCCTGGGGAGTCGGATGGAATATCTGCCGCGCTCTGTGCCGTTAATATCTCTTAAAACGAAATACCTTGTATCGGGTCTTAATGTGACTTTTATTGGCATGTTTTAGTGCCTACCTCAGTGATTGGAGTCGCGTTACTCTAAAAACTGTTTCGGTTCACAGTGCAGTAATCATACCGGCGAGCACATGTATTAAAAATAATTATTAAATCAGAACAATATAATGAAAATCGGCATCATCCGCGCTGTTTTGCTTTCTTGTCGGTCATGCCATCCAAATAACCTGTCATTTGGAATAAGAAAGTTTAAACCGTTGATGACACGAACAAAGAATTGTGTAAAAATCGACATGCATAGCAATAATATAATAAAAAGTTATACAATGTTGGTGTTTAGCATTCTCTAACTTTGACCCCTGAAACAGTGTTAATTTATATATTAAGTATGTTGCTCTGAACGCTTCTCACAACGCTGTCGGAGATTCCTTAGGAAGTACTGATGAAGCTATTTAGAAATCTTATAAACACAGGCTATATATTATCGTAGAAGTTATTCAATAACAGGACTTGTGAAATAATTCAAAATCAAAAAACGTCAGAATACCTGTGAAGTAGTGAGTGGAAAAATGGCATCTGATAAATTTCATGGACGTGTCCCCCTCTGTCGAGGTGTGATTGTATGAAGCTCTGGATGGCTCTGTACGCGATGGTTTGGATTGCGCTCATTGAATTCCTCCTCGTGATGACTCCTGGTGGCTCATCAGTTCTTATATACCTGCACTCCATCCTGGGCATAGCCATTATCGGCCTTGCATTCTACAACTTCTCCGGGATTCGCAGAACTCGAGTTATGGACAGGGTGAAGCGTATCGCTCAGGCGAGTTACAATATCTCAGTGACAGCGGGTATATCTGGAGTTCTGATCTTCTTTGACATCGGCAACACATCAGTCATCCCGGTGATCAATGTCTCGATTTATGGACTCATCCTTTTTTATCATGTCATCTGCGCCTTCGCGATCATCACCCAGGCTGCTGCAATAGCGATCGCACATGATATGTGGGAGGAAAAAGAGTTCGAAAAGGAGACGGAGCCGGGTGTTGTGCCACCTCACCCCATGCAGCAAAAATATCCAAACAAATGAAAAGAAGGTGAAACCTATGACTAAAAAAAATCAGATAAAAAAGCAAGACCTCGTCGTGACTCGCATTATCGACGCACCGGTCGAACTCGTATGGAAAGCGTGGACTGATCCTGAGTGCGTGATGCGCTGGTGGGGACCGAAAGACTACATCTCTCCCTCATGCAAAATAGATTTTCGTGAAGGCGGCAATATCTATTTTGTATGCGCGCGCCGAAAGAACAGGGTGGTCAGGATATGTACTCAGCTGGCGTTTACAAGAAGATCGTGCCAATGGAACGCCTTGAATTCACTCAGGGCATGGCTGACAAAGACGGCAACAGTGTTGATCCAGCTGATTTGGGCATGCCTGACTTCCCGACGGAGATGCGCATTGAGGTCGTCTTTAAATCCAAAAAATGCGATATGACTGAACTAACCATCATGCATTACGATTGGCCGGTGAGCGACGGTGGTCAAAATTACGTCTACGCCCTGGCAGGTTGGCACCAGTCAATAGACAAGCTCTCTGAAAGCCTAAATAATCAGAATAAAAAATATTTTTAAGGAGGAAATATGCAAAAAATCACCCCATGTTTGTGGTTTGATAACCATGCCGAAGAGGCAGCGAATTTTTACACCTCAATATTTAAGAACTCAAATATAGGCAACATTAGCCGCTATGGAAAAGAAGGGTATGAGATCCATGGAAGAGAGCTGGAACGGTATTGACCATAGATTTTGAAATCGAAGGGCAAAGATTTACAGGCCTCAACGGCGGTCCGATATTCAAATTCAATGAAGCAATATCGTTCGTGGTGCGATGCAAGACGCAAAAAGAAGTGGATTATTACTGGGAAAAACTCTCTGAAGGCGGAGATGAAAAGGCACAGCAATGTGGCTGGGTCAAGGATAAATACGGGGTCTCGTGGCAAATCGTCCCCGATGTATTGAGCGAACTGGTCGGTGACCCCACCTCTGAAAAATCGCAAAGAGCCATGAAAGCAATGCTCCAGATGAAGAAAATTGATATAGAAGGTTTGAAGAAAGCCTATGAGGGACGATAACGGAATGCAGGTGAATTAACATGAAAAAATTAGTTATAGGAGAATTTCTGACTCTGGATGGTGTCATGCAGGCGCCGGGTTCTCCTCAAGAGGATACGGAAGGCGGGTTCAAGTACGGCGGCTGGCAAATGCTATACCACGACGCTGAAGGGGGACAAATTATAGGAGAGCTGATAGCTGCTGCAGATGCTTTGCTCCTGGGTCGGGCGACCTATCAAATCTTTGCCGCGTACTGGCCCAATGCCCCTAAAGATAACCCAATAGGTGATAAACTGAATAGTATGCCAAAATTTGTGGTATCTACGACCCTGGAAAAGGTAGAGTGGAACAATTCAACGCTGATCAAGAAGAATGTCGAGGAAGAAGTAGCCAACCTTAAACAGAAGCCTGGTTCCGGGTTCCTTTACATCATCGGCAGCGGAAAGCTGGCGCAGTCCCTGATGAAGGCGGGGCTGGTTGACGAATATGTTCTTTTGATCCATCCCCTCATTTTGGGCAGCGGCAAGCGCCTGTTCGATAACGGGGTGGGTCCGATGTATTTGAAACTGGTCGACACCAAAACAACAGGTTCTGGTGTTGTGATTCTTACCTATCGACCAGCAGACAAAAAATAAAAGGAGATAAATAAAATGACCAAACAAATTTTTGTTAATTTGCCAGTGAAAGACCTCAACAAAACAATAGAATTTTTCACTGAACTCGGATTTACATTTAATCCTCAATTCACGGATGACAATGCAGCTTGTATGATAATTGACGAGAATATTTTTGCGATGCTCCTGGTTGAGAAGTTCTTCAAGAACTTTATTCCCACCAAGAAAATTTGCGATGCTAAAAAGAATACAGAAGTGCTGGTAGGACTATCAGCTGAAAGTCGAACGAAAGTGGATGAAATGATAGACAGGGCCATAGCTGCCGGAGGGTCAGAATACAGAAAAGCAGAAGACCATGGATGGATGTACGGAAGAAGTTTTGAAGATATTGATGGGCACATCTGGGAGATTTTTTACATGGATGAAAGAAAAATGACTGAAGAAATGAAAGGGAGGAAATAATATTATGAAAATGGATCCAGTAGTACATTTTGAAATGCCTGCGGAAGATAGAAAACGCATGTCAGAATTTTACAGGAAAGCATTTGGCTGGCAAACTAACCAGCTGGGCCCGGAAATGGGAGAATATGTCCTTGTTACTACAACAGAAGTCGATGAAAAGATGATGCCCAAAAAACCTGGAGCGATCAATGGAGGCTTCTTCCAGAAATCAGAGGAATTAGCATCACAATACCCATCTGTGGTTATTCAGGTGGATGATATAAAGGAATCCATGAAGAAGGTTAGAGAGGCTGGCGGAAAAGTTCTTGGGGAGGCGATGGAGATACTAAATGTTGGCTTGATTGTGTCGTTTTTTGATACGGAAGGCAACAGGGTGAGCATGCTGCAACCATTTTCTCGCTGAGAAAAGAAAGGAATATGACTTTTAAATCCGTGCATATCAGTGTTTCGATCGATCGCCCGGCTGATACTGTTTACGAATTCGCCTCAAATCCTGAGAATCTGCCAAAATGGGCTGCAGGACTTGGGGAGTCCATAAAGAACGTCAATGGTGACTGGATCGCTGAATCCCCGATGGGTAGGATCAAAGTTAAATTCGCAGATAAAAACAAATTCGGCGTCCTGGATCACGAAGTCACTTTGCCATCCGGCGCAAAATTCTATAATCCCATGCGTGTATTTCCCAACAATGATGGCAGTGAATTAATTTTCACATTGTACATGCAGCCGGACATGTCAGATCAAATGTTTGCCGAGGACGCAGATGCGGTCACAAAGGACCTGAGAAAGTTAAAGACCTTGCTTGAAAATAGTGATAATCTATAATAAGAAATCCACATTGGCAGACCGCTGGCATCGCTTCATGGCGATTTATCAGTAGTCGATGACGCGATTCCGAAATAACTCTTCATCAATTCTATCAGGATATGCCTGTGACAATTATCACCTGGTTTCTCATAACATATCAGGAACACATCTTTCGTATGAGACAAGTCCCATATTCTCTTCATCTCTTTCCTGCACGGATCGCATTCCATCTCGCGCCTGAACCTCTCCGTGTAATGCGCCCAGTCGATGCGCCCATCTTTGTAGTCATTAAGCAGGTTCCATGAAGGACTCAGCAAATGCCCGGCGCTTCGGGTCACAACTATGAACGCAGCATCTGGATTCTCTTTTGTAATCTGTTTCATCTTTGCAAGGTACGTTTCTTTAACACCGATTTTCGTAAGTGCCTTAATCTTCATAATTCTATGTAGGTTTTCCAAGGTTTTTGGCTCTCTTTTTATATAAACCAATGTCGGCTGTTAGTATCAGCCTTCTGATAATTGGGGTTGATTTATGAACAATAAAAGTTTAATAAATTAAAAATTAAAACTGATAAATTGTAGAAAATATCAAATAAAGTACGGAAAAAACCCCTAATTATAGGCTTTTTATCCTATTAAAAATTACAAAATACAAAAATAAACAATAAAATTTAAATATTATAAACATCATTATTAGATACTGATGACTGAGACTGACCTGTCCCTATATTTTGCCAACCCTATCACCACTGACCATAAGAGATACGAAGCACTCAAAGCTTTATTATTCGAGAAACTCCCGAAAATAGAAGTTATGGAAAAATTTGGATATACAGAATACACGCTACAAGCTTTAGTAAGAGATTTCAGACAAGGAAAATTGATATTTTTCCATCCTAAAAAACCGGGTCCTAAAGAAAGATCTT
>JAGFND010000219.1 GCA_021409285.1 Candidatus Methanoperedens sp. | reverse complement strand
CAAAGAAAAAATAATCTTTCTTTTTGTTCCGAGATGTCAATATTTAAGTCTGACCCCGGCTCCTAAAGTGATTATTTTCATCAACGTCCCCTGAGGCCCCGTGAAAACAATTATGAGAGATGCCGTTTCTGCAGCAGGCAAATCCAGGCCCTGGGTGGATTTGGACAATTAGATCCGAAATGGCCGGATGTAAGTGAAAGAATCTCAAAATAAGGCTCTACTGCCGAGACCATATCTCCTGCGGTCCGTTGAGGCGGACCAGGACCTTGCCGATGCTCATCGGCATTACCAACAAGTGTCAGCCACAGGCCGGCTTCCTCCAAATGAGCAGCGACATTTTGGGCAAATCTTCTTCGATCATTTTCAGAACTGAATGCGTGAAAACAACCTCTGTCAAATACAAAACCAAAAGGAGCGCCTTCAATTTTGTTCTTAAGAAAATCAACAAGTATGAAGTCGCATTCAACGTTGGCTTTAGAAGCTTTTTCTTTTGCCTTCTCCAGAGCAATGCCCGAAGTATCAGTGCCAATAACCTGAAAGCCATTCTGCGCAAGCCATATGGAATTGTCTCCGGTTCCACAACCGATATCCAAGGCTTTGCAGCTTGGAATAGGGTGTTTGGTCACCACTTCGATAAGATTAAAATCCGGCTGGCCGATGTCCCAGGGAGTGTCCCCTGATCTGTATCTTTCTCTAAAGCTCTCTTCGATTGCCATCTGATTACACCTTATAGAAAAGTCACATAACGAGCCGCATAATCAGCGCGGGCAATCACCAACAGTGAAAACCTGACGCGGCTAATCCGTGTCAGGTTGATGCGGTTGTTAGCCAGCGCGTTATTTTGGAAAAACATTTTCTGATGCAGACACAAGACCAATGAACGGCACTCTTTCAAAAAAAGTTATAAGCCAGGCAGAGTTGATTCCATGTTCGTTCAAGACTCGGTATCTATATTCAACTATGTCTTGTTCACGGTGATGGTGACTCATCTGGTCCAAGAATTCCGGCACGATTACATACTTCAAGACATCCACCCATATTCGACTGTCTGAAACGGGCGTCAAGACCTTGTGATAATAGCACAACCCCTTGATTGCTTTTCTGACAACACGGATGACTCTCTCATCTTCGCCAGGATAAATCTTGTACCTGATATCAGCATCAGTGCTGACCGGCTTCATTCGGTCGACGATGTCACGCGCCCGGCGTAGGCCATCTATTTTGTCAAAGCTACGCAGGACATTTGCTTCCCATAACTCCCTTCGCGCCGGGTTCGGTTCTCCTGCTATGGCAATCTCATTGCGGAAATGGGCTTCGTCGTCTGCCCAGCCGTCGTTGCAATCTCTACAAGATGGGATCGTCAAACGCTGTACCTTGGATTTCGCTTTGGATGGAGGATAGAGGCACTTTGGAAAGACGTGCTCTTTATCTCGTTTGGTGACTCGCTTCCCACAATATGCGCAGTGCAGTGCCGTCATAAGACGATACCTCATAGCAACATGGAGTGATAGTGCATCAGCGCTGGTTTACTATTTATTATACAGAAAACATTCTGTATGGCACCATTTGTAGTCGATTTTTACAGAATCCCTCCCAAATATCGCAATGTCTAACAATGAATAAGTCTTCGGAGTCAGACTCAATTCTTGAGATTTTCACTTACTCTCTTCGGAAGTGAGACTTTGTTTCTTTGTGTCCTTAGATTTCAATATTTAAGTCTGACCCCGGGGTTCCTAAAAGTGATTACTTTCATCAACGCCCCCTGAGGCATCACCCGAATTTCGGCTTTAGCACGTCATATATGAAATTAGCTAATTTTCCAAAAAATTTAGGCCAATGAAATAATTAGGCCGTGCTGACAATGCAAATATTAGGAGCCGTAGTTTCTCTTTATCAACGATAAGCTTATCTATTCTACGGTACTTTCTTTCTTCCTCAGTTTTAAATTCTGGTATAACATTTTTAATAACTTCCGCTATTTGCATTTTTTTTACATCGTAAATTATTATGTCACGGCGATGTGCTATTATGAGGTATTGCTTAAAAGTTGTTAGCACAGGAGTTATTACTACTAATCCCCCCGGGATCATTTTCCAATGAAAAGACATACTGCCGTTGTTTGCTTTTGATATCATAAGTTTCGATCATAGTTTTAACGGGTGTAAAGTACAGTATGGCAACTTTATCGAGATCATCGAATAGATAAAAGCCTGCTCTTTCCTTCATCAGCTCTATATCTTTATTAATTGCTAAGGTCTGCAAATTATAAATATAAAACTTTTTTTCTTTCTCTATACCATAGGTAATTAAGTACTTTTTATTATTAGTGCTGTAAGAACCATACATAAATTCAAACTTCTTTCCGCTACGCATAACATCTTTGAGGTATTGAACGTTAGTATCATCAGCAAAAGATAAATCCAACCACTCCCATAATTTTTCCTGGGCATCAACTGATTTGTCATGATATTGTTTTGGAAGTTTATAATTACTTAAGTCGAAAATAAAAAGATTCGGCCTTTCTTTGTCTTCATACCTATATCCGGTTCTTACATACAGTTTGTTGTCTCTTATATTCAAAGAATTAAATGAGTCCTGCCGCTCATTGCTACATTCTATTATTCCAAGTTTATTTATTAGAGAATAGTCGTCTCTATTGTAAACATAAATAGACAAGTATCCATTTCTATCATCACACCAACCATCTGCGGCATATATTTTATCTTGCCAGAAAAGTATTTTTGCCAGGTGAATCCCCATAACATCAATATTAAGTTCTTTTGCGAGAGGGGTTCTATTTACTGCTGAATAACTTCGCGTAAGTATTTTTTTAGCTTCGCCACGAGTATTCATCTTATTTTGATAAGTTTCATAATAATCCTTTACTTTCTGTAAAACTTCGTTCTGGTGAT
>JAGFND010000218.1 GCA_021409285.1 Candidatus Methanoperedens sp. | reverse complement strand
GTAGTCAGCAAAACCCCTGAAAGATAAGTTATGCCAGCCCATATTAGAAGAGTCTTTCCGTGCATGGCGAAGGCCGCCCAGCCCGGCCATATGTGTGTAACCTATGCCAGCAGTGCGCAGGTTGCCGGGTAATGTTTCGCTATTGAACTGAGGGTTGTGTCTTGAGCGTGGAATTGTTCTGATATCTACAACCATTGTCACGGAGTGTGCATGCAAAAGGCTGATGAACACATCCAATGTGCGCGTGGAATGTCCAATGGTTAACACGATATGTGAGATGAGTTTCAAAGGTAATCTCCTTGACACTATATTCTTACCTTTACCATTATCCTTCCTTTATATCTGTTTTTAAATAGCCCAAAATCTTCTTCACTTCAAATTTATCAGGTGATTTACAAAATTCTGATTAAATAAAGCGCCCGGTCTTTTGCTCCTGATAAAATTAATGATCTCTTGCCCCCTCATTCCATTCATCCACAAAATTACTCCGTTGAGCAGGCTTGCCCGATTGATCCCCTGTTGGCAATGAACCAGCACTTTGATCTTCTTTTTATAGGCCAGATCATATCCAAAGGATGCAATGAGCTTCAAAATGTCTAAATCCGGCAATCCTGCATCCTCAATTGTCCATTTCAGATAAATTTTAAAATCGCTCGCATCCGGATCTATGCCGCCCGCCAGATCGATGCAGACATCAAACATCTTGGCCAATTCCACATCGTCTATCATGGAACTCTGATATAGATTTTCGTCAATTTGAAATATTTCCATACCAAAAATAAATAACTCCAGCAAATTTAAACTCTTCTCTCTTTTTTTTTGATTTCCTTTCTACAAAATAATTTTGGGGAAAAGGAAGATAATACATTTATCTAGTTCTTACTCTCAAGTATGCGTTTCTTAATTTTCAAATCCTTTAGCATTAATACCATAGCTTTTACCATCTTCGGGGGACCGCATATATAGAAGGTGAAATCCCCCTTCACTTTTGATGGTAACTATCTTTCAGATGCCCAGGCGCAGGCGATCGCTTACCATGAAGTTCATATTCGTATGCCAGAAGTACGAACTCATCCCAAAAACTCGTCTGGTTTACAGCCCATTCTTTGACCTGAGAAATCAAAGAAATCGAAGTACGACCATACTCTTTTTTCCATTTGTTTTGAGTCACTACTTCCCTTTTGAAAGGCAGCATTTCTTATATTTCTTGCCTGAGCCACATGGGCAGGGAGCATTCCTGCCAACTTTTTTTGCCCTCACAGGCTGTTCAGGCCTGATAGCATCTGTATATATTTCCTCCTCATCTTCCTCATCCGGTGGCGATTCATTTTCAATATCTTCAACCTCTTCCTCAGCAGGATAAAATTCTAAGTAAAGGTCTTCAATATTTTCACGTGAAAAGTGAGCTAACGGATCAACTGTATATCTTTCGATCTCATATGTGGTATTGCCATTAATAATGGATTCAACCTCTTTGTTGTCAATGATAAAATTAATGATCCTTCCATCCTGAATTGCTTTTTTCAATACGGGAAGGGCAGATTTATCCTGAAATTCTGCAAGGTCATCAGCTATCAGGCTTGCAAAGGTAATATCATCAGTCGTTTCTATCAGGTTTGAAATATGTCTCATGATTTCTTCTTTATGCGATGGATATGTTTTTGCAAGAGCTACGAGACTTATTATTACTTCAGCCCGCCCAAATGGTTCCAGGGTTTCATCCTTTGTGAACTCGATGAGACTATCTATCACATTTTCTCCAAAGTGATAAAAAAGACCAGAAACCTCCTCTGTTATCCTGTTTGTGATTTCATCCCGGCGATATCTGAAAATATCGAGCAAAAGCAGTAGAGCTTCCTTATTCTTGATAAGTGGGAGTATAAAAATCGTATGAATGGGCGCCCATCCTTTCCCAAGACCATCATCCCCCCAGAAATCACCATCCTGGATAATCCTTCGCAGTTGAAATACGGCATCATCCCTTTTTGAGACTTCAAGAGCAAAAGCCTTATTAACAAAAAGCTCAAGCCCAACCATTGTTTTGATCAATGATTGTGTGTCCATTTCAGTTATTACATCTTGAAGTTCATCCCAGTAATAGCTCGTATTTTCGTCTATGAGATCTTCAAGATCATCACTTTCTTCTGTTGTCTCAATATTTTCCAGTTCTTCTGCCATTTTTATCATTCCTATCTCTCATTGTATCGAGCAAAGGCTCAAATCCCCAGCACTTCACGCAGTTTATTAACATCATAGCTCAACTCTCCAGCCTTATGTCTACGTTCCTCAGCATTTTCCACTACTTTAAGGACTTCTTTAAGCTTCTCTCTCCCTTCCTGTATTTTTGAAGCTTCTCTGGGTGTCATACCTCCTAATGACCCTATGGGCATATCCACCCATCTTCGGTAGTGGTCTTCCAGATATTTCTTCATTAGCATTTCGCGAACAGGCTCCTCTATTTCATTTTCCTGGGTTTTTTTCTTCATTGAATTATTTTTTCTACCGCTAAGATCCGGGTATTGCTTTGACTCTGATTGAAATTCAATGGAATCTCCCAGAGTTTTAAGCATCTCTTTTCCGAGTTCCAGTCTTTTTTCGGAAAGACAATCCAATATTAGCTGCCTGTTGTTAATATTCAGATCTCCCATTGACCTGTACTGTGGATCGCCTGCATCAGAAACCAGAGATGTTTCAAACTTTATACTTCCTTCGGAGATGTTATGATCTCTTATCTCTGCGATTAATTTAAAGTGAATTTCACCCTGAGCGGACTCAACAAGCTCAAGATCAGGTATTTCATAGAGCGCATTTACCGCCGTATCATAATCCTTGACTTTATAGACCGCTTTTGCAAAAAGAATTGAATCACCTTCAGGGGTTACAATCTTTGGAATCTCTGTTGCTTTCATGAAAGCGAAATT
>JAGFND010000217.1 GCA_021409285.1 Candidatus Methanoperedens sp. | reverse complement strand
GCTGGCTCATTATCTCCAACCTTTATGAGATCGATATCTATTATGCGAT
Organism: Candidatus Methanoperedens sp.; assembly: GCA_021409285.1. Classification (GTDB taxonomy): domain Archaea; phylum Halobacteriota; class Methanosarcinia; order Methanosarcinales; family Methanoperedenaceae; genus Methanoperedens. Next base: position 2,876 of record JAGFND010000217.1, on the reverse strand, counting down.
ATGTTTTACCCGAACCTGCTGTGGCTACATTAATGACTGTGCCACCTTCTATTACGATAACCATCTCTGGCCCTGCCATAATCATACCCCCGCCGTCGGATACAACAAACCGAATGTCGCTTGCTGTACCGTACTCAATTTCTCAAGCTGCTGCACCGCTCTGACCAGGCGCTCTACCTTTTCCGGGCTCACGCGCTTGAAACCATCGATATCATATTTCACCATCGCCAGGAGATCTCCTTTGAAACACACGATGCATCGTTCGCAGGCATCCGTGGTTCTACTGTTCTTGATATCTTCGATCAATATCCTGGCGCCCTTTACAGAATAGTAACCGATGCTTCCTTCTATCATCGCAGCCACGACCCAATCGTCACCCTTATCTTCCAGAGTATTCAGGATTTCATCTCTTGTCATTATGCTAACTCCACGGCTACCCTTGTTGGAGGCAGCAATGTCCCGAACAAATATGCAGCAGATTCTTTGATGGTGCCTGGACGCTGTTTGTACCACTGGCCGAATACCTGCTCGTGTTCTGATCTGTCCACATACAAGCTAAAATCGGCTTCCGATAAGTGCCACAGGCTCAACGATATGCGTTTGATATGACGCTTGTGCTTCTGGTGGCACTTTTTAATATCTTCTTCTGTGACGTGTGACATCCAGTTAATGTGCGAAACCTTGTATTCCTTAGCCTGGTCGTCCCAGATCAAGTCAGTTTCCAGGACTTCTTCGAAATCGTCAATGATCTTCGCTTTCTTCTCTTCAGGCATATCAGACGCGATTTCCAGAGTGCCGACAACGAATGTTTCCCATGACATATTCAATTACTCCTTCTGGCTCTGTCCAGCCAGCTTATATGGGATTCAATTGCCTGAAAACGCCTGATTTCAGCACCGCAGTGCGAAATCTGGCCACGATCAAAAAGGAGCTACGGACCGCTGATGATTGCGCACGGCCTTGCCGAATCTGGCTTTACATTCAGGCTCCCCGGCAGCCTTATGAGTCTTGTGAAATCAATTGTCACAACGGTGTCTATCTCCACCCAGTTTGGATTGATAATCTTTCTTGCGCTCTTTGTCTTGTAATGGCCAAAAAAGTCTGCGATCTCCCTGCGCTCAGGATTTCCCAATTTCTGCACACATTCGTCGTGCACATGGATATGGAACCCGCGGCTGCCCGAATCAACATATAGAAGCTTCTTGAATTCCAGGTCCTCCTTCAATATCAACATGAGCTTCTCGCTCTGTTTCTTCGCTTCCATGAGTGTGGGTCTTTTCAAGTGGTCGTAATCTAGGTCAAACACCAGATCAGACCCCTGCCACCCCTTTTTCTTATCTTCCATGGGGTATGCTGTCGGATCTTCGTACTTTGATGAAGAGAAGTAAACGTGGTCAGGCGCAGTCTCAATGAGAAAAGTCCGGAGCTTCTCTACTGATGAGAATGCCTTGTGCCTCACCATCTGTCCCCCATTTTTCCTGAACCCAAACTCCCTGCTCGTGAAGTCTGGAGGTTCGTACAGCGTTGCAGTCATATAGTAATCACCAATCCGCATACTCTACACCTGCTATCGCGTCTCTCGCCTCCTGTTCTGCACCCATACCTTTCTTCTATGGCACACCAGCGGGTTTTCTATTTTATTGCACATTGACTTTCCCGGGCAGTTACCATTAGTTGCCATGGTTGCGCATGACGGGCATGTATAGGTTGTTCCGGATGCACCGTTGATGTGGCTTATCTGATAGCTGGTGGCCTGCTCCTTGAAATCTGGCGATGCTTTGAATATCTCTGTCACATTATCGGGCGCCATCCCGATATTGAGCAGGAATGACGTCATCGCGAAGCGCATTGTATGGGATAAATTCACATTTGCCTGGACATCCGTTATTGCGGTGCTTATACACGGCGGGAAACAGTCTGGGATCACTTCGCTGAAACCTTCCTTTCTGAAACCCTGCTTGCTCGTGCGGGTATAGATTATCTCCCGTACTTCGGCTATGTACGGTTCCAGAGCCATCTGAATATCCTTTGGCACTTCATGAGGCAAACCGGATTCCACCTTCTGTCTCACAACTTCTTCCATCAGGCGCGCTAAATCATCTCGCGATATCATCAACGTGCCCTGCTTCACGGTCCGGTTTAGCATTTTCCACTTTGGATCATGCAGGACATGCACGCACTGGATGTAATCTGTGAAATGCATGGAGACATTCATCATATCATCGAATCTGATATTTATGCCAAAATCCGCCGCCAGTTCCTTTAATAATACAGCACTCTTGAGGTCTTTGATATGTTCGTATGAGGACTTGGCTACGGCGAGAGCATATCTCTTTGTAAGGTAGTTGTTATTGATGCATGAAACGATTATCCTGGCAATTGGATAAGCCAGCAGCTCCTTCTCTGCAGCCAGTTTATTGAATCTTCGGTACTTCAAGACGCCGTCCTTAAAAGCCTCAAGTACGCGCTCTTTTCCTGTTAATCTGATGCTTTCAAAGACCGCTTGTGTGCACAGATCATTTGAGCCGATATCCAACTTTCGCAAATATTCCAGGGCGTCGGAGGTGCAGGGAATATTAGCGAAATCGATGATATCCATTATCCTTTCATACTTCAACCAGAATCTACATATCTTGTTATAATATAAGTATTACTATTGTAATACAACCCCTCTTATCTTCCTCGGCACGATTCCCAGTTCTTTTGCCAGTTCTGCCGTCTCCGGATCGCGGATGTGTTCCCATGTCAGATTTACTGCTGACTTCAACTTACCCTGTGGTATCAATAACTTCTTTCCGTGGTACTCTATTATCTCATAGGGGAACGCACTTTTTTCTGATGCTCGCCAGCGTATGCAATCTTTTCTCGTTCTCAGG
>JAGFND010000216.1 GCA_021409285.1 Candidatus Methanoperedens sp. | reverse complement strand
GTCCTTAAAAAGTTTACTCCAAATCCAAGCACAATAACCCAAAAAAATATAACCGGGTCAATTTTACGCTGACGCTGTATGAAACCAGTTTCGATAGCAATAGCTCTTATGAAATCTTCTGGAAATAATTTGATCAGACATTCTACACTTGGGTCAACTCTTTGGGTTTTAGTAAGACTATTCATATAATTTCTATTCAAACATATATCACATGTGGTTATATATAATTTTCGTGTTTATTTAATATGATCTCTTAACCGAACACGTATGAATTGCGGTCTATAAACAGTCTGCGAGGTTCTATATTGTGTGTATTGAGATTGAGGAATGGGAAAAATGTGTTCATCCAAAGATAGCAATGGAATACATGGAGACCTATAGGAAAACCTGTGAATCCTCTCCTCGTTGCTTTTTGAAACCTAACATTATGTATGCACTTTACGATGGCAAATAGAGGTTCACCGCAAAAAAAAAAACCTATAACGCTGACTGCTAAAAATATCGCAATTTCAGGTTGTTCATATAAGGTCTTTCTTTTTCTCTTCAAATTCTTCTTTTCTTATTTCTCCGCTGGCATACCTTTTCTTCAGGATTTCAAGGGCTGAATTCCCTCGTTTTGCGCCGCCTCCCCACAGGTATTTGATGAGGAGGACAAGCCCGATGAGCACGAGTATACAGAATATAAACCCTATAATCGGGTGTCCTCCGCCCATCATGCTATAGCCATAACCGTAGCCGTTCATCATTCTGAATTGCATAGAATACCTCTTTAATAAGAATTGATTTTAGTACTATAAAAAGATAGGAGTTAATACTTCTATCTGGCAGCTAAGACGTTCTCAAAAAACACCGCTTGCCTTGAGGATATAGAGCTTTTTGACCTGACCAGGAGAAGATTATCAAGAATTCAGAATATCTTTATCTTGATGTAGATTTTAGGGCGAACTTGATGAGAAGAATAAAGAATAAATAATAATTTCAAGGTGCTTTCAAATACCGTGTAAGACCCTTTATAGAGGACGATTTTTGAGTATTAGGATTTCCTGGAAATCCATCATTGATAAGAGTGAAACCCCATGGGCGGTATGTGAAGACTGGTATAAGAGCATTCGACTATACATCAAAAAGTGTGGAAGTTGAAGAATGTGCTAAATGTTCCTTTAGCAATTTCCGATTACAGAAAGGTTCATATCATTAATAACATAATATTAATGGCCTTAAAGTGGTCAGGAGGCGAACAAGCTCATGTCCAATAAAGAGAAAAAGAAACCCAAGGAAACTCCAAAGCCTGTGCCCAAGAAAAAATAGTGCAAATTGAATTTTTTCATTTTTTTTTTTTTCCTTAACCTTTTGAGGCAAGAACCTTAATAATTCAAAATCATAATTATTATTGATGGTCAAATAGTGTTATATTTATAGAAATACATGTTGATAATAAGGAGACCAAGAACTATGGATATATTTGAAGTATTATTCACTATCATAAAACGAAAGAAGGATAGCATTTTTTATTTCAAAACTCTGCATTAATATTAATGATTTCATATGCAGATATCTGACTTTTTTCCGGAGGAGTCTTCCAGAGAAAACCTTCTCAAAGTCCAACATATGATCGCCAAGAGAGCGATAATTAAGGACGATTTCAAAGATATCCGATTTATTGCAGCCGCTGACCAGGCCTTCCTTGATAACAGGATCATTTCAGGGATTGTGCTAATAGATTTTGGCTCAATTGAGATCACAGAACGCGCTTTTTCCATTATGCCAATAAGTTTTCCATATATATCGACATTCCTCAGCTTTCGTGAAGGCCAGGCGATAGTGAATGCCTTCGGGAAATTAAAAACAAGACCTGATCTACTGTTAATAGATGGCGCCGGCATCAATCACCCGCGCGGTGCCGGCTTAGCCACACATATTGGTGTAGCCCTGGATGTGCCCACCATAGGAATAACGAAAAAAATACTGTGCGGGGAAGGTGCGAAAGCGTCAAATGTCGGAGAAGCTTCACCTCTTGTTTACATAGATAAAACAGTGGGCTGGTTGTTAAAGTCCAGCAAAAAAAGCAAACCGATCGTGGTAGCTCCTGGTCACAGGGTTTCACTTGAAAGCTCACTTTCGATCGTGAAAGCTTGCCTTCGAGGCCATAAGTTGCCTGAACCCGCAAGACTTGCTCATGAGTATGTGAACATGTGCAAAAGAGAGCAGAGAATCAAGTCTTCAGAAAAAAGATTTGAAAACAACAACTCTTTTATATCATAAATAACGATGACGATATGAGGTGTGACGATGGTATTATAGCAATGGTAGCAATGCCGGATGATGTCAAAAATACATTTGAGAATCCTGAATGTGATAAACAAAAGGCTCTGACCTGGGTATCCACTGTGACAGAAGATGGAGAATCTCATCTTGCCCCAGTTTGTTTTGTCCAAACCAATAGGTAATGATAAACTACTGATAGGGGTGGCGCTTCAATAGCTTGAGGCATTTCCCAGTCGCCAAGTAAATTTTGTTCGACCGCCTGCTCTACGGCTTCTTCCGGAGTTTCGGCAAAGACCACGACACAATGGCGGGTGCCTCGACGTGATAGACTTTCATCAATAGCTTCTCCTCCCTCCCGAGTTCAAATATGTAGTTCAATTCTTCTTAATCTCATAGCGACCTTTTAAAGCTTGAAGCTCTTTTTCTGTAATAGCTGGTTTCATAATTCTGTCTCTTAATATATCGAAAAATTTTGGTAATGTCAATAATATAAACTTTTTTGGCATTAATCGGATTGCATAGGCAGAAATTGATGGATAGCATTTTTTTACTTTCACTCCGCTATCCCATTGCTTTTATTGATGCTAATCTAACCAGACAATTATCCATGAATAGAGGTGAAAGATTTGAATGACCGCATTAACTCTCGTCATCTCCCGCTTTGGATTGAGCGGTTGGCAAATGAGGGATATACCATAAATATCGAATACTCGAAAAAGCTTGTCAGGATAACCTGTGAGG
>JAGFND010000215.1 GCA_021409285.1 Candidatus Methanoperedens sp. | reverse complement strand
TAAATCCAGCGATAAGCAATGGAGAAGATAAGATGGAGTGGAACGGGACACTTAATCCTGGGGATGTCATGGTCATATCGAAGGATGGCACGGTGTCAATAAACAGCAGCAGGATAGGCAATATAAGCGGTACAGTGCCGGAGGCAGATGCTGGGGAGAATACATTCGTTTACAGTGACGATCCGGGTTCGAGCCATAATTGTACAATCGTAATAATGTGGAATGATGCTTATTACTAAGGTTTGTGTAAACAAATGGCATTCTCGTGCTTGTATCGATAAACTGTAAGTCTTAAGACCACTTTTAAGGCACTGAAAATTGCCGTGAAAAATTTATAGAGACATAAAATTTGCATAATAGTACCTTTGTAATATAATATTTTTAGTAAGAAACGCTATATAGCATCGAGGATCGTACAGAGGTACCGTGACTGCTCTCATGCGCTTGTTCTCATGCCCCAGAAAAACGATGCAAACAGGCGCACAATTCAGCAAGTCTTAACCACAAAAATAAAATACCTATAAATCATTTTGCAATAGTATGAATGAGATAGTTCTGGAGGATGTATTTAATGAGGCAAAATATCCTGAAATTACTTTCGTCTATCCTAAGGAATATCCTTATATAAAATCAGCTTTCAGAGCAGAAGGAAAACATATCACAATCTCTGGGCCATCTGGTTCAGGTAAGTCTACCCTTGTTAATCGTCTTTTGAGAGATTTCAATATTGATATGAATGATATTGAAATGATTAATGGGCGATCTTATTCAAAAGTTGAATCCATTTTCGAGGTATTTGGTGAACAGTTGAAGGTAGGACCTACTTTTAAGGACATTACACCGATATTACAAAAGAGAAAATTTGTTATTATTGATGATTTCCATCATTTGGGTTCCGGAGCTAGGAGAGAATTAGCGCAAAATTTGAAACTTTGGCATGAGAACAAAGTTCGTTTTATTATAGTCGGGATAGCCAGTTCAGCTACTGAGTTAGTCGGTGTTGATGCAGAACTTGGAATCCGAAATGATCCTTTTGAATTGAAAACGCAAGACGAGAAATTTATCTTGGATTTGATAAGCTTGGGTGAAAAAGCTCTGAACTTTAGATTCAGCGAAGAATTCAAAAAAGAGATTGTAAAAGGTTCGAACGGGGTACCTTCAATTGTCCATGTAATCTGCAGAACAGCATGTGTTGCAGCAGGAATTGAAAAAGCTGTTCAGGGTGAGCCACAAATCGTCAATCAGAGTTTGAAAAACTTAAAGGATTCAGTTTTAAGAATATTCAATGCTAAATATTTTGAAAAAGTTGTAGGACTTGCTAAAGGAAAGCAGCAGGCTAAATCAGTCCACAATACATATTTTGATATTATTTCTACGATAGCATTTGATAACAGGTCCGAAATACCAGTTGAGTACTTATATGGAAAGATAGTCGGTGAAATTAAAGATTCTAAACAGAGATCGAGAAAAGCAACCTCGTTTTACAATTGCCTTAAAAATCTTGGAGAGGTAATTGAGAGAAAAGGATTGAGCGATATCCTACTATACAGCAAAGGTGGATACATCGCAATCGAAGATCCCTCTTTTCGTTTTTATTTGAATCTTCTGGATATGAGCACTGTGCGAAGTAAAGTGCATGTTCGTGATGATCAATATCCATATGACGTTGCGGTTTCATTTGCTGGCGAGATACGTCATATTGTAGAAAGCTTCGTTACTCATGCAAAAGAAAGAGGACTCGATGTCTTTTATGATTTTGATCAAGAGGCCCAACTTTGGGGAAAAAATTTGAGGGAAAAACTATCAGATATTTATGCCAATGATGCATTGTATATGGTAGTCTTTCTGTCCAAATCTTATCCTGAAAAAGATTGGCCAAGCTTCGAATTGGCGATCGGTAAGAAAGTTTCGATGAAAAGAACGAATGAATACCTACTTCCGGTTAGAGTGGATGATGTCGAAATCGTAGGAATAAAAGATACGATTGGCTTAGTTGATCTAAGGCAGCATAATGTTGAATATATTGTCAATCTGTTAGTGCAAAAGATCGAGAACCCTAACCCATAGATTTCGATGCCTATTTTTACTTTTATCAGCAACTACAAATCGTATTTTTCCTACCAAATCGAATTGAAAAGATAGCACAAAAAGCGACTGGATTTTCAAATACATGAGCATCCTTTCTGACGGATTGAAATAAATTCCGTGGGGTCTTATGATATTACTCCAATAATACAATAGTAAGTTACTTCTTAAATACAATCCCCACATCTCATTAAAAAAGAGTGTACACTCTTTGAAAGGAGACTCCAAATATGGTACAGGTAACTAAAGGCAAGAATGTCGTCATAGAGACCTATGACGCAGAGTTTAAAGAGTTCACTGCAACCGCAGCGCAGGCAGCGTTCACGATGGCAAACAAAGCCGGGGAGACAGATCCGGAATACACCAGGGTTTATGTCGATAACGTAGAGGTTGCATCAGCCGACATAACAGTATCGTCAGCGACTCCCGCTGTGGTGACCATCCCAGCATGCACCGCAGGCCAGATCGTGCAGGTATATACGCCAAAGACCAAGAACGGCGCATACAGCGTACAGCAGGCAATCCAGATGAAGGTCTCCACAAAGACCATAGAGATAGCAGAGCTGGGCACAGATGCGGTCACCGTTGATGTGGTACAGAGAGTTGGCGCATTGAATATAGCGTTCGCCCAGGCAACGAACCACGACCTGATGAAGAAGCTCAATGATAATGCACAGAATGATTCTTACATGGTCATCGCAAAGAAGTACTCAAATACTAGTCCTTTAAGCTACCGCATATACAAGGAAGCCAGGGTAAATGAAATGAACGACAGTCTGGAAGCGGGCGGGATTGCGATGGAGAGCTTCACGCTGACATTCAAACATCCTGTGGCCTTCAAGACAACGTAAGGCGGTACAATGGAAAAAAAGATTGGCACGGATAACAGGCCAGATCCCCAAAATGTAACCGAAAAATCCCAGGAGACCGGCGCAGCAGCGCTTGAATCTCCGCAGGATCAATCAGGATTGGTTGTCGTGCTGGGTGGACAACTGATCCGGTTAGAGGCTCTGGTTGTC
>JAGFND010000214.1 GCA_021409285.1 Candidatus Methanoperedens sp. | reverse complement strand
ATTGCTTTATTCAGGGTCTTGAGTTCCTGATCTTCCTGATTATTTCGTCAAAAGCCGGCGGCCTTATCTGGAATACATCCGTATCTTTCGGAAATTCTATCGGTCTTCCTTCTATAATAAAAAGAACGCCATTTGTATCATCCGGCATTTCTTCCAGTATTTTTGAGGACGTTCTTGTCAAATCATCCTGCATCTCCTGCACTTTCTTTATGAGATATTCTCTCCATTTATTAAAATCAATATCATTCCCATAGAAGCCCTTATGGATATCCATTATCTCCGGGAGCATTGATTTAGAATACTCTTCAAAAAGAAGTTCTGATCTTCTGTTGACATCATCTTTATCGATCCCTTTGAGTTTTGCGTTTGCATCAACAAGGGATTTCATTAATTTGTAATGGTTGCTTTCCTTTCCTGATTTTTCGAAGAATTCCAGTTTAATATCCCTGTCTGCATCAATGCCTTCAAGATATACGAAGCCAATTTTTCCATACGTGGAAACAAAATAATCTATTTTTTCCTTGACCTCTCCCCAGTAGCGCTCAAGCTTTGCCTTATCAACATTGAATTGCGAAGACAATCCCTCAAACGGCAGTGTAGGTACAACGTATAATTTCCTTTTTGCCACGAAGCCCGAAGCTTCAGGTTTCTCAATATTTCCAAGTTCAGCCATGAATCAAATCTTATGATTGAAGAAATATAAAGATTTTCGTGATATCCAGTCAATGTGAATGAATAATCATTAAATATCTGGATATAAGGATCAACCTGCCTGTGTATGAATGCTCTCAACCGTACATATCATGCCATTGAACTTTCCGTCCTTGATTCGTGGTATTAGCCAGCCGGACTGATATCTGGGGTTTTCGTTCGGTATCCGAAAAGGCACTGCCTGGTAATGAAATGGCTGGATAGACTCCTTTGCCCTCAAATAGTAAGGCTTGAAAAACTCCTGGAAATCATCAATCCTGGTACCAAGTAATTGTTGGGGATTTATCCCGGCGACAGCGTTCATACCTCTATTGGCAAAAATGATAACATCATTACCATCAGTTACCCAGACACCTGTGACTATGCCTTCTAATATACTTTCATAAAATTCCTTGCTCTCTTTCAACTTTTTCTGAACATCGTGTTTAAAGAGTGCCATCTCGATTGTGATATACAATTCCCTTTCTTTGAAGGGTTTTATTATATACCCGAGCGGCTCAGTTACTTTTGCTCGTTCAAGGATCTTATCATCTGAAAAAGCTGTGAGGTATACAATAGGAATATTGTATTTTGCATGTATCTGTCCAGCAGCTTCGATCCCGTCCATTTTGCCTTTCAGCATTATGTCCATCATTACAAGATCCGGGTGCAGTTCTTCGACCTTTTTAATTGCCATCTCTCCTGTAGAGACAATTGAAGGAACTACATATCCCAACATCTGTAGACTTCTTTTGATGTCCTCAGCAACTATGCTTTCGTCTTCTACGACCAATATCTGTGTTTGTGCCATTATTTCACATCCTTGAACCTGATTTGAAATTCAGTCCCTTTTTCTCTATATAGATTTATTTCACCATTAAGCTGGTTCTCTGCAAGGATCATTACGAGCCTCAAACCCCATGATTCAAGGTTTTTGATATCCATGTTCTCCGGAATCCCCAAACCATTATCACTGACCAGCATCTCGATCATATTATCATCATACGACCTGAGAGAGATCGTGATTTCACCTGTTCTATCGCCGGGAAATGCATATTTCAATGAATTACTCACAAGTTCATTAATTATCAGTCCGCACGGGATCGCTGAATTGATACCGAGGGAAACATTTTTGACGTTTAGTTTCAGGGCGACTTTACCTGTATTTACTTCATATGTTTGGAATAGCCCGTTTACAAGATCCTTGATATAGGCTTCGCTGTCAATGTTTGTAAGATCTGCAGATCGATAAAGTTTCTCATGTATAAGGGACATTGCAATTATACGGTTCTGGCTCTCCACAAACATGTCATGATACTTCTTTTCTGTAATAGATCCAGACTGAAGCCTTAACAGGCTGGAAATTATCTGCATATTGTTCTTTACCCTGTGATGTATCTCACGCAAGAGCACTTCTTTTTCTTTGAGCGATGCTTTTATCTGTTCTTCTGCAAGCTTACGCTCCGTGATATCTCTTATGATAGCAGAAATTCCGATGGGATTCTTGTTTGCATCCCTTAAAGGGGAAACGGTCATGCTCACATTCAACTTCGTTCCATCCTTTCGCAGCAAGACAGTTTCTATGCCGGTAAAAGTTCCGACTGATATCGCATTTCTGATGAGCAGATCTCTCTCTACCTGCTGTGTGGGATCAAATATCAGCGGTGATAGTTTTTGTCCTATTATTTCTCTTTCTGTCCATCCCAATATCTTTTCTGCACCTGCATTCCATGATGTGGCTATGTCTTCGAGGTCAGTGGTTATGATCGCATCATTGGCATTATCAAAAAGGCTGCGGTATCTCTCTTCGGCTTCTCTAATAAGTTTCTGGTCAGTTACTTTCAGGTTTTCATACGGTGTTTCTATGGATGATTTGAACAGGCCAAGATATAGAAAATAAAAACCGGATGCTTTGAGCAAATGTCCCGAATAATTTTGGAAGAGATATACAATGGGTCCAACTCTTAATGAATCAAGCAGATACCCTATTGAAAAAACAGCAAGGATGATCGCCAATAACTTTGAAACATGATTTGTTCTTGCCATTCGTCCCTCATGTTGAATTGATTGTCTGATAATATATATTTATCGACCAGACATGTATTCTTCAAGCCGTGGTTATTGATAATTAGAATTTTATTTTTTCCACTTTTATTGTTTGCACAAGCTCAAAGATCATATCCGCTTTTTCCCCTGAAACGCAAAGAGTGACCGACCCTTCACCGCCATCTATGCCGCCAGACCCTATCGGGAAGACTTCTTCTGCCCCAAGCAGTTTGAGAGCCTCCAGTTCTGAGATCACAGTTCCGCAAAGAGGCATCATGCCAACAGGAAGCCCTGTGGCTTTTTTGCATCGCTGAATGCCTATTTTCTTTGATATCTCTATAACTGAATATGGTATGGATTTTTCAAGACCCACTGGAAT
>JAGFND010000213.1 GCA_021409285.1 Candidatus Methanoperedens sp. | reverse complement strand
TGACCGTTATGCCTATTGTTGACCGTTATGCCTATTGTTGACCGTTATGCCTATTGTTGACCGTTATGCACGAACGTATTGTGCATAATTTTTTGCCTATTGTTGACCGTTATGCACGAACGTATTGTGCATAATTTTTTCTTCTTTCAGATTGTAATATTGGATTGGTGGTCTTCATGCAGTTGAAATTTGACACAATAAGCCCATACAATATTTGTGCTGACAGACTTGGAATAACAAAAACATGTAATCGTTGGGTGGCAACAATAGCAAATTGGAATGGAAAAACATCTCATGTAAAAGAGAATCCAAAACAAATCAGCTATTACATAGATTCAAAAATGGCGGAATTGAAAGCGTCAGGTGATTTCATAGTTGAATCCACGAGAGAGTATCTTCCTGACCAAAAGAAAACAGTACCGGGTTACAAGGTAATTTGGAAAAATTGTCCCAAAAAAGAATATTGTGACATTAGTATCAGAATAATCAACTGGCACCCTTTTCCGATCATGTTCTATCCGAATTTCAACAGGATATTAGCTAGAATGCTTGAAGAAGCTAAGATTCCCTTCAAACTTCCTGAAGGACATGATAATGCGTTTGAAGAAATAGGTATCAGCAGAAATATTTTCCTGCAAATGTCTCTTGGAGTAATGAATATTGAGAATCTCAATGAAAAATTCATCAATCCATCCCTTCAATACATGTTTCCAGAGTATGCGAACTCTTTTAAATATGGTAGTAACACATCCATAAATCAGTCAGAGATATGTTTTGATATTCCAACGGCTTCCAAAGAAGAAGTTAGAGAGATTATATTTAACTGGAGTGCCAGGAATATGAGGATATTCGATTATTCAAGCCTCGAATGTGAGAAAGGACATCCAATATTTCATTTTAAAACAGAAGATGGACTAAGGTTCAAAATGTATGGTAAGGGGAAGCTTGTAAGGCTTGAATTCACATACGATAGAACATATATGGAAAAGATAGGATTATCCAGAAGATCATTTGAAGAAATATTACGGGATGCAGAGAAGCAATTTGAGACTTTGGATAAGGAGACCCAACCAGTAGAGGTTAGAGCAATGATACCAACACGGGAGACTACAAAGAAACTGAATAGCGTTACTCATTCCATGAAGGATGTAAAGATGCTCGATGCCTTATCATGTAAAAGTAATGAGCTCATAAAAAGTGAGTCTATTCAGGTAGCAACTGATCTTACCAGAAGCATGGTGCATTACAGATTATCTCAAAAACTGAACTGGCTACTGGAAAAGGTGGGGCGTAAGTGGAAATTAAAGAAAGGTGCATTGCAGGTCATAAGTCATTTCCTAAAACTGATAGGAGAGATCGAATATCTGTTGGGTGATATGGAAAATACAGTGGTAAGAACATTTGGAATTAGGGGAATAATAACAGTGGATAAACAGGAAATAGGAATAACACCGGAGACGGAGAGAATACAAAGCTACAATTCACCGTAAGGGCTTATCTGTTTTTTCTTCTGTTTCTGTACACTTAAAATTGATGGCATCGAATAGAAGCACGTCTTTGAGCTTGAGTTGAAGGGCTATCGCCATCGCTCTAGGTCCGCCACCGCTATGTCCCGACACGATAATGCGACCAGGAATTGCTTTTTCGGGTAAGAACATGGGGATAAGCTTACTGAACACCTCTTTTAGGTAATCGCCGCTCTTGGAGTCGAGATCCCCGAAATCCGATTTTTCTGAGCCCTGTGGCAGCACAGCGACAATGAGCCGCTTGCTGGCCGCGGCGTGAGACAGCAATTGCTGCTCCATCTGGTACAGGTCAACATCGCGCAACTGCCCTGCCTCCAAGACACCAGCATAATCATGTTCACCAGGCTTTTTCAGTTGGCGGTATCCAACGCCATAACCATGCAGATGAAGCAACACATCCACAGGCACGTTCCCATTTTTTTCAGGGTCAGGCGCCACCGCTTTCACCATGTTGGGTATCAACGCAACCGCCCGACCTTTGGGCGATTCGAAGGCTGACCCTTTGTCGCCTTTTTGAAGACCATGCTTGAGGCCCTCAACGGGGACGCGCCAGACTCCTTTGCTCGCGGCTTGGTCGGTTCTAATGTTCCCCTTCTCATCGACGGTGGTGATCCCACTATTGGGGTCTTTGGAAGGAGCGCCGCTCCATCCTGACGCCGGTTGGCACGCAATCACCTCGGTTGTTGACTGTCTGCCAGGGACAAGACTACGCTTACTAATACTCTGGGCCGGACCAACTCCCCATTCGCCTGACTGCTGCATCTGATCAGCCACCCTGTCTGCCTCCTGCTCATAGATATCCCCAAGCTGACCGACCCTGAGTTTGGCCTGCAAAATTCCTGATTTCATAAGCCTTCCGACAGCCTGATTCCCGACAGTTTTTTGAAGGAACAGGATGCGATCAACTGAGGAATTTACAGGCTGTGAATATTCAGATGTTCGTGCCTGTGATGTTCTATCCTCTTTCACTGCCTCAAGCTTTTTTTTTGATATCCTGATGCTTTCACTCATCACAACCCTCCTGAATACCACTTTTAGTGTATGGGATATTATCCAAAAATACAACCCACGATTCGTGCATATGCATGCTCATCTAAAATAAGTTTCGATTAAAAACGATCAGGTGAGGCGGTTGGTGGTCGGTAAGGACATTGTTATTAACATTTAACATTGCAACTGAACTCCTGCTCCAGACCTGAATTTGCTACTTTTTTCCCGGTATGCCTTTAAAAAATTTCTACCCCAACAGGTACCTGGACATTAACGTTAGTTAATCAAAGGAGTTATATTTAATTAGAATAAATCGAATACGTATGACGCGTATCAGGCGGTTTTTCGCGGATATACGTTCCAATTTATGAACCTTGTTCCAGAATCGATCCGATAACCGTATCAAGATTTGTTATGGTGGGCACAACCATCAGGTTCCCATTGATAATAAGGGTAGGTGTACCATCAACGTTATAATCACGCATTAACTTGAGATTTTCAGAGGCGGCATTTTTCAAAGCGCCGCTTTCAAGTTTCTGGTTAAAATCGGAACCCAGCCCGATATTTGCAGCAATGGTTTCAAGAGCAATGGTACTTTCCATTATATCC
>JAGFND010000212.1 GCA_021409285.1 Candidatus Methanoperedens sp. | reverse complement strand
TTTCATTAATAGAAATGCTATTTTTAAGCGTAAGTAAGGGGTGTGATAGACTGTATAAAATTTTACTAATATTCTTTAAAAACTCTTCATCAGGTGTTTCTTCCAGTCGCCTTTTTAGTTTGGACTGCACCCCAAAAAGTGTACAACCAGTTAGGCCCAGTACCAACGTTGCTGTCACCAGCCGCCACATAGAATTTTCAACTTCTTTTCACTCGACAATTTCCTGCTTTTGACAAAACTAATACACGGATGTACCGGTAAATTGTAGTGTTTTTGGCGCTTGGTGAGAGAAAAACCATAATTTCATCTATTTTATACATTTATATGTAAAAAAGAAAGCGATATTTACATATGCAGAGTCTGGTATAAAACTACCGTTTACTATAGATTATTTTTCATTTTTATGAAGCAGCAATGGAAGACAGACGAGCTTATTGACCAGTGGACACTTACCCATGAGGAGGTAACCCTGGTACGAAACATCAGTCAAATTGACTATAACCGGTTAGGTTATGGACTGTTGCTTAAGTATTTTCAGCGTGAGGGGAAATTTCCACTGCGAAAGCAAGACATTCCTCGCTTGATTGTGGAGCACATCGCGCAGCAATTGCATTTACACAACAACGTATTTGATGACTACAGATGGAAAGGGCGAACTATTGAAAGACACCGGTCTCATATCCGGCGATTTCTTCGTGTTCGAATGGGAACGATAACAGATGCCAAAATTGTCCTAACATGGCTGTTTACACATGACCAGCTGCTTGAGGAACACAACCTTGATCGCTTAAAAGAGGTTGTGTATGAACGGTACAAAGAACTCAAAATCGAGCCACCGGAGCCAAAACGAATTGAACGTCTTATTCATTCTGCTGTGCGAACAGCTGATGAACGGTTGCATAAAAAGATCCTGGAAAGACTGACGCCTGAAACCCAAGAAAAACTAGATGCACTCTTAAATGAGAATATCCCGTCTGGAAATACCTCTCTTTTGTTTGACCTTAAATGTGAGGCTGGCGCAGCCACACTGAATAATGTCCTTTCGGAAATTACCAAGCTTGAGCGTATCCGCGCTCTGTCTCTACATCCTGACCTTTTTTCGGATATTTCCCGCAAGCGCATTCTGTGGTGTAAACAACGAATAGCGGTTGAGGACTTATCTGAAATACGCCGGCACCCTGCACCCGTTCGCTATACCTTACTTTCTGCCTTTTGCTATCAGCGGGAGCAGGAAATCACAGATACGCTCATTGAACTGTTAATTACGCTTATTCATAAAATTGGGGCCAGAGCCAAACGAATTGTGGAGAAAGAATTCATTAAAGATATCAGGAAGGTACGCGGCAAAAACAAATTGCTCTACGAGGTAGCTGAAGCCTCAATCGAAAAGCCAGATGGAACGGTCAAAGAGGTCATTTATCCAGTTGCTTCTGAGCAGACGCTTCGTGATCTGGTGCAAGAATTTAAGTCAGGCGGCTCCTATGAGCAAAAAGTCCAGACTATCATGCGTGGCTCCTACAGCCATCATTACCGGCGCATGGTGCCCTTCATTCTCAAAACCTTGCTGTTTTGTGCCTCCAATGAAACATCCAAACCTATTATTGCAGCTTTAGATCTCATGCGAAAGTACGCTGATAAAACGATGGTTTCATATCCGGAGACAGAAAAAGTCCCATTGGATAACGTCGTGCCAGATGATTGGTTGGAAGCTGTAAAGCAGGGCAAGCGGGTAAACAGAATTAATTATGAACTTTGTGCTTTGAAAGTATTAAGGGAAAAACTTCGCTGTAAGGAAATATATGTCAAAGGTGCAGCTCGCTACCGAAATCCTGATGAAGATTTACCAATGGATTTTAACGCAAAACGAACTGAATATTATGCAGATTTGAATAAACCATTTTCAGCCGACGAGTTTATCGAGATCCAGAAAAAAGAGATGCTAGAGGCTTTAGAAATTTTTGATACGGATATGCCAAAAAACCAGAAGGTCGAATTTATCAAGCGAAACGGCAAGTCGTGGATTAAGGTCACCCCGTTTGATCCGCAGCCAGAACCTAAAAATCTGGCCAGCCTAAAAGCCGAAGTTGGAAGACGATGGAGCCAGTTGTATTTACTGGATATGCTCAAAGAAGCAGATTTGCGCATTGGCTTTACGACTCTTTTTAAGAGTCCTACCCCGCATGAAATATTACCTCGTGAAATTCTACAAATACGATTACTTTTGTGTTTGTTCGGCTTGGGAACAAATGCCGGAATTAAACGGGTTGCATCGGGCTCGCAAACCGAAAGTTATCGTGATCTGTTGTACATTCGAAACCGCTTTATCAATAGAGATGGCCTCAGAGCGGCAATAGCAGCTGTAGCCAATGCTGTATTGCGGGAACGCATGGTAAGTATTTGGGGAGAGGCAACTTCTTTAGCTTCAGACTCCAAGAAATTTGGTGCCTGGGATCAAAACCTAATGACCGAGTGGCATATCCGCTACCGAGGCCCCGGCATTATGGTATACTGGCATGTGGAGAAAAAGTCACTATGTATTTATTCACAGATCAAACGTTGTTCATCATCTGAAGTCGCAGCCATGATCGAAGGCGTGTTGCGTCATTGTACGGATATGCAAGTCGAGAAAGACTATGTTGACAGTCATGGCCAGGATGAGACAGCCTTCGCTTTTTGCTACATGCTTGATTTTGAGCTTCTTCCCAGGCTCAAAGGAATCGGCAGACAAAAATTGTACCGCTCGGAAGCAGGAAACCCAAAAGCATACCCAAACCTCCAGCCGATACTCAGCCGTCCAATTAACTGGGAACTCATCCGAAAACACTATGATGAAATCGTAAAATACACCACGGCGCTTAAGCTCGGTACTGCTGATGCTGAGGCAATTTTAAGCCGCTTTATGAAAAACAAAGTAAAACATCCTGCCTTCCAAGCTGTTTTGGAGCTTGGAAAAGTTCGCAAAACCATTTTTCTGTGTGAATATCTCAACTCTGAAATTTTACGACAGGAAATTGGGGAGGGACTAAATGTAATTGAGAACTGGAACAGTGCCAATGATTTTATCTGGTATGGCAAAGGCGGAGAAATCGCGGTAAACAATAGAGAATATCAAGAAAGAGCTATTTTAGCCTTGCACCTATAACTTAGCGTGTATATCGCAGAAATCGTGGCG
>JAGFND010000211.1 GCA_021409285.1 Candidatus Methanoperedens sp. | reverse complement strand
GTTCCCGGCATAAGTTTCATGCATAAAAGGAATATTATCCTCATTCGTAACTAATGCCACACCAACTTGATTCTTATCATATCGGTGTTTTTTATTAAATCCCTTTTTTAATAATTCACTTTTAGTATCATAATTGTCGCCATATGTAAACCAATTTGATTCATCTAGATAAAGGATTGATGGTTTTATTCCTTTTTCAATAAGGATTCTGCTTATGTCGATTTCAATGTTTTTTATTGTTGCCTGATCTATGTATCCCATATGATTTAAAAAATTTTGGCATGATAGTTTATGTGGAAATTTCCACAGTATTGAAAGAGCCGAATTTTTAAACCATTCTCCAAGGCCATTTTCACTTGAGATATTACTGCTTTTTCCAATAATATCCATTAAAAGATATTCTCCCACCGTTAATCCGGACATTAATTTCTTATCTGTATGTTTGTTTACGATTTCGATAAATTTTAGTTCTTCATTTATTTGCAGCATTGCTGCGATTTTGCCATATTGGAAAGATTTGAATCTTGCATATGGTTTATCCTCTGAACTTTTCATCACTTCAAGTATCTTTTCTGCGGTACCAAGGTAAACTTGCCAGATTTGTTTTGGTTTTCCATTGATTCTTGCCATTTCAACGATATACCAATATATATTTCCTTTAATTTTTTTCTTTTTGAGTGATGGCATTATGTACTAATTAGGCCATACTTATATAAATATATTTTGGTAAAAAACGATAGCTATTAAACTATTATTATGAATTAAAAAGTTAGGCCATACATAATGAAAACGATAAAGTTGGCAAGGCATAACGGTTTTGGTTAAAAAATTAGAGGGAATTCACATTTCTTTGAAACGTGAGTCAAAGCAGCCTGAGAGGTATGCAAGGATAGTGACCAAGGACGTGGACTCCTACTATGCTAAGAAGTTCGGCATAACTGGAGGCGAAATAAAAGAGCAGCCAAAACCAGGCAGATGTCCAAGATGTAAAGAAGTAAATGCCCCCGGAATGGGCTACTGCTTCAAATGCGGAATGCCATTATCTTCAAAAGCCGAAAATGTTGAAAAGCAGGTACAGAAGATGATAGAGGAGATGCTTATGGATCCTGAGATCCATGCGAAGCTGAGGGACAAATTGGCAGCCAATGTCAGCATGGAAATGAAAACATGAACTGCAAATATCTGGAATGTTTCATCAAAAAGGTATTTTAGAGTAAACCTCTTCGTCCCTTTCAAGGTGAACAATGTTCCCATACAGAAACAACATCAAAACAGAGACAATTCCTGCAAAGGAGTTGTCTAAAGAGCAACCTGACATTGCAGGACGAAAGAGCCTATGCGATCATATGAGGGGATAAGTTCTTGAAGACTTCTGATCTATTTACTGTGCAGATCAGCACCGTTTCCCATGGCTATGTCATAAGGACAACGAAAGGGGAGGCATTCGCATATGAAACAAAAGAGGCGCTTCTAAACGCATTCACGGATATGTTCGGCATCCAATCCCCGGTTTCTTCAAATGTATTGCGTGACCCCATGGCGAAAGAATCGATTGAGACTTTTGGATCATTTACCAAAAATGGGCGGCATGTTTTAAACCCAGAGGTTAAAGAGAAAGAGATGGATAAGTTCAAAGAAGCCGATCCCTTCCCACTGAAAAACCATCAAAAGCACAATGTCGGGAATTCACTCTGGTCTCGCGAGAGAGATACAATAGCTATAAAGAGAAAAGGCTGTCCGGAAGTCGTTTATATAAAAGATGCAGAAGCGGATAGCCTGAAAGCGCGGGTCAAGGATGAGTTTCCCTGGGATGTTTCAGGAAACTGAAAATCGATACCAGGGCTGATGGCAAGCTGGATTCCCTGCTGGAAGATGATCTTTAGATCGTGGTGAGGAATAAAGATGCACCAGATAACAGAGATACCTGCATGGGATCCCAGAGGACAACCTGAGGTAATGGTCACCAAATGCACCTCGATAAAAGTGCTTGAAGAAAATGACCGATTGAAGATATCCTCAAATTATCCCACTGGAAATAATATCAACCTTTATCTATCGATCAATGCACTGAATGAACTATTCAAAAAGCTTCCGAACAAATTCCGATCTTCCTTGATCGAAGGACTTGTCCCGACCAAGAGAAAACTGCTCGTAGCATTTTTAATAGCCGATAAGCGTTATTCTTGTTGTTTTTTGCGCAAAGGCGGCTATACCCATATTCTCAAACCCGGACATTCTTTGCACGGCAAGTATCAATCCGCAAAAAACTGCACAAGAGTGTATCCATGATACTTGACCTCGTTATTAGCATTGTTACAATCATTCAGATGTATCTTCTGTCAAGGAAGGCTAAATCAGGACTTTATGTGGGTATCTTCAGTCAGTTTCTCTGGTTTGCATTTATCATCACGACAGGATCATGGGGACTTCTTCCTTTGAACATTGCTCTGTGGTATATTTTTGTAACTGGTATTCTGAGATGGAAAGATGACAAAACTTTGCTGTTTGAAGATGAAAGAACCCCTCTAATCTTCAGGAATTAAGATATGGCTTCTGTTGGTAAAAGGCAGGAGAAGCAGGCAAGGGAAACCATGAAGCTTCGCGAGAAAGATTCAAAGAAGCAGGATAAGGAACGAAATTATTACAGGAAGCTCCAGGAAGAAGGGATACTTTTCTCCGAGAAGCTTTTTACGATGCGCGGGAAGCCGATGAGGTTTGACGATTTCCCGTATGTGAAACAGGTCTTTCAACCCATAAACTCATCACCAATGCATATTCAGGAGCAATGGTAGCTGCACCGCGAGATAAATAGGCATGGCGCGTGACGAAAGAACATATCCGCCCAAGGTTCACTGAAAGCAAGGATAAGATGCTGCTTCCGTTAATTTTTCAGGGCAAGAATACAGAATCTGAGATCGATATTGCCAATGGCTCAAAGTATCTTCCAAGTGGTGCCTGGGTTACAGGTAACAGTTTGAGAGGACCTCATGTCAATTACGGCTTTGCAGATGAGATGCAGGACTGGACAAGAGAAGCATTTAAGGTATTCAAGGAGGTCGTGAATCTGCCGCCTGGTCAGATATTCTGCGCAGGGACGCCTAAGGATAAGAGTTCATTCTTTGAAGAGATCTGGTTCTCAAGTGATAAAAAAGAATGGAACGGGAAGGAATGGATTCCTACAAATCCTGATGCTGATCCCCAGATAAGCGGGTAC
>JAGFND010000210.1 GCA_021409285.1 Candidatus Methanoperedens sp. | reverse complement strand
GTGTCGATGCACAGGCAACCAAGGTGATCAGTATAAGAAGCACTAAACAGCGGATAATGATATTTTTCTTTTTCATAGCAATGACTCCTCTCTGTAAATTTGATTGTGAAATGGTTGGTTGCAAGACCTTTTCTATTGAAGGTGTCGTAAGATTCGACAAAATATTTCTGGACCTGCTAACTACCTCCCTTCCAAATACCTCACCTTTTCTGGCAACGGTCCAAATCGCTACAATCATCTTCGTCCCTGAATAACTTGGATCACCACGACGATGATGGCAACGACCAGCAGGATATGAATGAGTCCACCAGCCGCATAGCCACCAAGAAATCCCAACAACCACAAAATGAAGAGAATCACACATATGGTCCAAAGCATGTTCGACTCCTTTCTGACGACAGAATGCGTCCATCTATTTAAATCTACTTTGAGGATCCTTAAAAACAATGACCTTAAAATAGTAATTGCAAATAGCTTGCCAAGAGGCTGAAAAAATCAGAAGTTTGGAATCATCCTTTAATAACGCGAGATTAGATTAACAGGAGAGAATAGCAGGGACGTGAAAAACGATCTGTTTAACCTCAATATTTAGTAGAACCTCAATATATTGAGGGATACTTTGAAGGGAGGTGGACAGCCTAATCTGGTTCTTTTGTCTCCGGCCGGACTACCCCGATCTTATGCATCCTCGCTCTCAAGGTACTCGGGTGGAGGCCCAGGATCGCTGCGGCCCCGCCTTTTCCTTCAATGCGCCAGTTGATTTCTCTAATGGCAAAGGTTCTAACTCGCGCTCGTTCAGTGAATGCTATTAAACTTTCTCGAAACAAAGTAAAAGATACTCATAACACGCTCACGATGGCAATAGCACCACAGATAATTATTAGAACACCGGCGATTCTGTTTACCCATCGCAGTCCGACTATGTCCAGCTTCTTTCTGAAAAATATAGCGCCAGAACTAAGAAACAGAAACCATAAACCTGAACCAATAAAAACTCCTATGACAAGAGTCGACGCAGAAACAATACTGAGTTCATCTCTCAATCCCAGCGCAGCAAACACAGCAATAAATGCAAAGATCGTCGTGGGATTGGTAAGCGTAAGAAAACCGGTATAGAGATATGATCTCAACAATCCACTGCTGTTGACAGGGACCTTAGGATCAGCAGGGTGGGCGCAAAATGTTCTTACACCGAGGAACAAAAGAAACGATCCTCCAACCAACCGTATCCACGTCCGCTCTGTCACAATAGCATTTGAAACAATAGTAAGTCCAAATGCAGCAACACACGCGTAAAGCAAATCTGCGGTTGCAGCTCCGAGACCGATCATCAGTCCGCGTAAGCGTCCATCGGTAAGTGTCTTGCGGATACACATTATTCCAATCGGGCCAACTGGTACCGCCATCGCGAAACCAATAAGGATTCCTTTTAGAAAAATAGTTAGCTCCATATCATCAACGTTAAATCAGGCGATGATAAGATAGAATAGGTAAATAAAGGCGTGGCTTTTGAATAAGTGGAATATACGAAAAACGGAGTTGAATGTCAAGATAGAACCGATTATTACCAATCAAGCATACTGTGCCGAACTGGGGACTCGTGGAGGAAGAAAGTCGCACAATGGACTATCTTCACAACCCCTTTCTATTCTTCCTTGCCTTCCGATTAGCCGTACACTCTTTTCCTTTCCCTTGTAATTCAGAATGCCTTTCACTCTCGCCTAATTTTTCCAATAGATGGTTGCAGAATAAATTGTCCATAGGAGACAAACCCCTGTACCAGATAAATATTCCCATCTGAATCCTGAAACCATAAATTGTTGTAATTCATATTTTCGCCATTAGAAACGCCCACAAGTCTCCAGCTTTTCGGGATTTTAGGCGTTGGCTTTTCATCTCCCATGCTTTCGTCAAAGCGGATTTCTTTTATAACAAATCCCCCCATAGATTTGTTTTGACCGACTGCTTGTCGGGCAATCCAGCCAGTTCCTATCAATAAAAAAGAAACAATCAAGACGACCACCAATAAATAACTTTTCTTGTGAGACTTAAGCTTAGTTTTCATATGAACCTCCTTTCATTCTTCCATGAGAAGACAGGGACGTAGTTGAAAATTGCCACTTATTCTTCTCTGCTTGGCAATCTCCGAAGTACATACCCCATTTCTCGCAGTGTTCAATTGTATAATCAATTAGAAATGATTTGGCGAATGAGCACGCAATATCACTTACCCTGTCTTTTCCTACGTTCTCGACCAAGAGTTGGATTTCCTCGAAATGTATGAATCCAGCTTCTTTCACTTGTGGAATGGTATCATAAAGCCCAATAATAGCTCCTGCGAGTTCCTTACCAATTCTCGTGCCCTGTCCTCTTTTTCGAGTCACCTAAGCCAACCTTATCACATTCTGATGCTAAAACCAAATTATCAACTGCTTCTTCCTCCTTGCCCTTCAACCAAAGATAGCCAAGGTGGTTGAAGCTATTTGTGATGGTCGTATGCAGCGAATTGTCCTGCAATGAAGGCGATTTCCACAGAAGGAATGGATCAAGATAGAGGGGTAAGTCCTCGTCCAAAAAGGGAATTGCGAAATCCACCTCGTCTTGAGTAAATGGAAGATTGTGGAAGTCGTTAAGTCTCGGACGAATCAGTGCCATATTGAAGTTGCCGCCATTCGTATTTCCTAAGAAGTGATGGCGCCTTCTTCATGAAAGAGGGGCCAGCGATGTTTCGCCACTCATATCCGATCTTATCCGAACTGGTGCATTAATTCCCTCACAAATGGGAAGATAGACAAAGTTTGGATATACTACCTAACGATTACTGGTTGGAATATACAATTTTTTGTAAAATCTGTAAACGATTTATTTCAGGAAGGAAGTGTTTGTTAAACCTATATCTCTCAACCTAGGGTAATCCCAAATTCTATTCTTGGAGGGCGGAAAGCAGCTTTTCGACTTGATATTCGGATTTTTCTTCGGCCTTTTGCCATGTCTGAATGATTGAGTAACATTTTTGTAATTCTTCAACCACCGCATTGACGGGGCGGAGAGGATCGGAGCCGATGGTCAGCGCGGCCACCATCATCAGCCACCATAGCATCTCCTCAAACGCCTCTTTGTTGAACCACCAAATATCATTGCACTGGTTCACCTGCAAAAATTGTTGAATATCACTGTCCTTCAACAAAGATTCCAAGATAGCATCATTCTTTTTTGG
>JAGFND010000021.1 GCA_021409285.1 Candidatus Methanoperedens sp. | reverse complement strand
GGATGGCGAAATCCAAGTTTATAGAAAGTTGAGAAATATTGATGGAGAATTGCGAAAATTAGTGGATGTTTTCAAATTATCCGATAATGACAATTTTCCTGAAGTTGATTGATGGAGTATTTATAGTACCAAATGCACGTTGAATGGATTGACAGACGAAAAACGAAACACTGGTATGGGGTATATGAGAACATATACTGTGCTCTTGAAAATGCTATCAAGCTCCATGAGTTCTCAGAAGAGATTGAAAAGGAAGGTATCAATGAGCAAAACCTGAATGAACAGTTGAGAACCTGTATAGAAGGATACTCGATAGACTTCTCACTCGATGGAGCGGACTGATAAATTCAGAGCTTGACAACACATGGAACATAGAACTCATTGATAAATAAATGAATAATATATAAGAAAATATCCTTTAATAATGCTCCAAAAACGCAACTATAGCAACTATGGATATTAAATTATATTATTAAATTTTATGTAGATTCAAATTGATATATGTGCGATAAGCCATGAAGCTTTTGAGAGGATATAGGGGATAAGGGGGGTTGTGGGGCGGTTGCGCGTAGCGCAAAGAGAGAGAAGATAAATATTAAGGTAAGAGGAAAGTGAAAGTGAAGGAAGAATGGCAGGATATACATAACACGATAAAATAGCAAAAATGGCAGGAATATGACGATAAATGCATACCACTCAAAATCTGAAGAATTCATAGAAACAATTAATAACCATCTTGGGTATTTTAGGCCTATCTCAGAGTGATTCAAATGAAAGATTATATAATAAAAGACATAAACCTTGCAGATGAGGGAAAACAGAGAATAGAATGGGCACGCAGGCACATGCCAGTTCTTTCTAAGATAAAGGAGCAATTCGAGAAAGATAGACCTCTTGAAGGAATAAATGTCGTGGCATGCCTTCACGTGACTGTTGAAACAGCTAATCTTATCCATGCCTTGAAAGCAGGAGGCGCAAATATCGCGCTCACAGCTTCAAATCCCCTGAGCACCCAGGATGATGTGGCGGCAGCGCTTGCTTTTGATGGAATAAAGACATATGCGATCAAAGGCGAGAACGAAAAGCAATATTACGAATGTCTCGAAGAAGCGCTCAAGATAAAGCCGCAGGTTACCCTTGATGATGGCGCGGATACGATAGCGCTTGTTCACTCCAAACACCAGAACCTTATAAAGGATATTATTGGCGGATGCGAAGAAACAACGACAGGAGTTATCAGGCTCAGAGCAATGGCGGCTGACGGAGCCCTGAAATATCCTGTGATAGCTGTGAATGATGCTGAAACGAAAATGATGTTCGATAACCGCTATGGCACAGGCCAGAGTACCATTCATGGCATCATGAACGCCACTAACATTCTTTTTGCAGGAAAAACCATAGTTGTCGCAGGTTACGGCTGGTGCGGGCGCGGTGTGGCATCACGAGCACGCGGTCTTGGAGGAAATGTCGTAGTGGTCGAGGTCGAGCCGAGAAAAGCCCTTGAGGCTGTCATGGACGGGTTCAGGGTCATGCCAATGAAGGAAGCCGCAAAAATCGGGGATCTATTCATAACCCTGACGGGCGATGTTTCAGTTATCAGGCAGGAGCATTTCAAGATCATGAAAGACCAGGCAATAGTCTGCAACTCAGGGCACTTCAATGTTGAGATCGATATACCAGGGCTCAGTAAATTGGCAAATAAGGTATCCCAGATAAAGAATGATGTCCAGGAATTTCTCATGAAGGATGGCCGCAGGATCTACCTGCTTGCAGAAGGCAGGCTGGTGAACCTTGCATCTGCTTTCGGACATCCGCCAGAGGTCATGGACATGAGCTTTGCGAACCAGGCGCTTGCCGTAAAACTGATCACTGAAAAGGGGGATTCTTTTGAGAATCAGGTCTATAAAGTCCCGGCTGAAATTGACAGCATGGTGGCAAAATTGAAACTTGAATCCATGGGAATCGAGATCGAAACCCTCACAGAAGAGCAGGATAAATATCTCCATTCATGGACCATGGGAACATGATGCAGCTGAAAATAAGGTCCGTTGAAAATTATTTAAAACAGATATATGGAAGTGCAAAGGTCACAGGCATCAGTGAACTTGGCGGAATGCCAGTTGAAGTAGAGGAAGGGATAAAGGGCTTTGGCTACGGCAAACCATATCTCATTGAGTTTGAGGCCAGAGGAAATGCGCATTCCGTCGTCCTTTCATCCATGCGTGTCCAGAAAGGTTTCGGACATGACCATTTTTCAGACCGGGCGCAGATATTGATATGGCAGAATTCGGTATTCAATAATCTTCCTGAGCACGTAAGATCTCTTGATGTTGGATATTTCACAAAAGACGGAGAACTTTCATCCGCAGGAAAGGCTGATGAATATTTCATCCTGATGGAAAAGATCGAAGGAAAAGAATATTTCCTCGACCTTGAGAGAATCAAGAAAGATGGCGATCTGACCCTCCTTGACAGGGAGAGAACAACAGCGCTGTCAACATATCTCGCCAGGATTCATAACAATAAGTACGATGACCGTGAGTTGTACTTGCGAAAGATAAGAGATACCGTGGGCCACGGTGAATGCATAATGGGATTGACAGACAGTTATCCTGATGATCTTGATTTTGTGAGCCGGGACGATCTTTGTGACATCGAAAAGAAATGCGTGGACTGGCGGTATAGGATAAAAGGCAAGACCCACCGCCTTTCTATGACGCACGGCGATTTCCATCCATGGAACATAATGTTCCGTGAAGGTTCTGATTTCACAGTCCTTGACAGGAGCCGTGGTGAATGGGGCGAGGCTGCAGATGATGTTTCTTCGATAACGATGAACTATATCTTCTATTCTCTTCAAAAATACGGAAATCTTGCAGGGCCATTTAAAGAAATGTATGAACTGTTCTTTAATAATTATCTGAAGATGACTGGCGATAAAGAACTTCTGAGTGTTATCCAGCCGTTCTATGTATTCCGGAGCCTTGTCGTTGCAAGCCCGATATGGTACCCGAATCTTGACCCGTCAGTAAGGAAAAAGATATTTAATTTCATCAATAATGTACTCAAGAGCCGTGAATTCGATTATAAGAACGTAAATTCATATATATAGGGAAAATATGGCTTTTGCTGTCTGGTTCACAGGGCTTCCAGGAAGCGGGAAAACAGTGATAGCATCATCTACGGCAGCTATAATGAAAAAGAATGATATCAATGTTAAGATGCTCCAGCTTGATGAGATACGGCGCGTTCTTACCCCGAACCCGAAATATACCGATGAAGAACGTGATATCGTTTATACATCGCTTGGTTATATGGCAAAACTCCTTACTGAAAGCGGCGTGAATGTTTTTATTGATGCAACTGCGAACAGGAGAAAATACCGGGATGCAGCCCGCAGCATTATTCCGGAATTTGCAGAAATATACATCAGATGTTCACTTGACGTATGCATGGCACGTGAAGCACGCAGGAAAGCCGTCTTCTCACCAAAAAACATATATAAGAAATCCGCCCGGGCAGGCGCCAATGTGCCCGGAGTGAATGTTCCCTATGAAGAACCGATCGATCCTTTAATAATAATTGACAGCGATAAAATGAATCCTGAAAAGAGCGCGGAAAAAGCAGCTCATGCGATAATTTCTATGTTTGGTGAAAAGCATGGAAATTGAAACTCTTATCAGGATAGGGGAAGAGATCCGTGATGTGATAAGAACTTATATCAAAAAGAATGCGGATTACGGGGAAATGATTGTGCGGAGACCGAAAGATATCACCCGAAAAATGGATATGGCCGCAGAACATGCGCTTGATAATGCTCTTATCGGGCGCGGCATTTCTGCAAGGATAATCTCGGAAGAGCTTGGTGACCGCATTGTGGGAAAATATCCTGAATTTATGCTTATTTTCGATCCCATCGATGGCTCAACAAATGCCACCTGCGGCATACCTTTTTTTTGCACATCAATCGCGCATACAGAAAAAACAGATCTTGCTACTTTTGATGATATCAATATGGCAGTAATATGCGATATTCAGGGAAATACGTATTTTGCGGAGAAAGGAAAAGGCGCTTTTTTAAATGGCAAAAGGATAATCGGTAAAAAGCCCGGGACGCGCCAGAAACCTGTCGTTTCGGTTTATTCCTATGGCGTTCCGGAAGTTCCGAATGGATTGATAGAACTTGAAAGATCAATTATAGTCAGGGCATTTGGCAGCATCGCGCTTGATATGTGTTTTGTTGCTGATGGGTCAACTGACGGTATTATCGACACACGGGGACTTGTTAGCGGGTACGATATCATGGCATCGGCTCTTATTTTGAAAGAAGCGGGCGGGGTGCTTTCTGATCTTAATGGAAATCCAATTTCAGAAGACGTTAAAGTGAGCGGATTGTCCATAATCGGGTCGAAAAATAAAGAGCTGCACGGGAAGATAATAAGAACGCTGGTTATGTGAGCATTCGAAGAAATCTTTTCCGTATTATATTCCAAACCTCTCAGTCTGATTATAGACCACAATTATATCAGGGAGGTTTCAAACGCTTTCTAAGGTTTGAGGTGCATCTCTGATGTGTGGAATAAATTTGGGTATAATATAGGAAAATTGCTTTATATCAATAACACATTTTGTTCGTTGAGGAACGAACCAACAGATACCACCAAACATTATCCTATCCTATCCGAAAATGTTTCTTTTTTATGGTTTTTTCCTCAATTAAATTTCAATAATCCCGTATAATAAGTGGAGGTCAAATAATGGTCATGGATGAAAAAAAAGAAGCCTGCTTATCTGAACGCATATGTATATGGATGCATAACGAATCCGAGGCGCAAGAATTTACAGAAGAGAAAACACAGGATATTCCAAAGGAACAAAAAAGGAAATAAAAGTTCATCTGCTTTCACTACAATCTGAGGGTTGATATGAAAAAGCACTCAAAAAATAAATCCAGCTTAGAATTAAAGAGTTTTCCCATATTAGACCTAAATTCTTGATAAGGTTCTTACTTTGCAAACAATTCGCTGTGCAGAGGGTTAATGGGAGGAGTACGGCTGAACATTATCTTTTCAAGAAGAAGTTCTTTTAAAATATAATAACAGTACTGCGTTATGCTTAAAATACAAGTTACTTAATGAACAATAATTATAAACAAAAAAAAAGGAGGTGAAAGACAATGGCGGGACTGGAAAGCTCAATGGACAACGCAGCAAATGCACAGAAAGTCAAAGTTGCAAAAGAAGACCCAGCGGAGAAACAGAGACAAAAAGATTTCTATGCAAAACTGAGAGCACGCACGGCAGAACAGCCAACAGGTGCTCAATACGATTGAAAGAGATATCTTAAACCTATGCAATCGAACTGAAAAAATAACAGGTTTGAGGATTGGGAGCAAAGAAGGTTTAAATGGTTGCTTAGGGTTAGACCATCTCCATCCCCAACCTGCTAAACGTATAATAAATAGTTAATATGGTTTAGTCAAATAAAAATGGAGTGAATATAACAAAAAATAAGTTACTTATTCAATAAGATAAGGAGAAAAAAATATGCCAAAAGTAGTAGTTGTATATCTCAGTACATCAGGTAATACAAAAGCGATGGCAGATGCCATCGTAGAAGGTGCAAATTCAAGAAACGTTGACGCTAAAGCCGTAAATTTCCACGAAACAAGAATAGAGGACATAAAAACTGCGGATGCCATTGCGATTGGCTCTTCAACTTTCTATTATAAGATGCTGCCTCCTATGGAAAAATTTATTGAGAGCCTTGAAAAAGCAAACGTCGAAGACAAAATTGGGGCAGCTTTCGGCTCTTACGGGTGGAGCGGTGAGGCACCTGTAATGATTGCCGAAAAAATGCGTGAACTTGGAATGGAAGTAATAGACCCAGTTTTACGTTTTCAATATCAACCTGCTGAAAAAGACCTTGAAGAATGTAAAAGGCTTGGAAAAGATATTGCAAATAAAGTGAAAAAGTCAGCTGAAAAACATATCAAGACAGGAAAAGTTGAAGGCGTGGAAGTCAAAATGGGCGAGGGAGGTCACTGAGAACTGAAAGTAAAAAACAATAAGCTCCAAATAGTTGAAATAATCGCAATTCTTAAATAAATATTAGACAGACAACCATAAAAATAGATGGAAAGCAGGGATCCACAAGAGGAAAACTATGTGCAGTACATACCTGCCTTTCTCTTTGACTCTTGAAGACCTCGAAATGTTGGCAAAAGAAAGAAAAACGTTCTATTGCATATCAATATTTCTTAATAATAGACTGGGGGTTGAAACTTGAAGTATTGTGTAGACTGCAAATACTTCTCAACGAAAGTAAAAGGCAGCAACAGGGAACAATATGAAGGTTTCTGCATCCTTTTTAAGAAAAATGTGTATGAAACCAATATCGGATGCAAACATTTTAAAGAAGAAGAACAACTTTAGACGAAATTGAATTCGAATAATGGTTTTTGTTAAGTTTCTGGGGCTTTGGCGGCAATTATATTTCAAGATTTTTATTTGTAAAGATTTTTGCAATGATTATTTTAATCTTTCAATTTTCACTTTTTAGTAATCAGCACAACCTGAAATCTTATGCCATGATTTTTGGGAATCAGTCTCCTGTTTCTAATAATGTCAACGTATATATATCGCTTAATTGCATTCATATTAATGGAGGTAAGTGAAATGTTGTTTGTACTATGGTTCAAGTGGACTCCAGAGACTACATCAAAACTCATGGAACTTTGGAAAGAATTCAAATATCCAGATGAAGTGAAATTGATTGGCAGGTATCTCTTGATAGGTAGGCATATCTCTGTGGCAATATTTGATGCCCCAACCGAAGAAGCAATACTAAAGATAACCTATCCATTCAGAGAACTCGGCGTGCCCCATATAGCTCCTGCATTACCGCTTGAAGAAGCATTAGAAATGATGGACAGAATGTAGGTATTTTTTTTTTAAATGCCTATTGTTGACTCTTATGCACGACTTCATTGTGCATAATTTTTTCTTCTATCATGCTTTTTGAGTTGGTTGAAATTAGCAATAGGGAGAATAAGAATTCTACCAGTAGGTTAAGAGACAAGATGACCACTATAATTATAAAAAGAGAAATTGAAAGACAAAATTCTTTATTCAGGCAAAAATTGCTTGTCCGGAATGTTTAATAAGTTCTATGGCTCTTGTATTATCTGGATAGGAATAAATCCCCTCATCGTTGCCAACTAAAAAATCAAAGCCTAGATAGGGTGTAATGGAATTGTTTAGGAAATTGATACTCTACATCGCAACCAGTCTTGACGGCTATATAGCCCGTGAAGACGGTAACATCGATTGGCTGTCAATTGTTGAAGACAAAAACGAAGACTATGGTTACAAAGAGTTTTTATCATCAATTGACACGGTTATCATGGGCAGAAAAACCTATGATATGGTTCTGACCTTTAATGAGTTTCCCTATCCTGATAAGAAATGCTTTGTGGTCACACGGACAGAGCGACCTCCTGACCCCTGGGTCAACTTCTGGAGCAGAGATGTATCTGAACTACTTTCGATGATTCGACGGAAAGATGGTCTTAACATCTGGCTTGTTGGCGGGGGAGAGCTTATTCATAAATTCTCAACAGATAACCTAATTGATGAATACATCGTTTCGATTGTTCCAATCATTCTGGGCGGCGGCATACCGCTGTTTCATAGAGGAGAAAAAGAACTCAGACTTGGACTCCTTGGAAGTTCTGTCTTCCCGTCAGGATTGGTTCAACTAATTTATAAACGGAAGGGATAGTGCCGATACTTCGCTCAAAAATGTATTGTATAATGGGGATTTATCGGAATCCCAAATTTATGGCAAAACAAAAATCTGATGTACATCCACATGAAGAATTAATAAAAGGGATTCATGAGCAACTGAAAGAAATTCTTGATGAATCAAAACAAGCTATCTATGTATATCTTGATGACCATCATATGACATATAATCAGCAGTTTGCTTTGCTGTTAGGATACAAATCTGTCGAAGAATTGTCAAAAGTGAAAGAGCCGTTCATAGAAGCTTTCATCGTGGAAAAAAGTCGGGAAGCTCTTGTTCATGCTTACAAACATGCAATGGAATATAAAATCGCATCAGACATTGAAGTTACTCTGAAAAAGAAAACAGGAGAAATTATAAAGACCAAGACAATCATGGTACCGATAAGTTATATGGGAGAATTGCTCGCACTCCATTTCATTTCAAAACTTCAATAATGGAAGTATCACCTCCCACAGGATCAATAGTACTATAATTACCTCGAGGATCAGCATTATCTGTTCAGTCGAAAGCTCTCTTGTTGTGGAGTAAAGGTCCTGCAGCGCACTTATCTTATGCTGCACAACTTTTTCAAAATCCCATACCTTGAGCGTATTCAGCATTTTCTGATAGGCTGACTGATAATACCAGTCCTGCGTTATTTTATGAGGATTCATCAGATCCTCGATATCATCAAGGATGATCAGCCCTATCTCACTAACCTTGAGCAGAGATCTTTCGACCTTTCTGGGGGCCTGCGTGAAGAAATAAAGCTTTGACATATGCATCTTCTTTATTGCATCAAAAGCATTTGTGATCTCAAGGTCGATTTTCCTGTCATATATCTGGAAAAGGAGTAATAGCGAGATGCATAGCTCAAGCAATTCCCGGAGGTCTTTTAAGTAATCATCACAACCCAGGATAAATACGCCTTCAGGTGAAGCAAGGAACAGGTCTTCATCATAATATGAGAGGTCATTGGCAAGCTTTTCTGTGATCTCTTTGCTGTGAAGCGGCCGGATAGAAGTTTCTCCTGACAGGAAGCGTGTAATTATCTCGCCGTACTGCTCTTTGATTCCTTTTTGGTCAAGTTTGGGTGTAAATTCTTTTATTTTTAAGAGTGTATATCTTTTTATGATCGGACAATATGATTTTTTTTTCTCCGGATTCAGTTTTTCTCGGATCTCATTTATTCTTTTATTGGCAAATGAATGGATGTCAAGTCCTTCGACGATTATTGTATTCGAATGAAGGGCCACGAGAATATCATTGAATGTTATCTTATCCCTTATTTCGATCTCGGCGCGAATGATCGATACGCCAGCGATAAAAAAATCTGTAAATAGATTAACAATGCAGGTTATTTTCTCATTGCCTGCCACGATAACTGCAACCCCCTCAGACTGCTCGATCTCTATGGGCTTATTCCATCTCTCAGCTATCACCTCTGAACCTATAAGCCTGGATAGCTGGCTTTTTTCCAGTTCTGCCCCATGCCCGAATGCTACAAGTATTGTGAGTTTGCCGTTAAAGATGATCAAATCGCCACTGGCATCCATATAATAATATATGTTTAGATAGTATTTATAATTCAGGGAAATCTAAGGTCTTACCGTCGCAATTATCTTTCCGCTTTTAATTATGCGGATCACCCGGCCCTGGGAAACTACGATACCGATGGTATCTGTGGCATTTGTGATCGCTGCAACTGACGAATGCCTCGTGCCAAGACCTCTTTGCATTTTTACAATTCCCGTATCCAGCGTAATATACCGTCCGGCAGCTTCGACCACTCCATCCGTCGATATCACAAAAACCCCGTCAAGCTGAGCAAACTCTTTTATATTGTCCTGTATTGACTGATCAAATATCTGCCTTTTTTCCCTATTGTGCCCTTCAAAAGGATTCAGAACAAGCTGTCTTGATTTTGCCATGACGTTTTCGCTATCGCCCAGGATAAAGCCCGTGCCTATTGGACGCCCCTCTCTTCCTTCTGTGCATATCTCCAACGCTATTTTTAATACAGTTTCAAAGACATTCTCCATGATCCTTGTTCCTTTGAGGATCTCAGACAAATTAAAAGAAACAGTTTCTTTTTCCCTTGGAACAAATATTGGTGGCTCGATATCCAGTTCTTTTTCAAGCGAATGCACGCAATTATTGTAATATGTTGCCAGACTTCTCAACACGCTTGTTTCATTGAAATTCTCGCTCATCTCTGCTGCATCTTTGAATTTCGCCACGGCTTTCAGATAGAGTTCTCTTGCCTCGACAAATTTTCCTCTATCCTGCGCTCTTTCCGCTCTTTTTGCCATGGTTCGCGCCTCACTTGAGAGATAATTCGTCCACAAAGCCGATCACCTTTGCAGGGTTTAATGCCCAGATAATAATGATGTCAAATAATATAAGGCTTCCATTAAGCTAATAAACCTGCCAAACATTAATTAAGAGCTATGAAAGCAGTAATTCTTGCAGCAGGAGAAGGCTTGCGTTGCCGCCCCCTAACCCTGACACGTTCCAAGGTGATGTTGCCAGTTGCGAATAAACCATTACTCGAGTATATAATACACGCAGTTGCAGAAAATGGTCTTGAGGAATTTATCCTTGTCGTAGGATATAAAAAAGAACGGATAATGGATTATTTTGGGGATGGATTAGCTTTTGGAGTCAAGATATCTTATATCTTCCAGAATGCCCAGCTTGGCACAGCTCATGCGGTGAAAAGTGTAAGAAAATATGTGGATGATGATTTTCTCGTCCTGAATGGTGATAATCTTATAAATTCCCACACGATCGCTGACCTTTTATCCGGGAAAATGGGGGATGTAACGCTTCTTGCAGTTGAACGGGAGCAGACCTCAGGATATGGTGTGATCCTCTCAGAAGCGGGAAAGGTCACGAAAATAATGGAAAAGCCAAAAGAATTCGTAAGCCATCTAATTAATGCAGGTGTTTATATATTCTCAACAGGGATTTTTGACGAGGTCGACAGGACACCGCTTTCTGAAAGTGGCGAATATGCCATTACAGATACGATACAGCAGATGATCCAGAAGGGGAGAAACGTCAATATGGTAGAATCAAAGAACATGTGGATAGATGCAATTCATTCATGGGATTTCCTGAAAGCCAATGCGTTGATCCTTGAAGGGTGCGAAGCAGAAATAAAAGGGACTGTTGAAAATGGTGCTATAATAAAAGGAAATGTGACGATAGGAGAAAATAGCATCGTCCGTGCCGGATGCTATATCGTGGGTCCTGCGATCATCGGTAAAAACTGCGACATCGGGCCAAATACGATAATATTGCCTTCTACAGCTATCGGCGATAATACATCCATTGATTCTTCAGTAGAGATAAATAACAGCATCCTTATGAATGACATCCGGCTGGATAGTAATTCAGCCGTATCCAATTCTATAATCGGAGCTAATAATAATATCCGCCCTCATTTCTCAACTGAGACCGGCCGTGACATTATGATCGAGATGAAAGGGATACTTCATCATGCAGATGTCCTCGGAACTGTGATAGGGGATGATAATTCCATTTCTAACCGTGTTCTGATAAAAGCCGGCAAAATGGTATCCAACAACTGCACAATCGAGGCAGGTGTTACCGTTCAGAGACATATTCCGACTGGTTCTATCGTGATATAATATGTGCGGAATTGTTGGTTATAACGGGCACAGGCGGGCAGCCCCTATACTTATCGATTCGTTAAAGAGATTGGAATACAGGGGTTATGACTCTTCAGGGATCGCTGTATATGATGGCAAGGCCATTGAAGTCTGGAAGGAGAAAGGAAAAATCTCAGAACTTGAAAAAATCCTTCCTGACATGCCAGGAACTATAGGGATAGGTCACACGAGATGGGCCACTCACGGCAGGCCAAATAAAGTGAATGCTCATCCCCATACTTCAGGGGGCATCGCTGTTGTACATAATGGGATCATTGAGAATTACCAGGAACTCAGGGATAAGCTTGTGGGATCTGGTTTTGTCTTTATTTCAGAAACAGACACTGAAGTCCTGGCGCATCTTGTGAACCACTATTATAAGAATGATCTTATTGATGCTGTCATTTCGGCCCTTAATGAAATAAAAGGATCTTATGCGATCGCAGTTCTATGCGGGTCGCAGCTTGTTGCTGCAAGAAAGGATAGCCCTCTTGTTATTGGAATCGGAAATGAAGAAAATTTCATCGCTTCAGACATACCGGCTATTTTGAAATACACTCGAAAAGTCATATTTTTGGATGATCTGGAGCTTGCTTCTGTCAGTCCGGATGTCGTAACATTTTTCAACATGAAAAAGGAACCGATAGATAAGACCATAAACCAGATCGATTGGAACCTTGAAGCTGCTGAGAGATCAGGTTATGAGCATTTCATGCTAAAGGAGATCCATGAGCAGCCGCGGTCACTTCATGAGACTCTTGCCGGGAGGATATCTGAGCTTGAGGGAACAATTTCATTTGAGAACCTGAACATTACAGAAGCACAGGTGACGGATATTCCCAGGATTAGCATAATCGCTTGCGGCACTTCTTATAACGCAGGACTTCTTGGCAAATACCTGTTCGAGCATCTTTCAGGTATTCATGTCGATGTCGAGATTGCTTCAGAATTCAGATATGCACACTCTGCGCCCGGATCTCTTGTTATAGTAATATCGCAATCAGGTGAGACAGCAGATACTCTTGCGGCTCTTCGCGAGGCAAAAACATTCGGATGCAGGAGCATTGCCATCACAAACGTTATGGGAAGCACCATTACAAGAGAAGTTGACAGCAGCATATACATGAGATCAGGTCCTGAGATAGGAGTTGCGGCAACAAAAACTTTCATTTCGCAGCTTGGGGTGCTATACCTTCTTGCGCTTTATTTCGGGAAAAGCAAAGGAAAGATCAGTTCTGACCGCATGAAACGCTTGCTTGTGTCCATAAAGCAGATACCAGCCCAGATAACTCTCATTCTCAATGATAAAGAACAGATAAAAAAACATGCAGAAAAGATCGCAGCATCAAATGATATTTTTTTCATAGGCAGGACTTTTAATTACCCAATAGCACTTGAAGGGGCATTGAAGTTGAAAGAGATATCATACATCCATGCGGAAGGCTATGCAGCAGGTGAATTAAAACATGGCCCTCTTGCCCTTATATCAAAAAATACGCCGGTTATTGCTATTGCCACAAAGGGATTGACCTATGATAAAGTGGTGAACAATATCAAGGAAGTAAAAGCAAGGGAAGCTCCTGTCATTGCCATTGCAGATGAAAAAGATAATGAGATCGAGAGATATGTGGATGGATTAATTCGTGTTCCATCTACAGATGAGATTTTGTCGCCCATGCTCTCAATAGTGGTCTTGCAGTTGATATCATACTATGCAGCAAAGGTGCGCAACTGTCCGATCGATCAACCGAGGAATCTTGCAAAAAGTGTTACTGTGGAGTGAAAAATGTCCGTAAAGTTCGGATCTTCAGGAATCAGGGGCATTGTGAGCGAGGAAATAACACCGCAGATTGCGCTGGATTTCGGGCTTGCTATCGGGAGCATCTACCATGAAGTCGTGATCGGGCGCGATCCTCGGGTATCCGGGAAAATGCTCGAAAGCGCTGTTGTTTGTGGTCTTCTCGCTGCGGGCAGCAAAGTCGTAAAGATCGGGATGGTTCCGACACCGACACTTGCGATAGCCTCACGGAACTTTGACTGTGGTATAATGGTCACTGCATCTCATAATCCTGCAGAATATAATGGGATGAAGGTCTTTAAAAAAGGGATGTCATTTGATTCAAAGGACCAGGAAGAGATCGAACATCTCCTCAATGAAAAAAAGTGGAGTTTTGCGAAGTGGGAAAAAACCGGGAACGTTAGTGAGAACGGGACTGCTTTGAGAGAACACACGGACATAATCCTGAAAAATATAAAAAACGCAAAACTGAAGGTCGTGGTTGATTGCGGGTGTGGAGCGGCTTCTGTGATCACGCCATATCTGCTTCGGGAAATGGGATGCCAGGTAATAACTCTTAATTCACAGCCTGATGGGCACTTCCCGGGAAGAGAGCCGGAACCCATGGATGAGACGCTCGGATCATTAAAAATCATGGTAAAAACGGCTGGAGGAGATCTTGGCATAGCCCATGACGGGGATGCTGACAGAATGATGGCAGTAGACAACCAGGGGCGTTTTGTGACAGGTGACAAAATGCTTGCTTTTTTTGCAGTCAGAGAAGCTAAAAAAACCATAGCTGTACCTGTTGATACTTCCAGGGTAATTGATGACCTTCTTGATGGAGTAAAGATATCTCGCACAAAAGTTGGAGATGTCTATGTTGCAGAAGAATTGAAAAGGATCGGAGGCGATTTCGGAGGCGAACCTTCGGGAGCATGGATATTCCCCGGAATATCGTTATGTCCTGACGGCATCTATGCCGCAGCACGTCTCGTTGAACTGGTGAACAGGGAAGGTGATTTTGGTGATTTGCTTGATGATATACCTGATTATCCGGTAAAACGAGGCGCATTCCCATGCTCAGATAGACATAAAGCGATGTCCGGGATCTCAAGACAACTTGGGAAACTTGGCGCGATCAATACTCTTGACGGTGTAAGAGTTGACATGGAGGATGGGTGGGTACTTGTAAGACCAAGCGGTACTGAACCCAAAATTAGAATAACTGTTGAATCCATGAACAGATGCGATGAATTGTATAAAATGGCTGAAGATATTGTAAAGGGGGAAATAAAATGAAAGCAGTAATACTTGCAGCAGGAAAAGGAACCAGAATGGGGCCACTTACGGAGAACCGACCTAAAGTTATGCTTCCGATAGTGAACAGGCCTCTGCTTGAGCATATAATCCTCACATTAAAAATAGCAGGAATCAGGGAATTTTTCATAGTTGTGGGATATTGCAAAGAAAAGATAATAGAGTATTTTGGAAATGGATCAGGTCTGGGCATAAGGATAGAATATATTGAACAGAAAAGCCTGAAGGGAACTGCTGATGCAATAGCTGTCGCAAAAGATTTTGTTAATGGAAGGTTTTTTGTGGCAAACGGCGATGTGATGGCAGGGCTATCGGATATAAAAAAAATGATATACGCTAACGGGGATGTAGTTTTAGCGGCCAAAAAGGTCGCAAATCCAGGTCAGTATGGGGTAATATATGTCAAAGGCAATAAGATCTTAAAAATAGTTGAAAAACCCGAACATTCGGAATCAGATCTTGCAAATGCAGGTATCTATGTTTTTTCACAGGCAATTTTTGATGCTATTGAAAATACGGAACCTTCCGTGCGAGGAGAATATGAGATCACGGATTCTATTCAGCTATTGCTGGATTCTGGTTATGAGTCAGGATATGTGCCACTTGAAGAATGGCAGGATATAGGATTTCCCTGGCACCTGCTTGAAGCAAATGAAACTATCTTAAGGGCAGGAGAGGACATCCAGTGGGAGGTACGTGGCGAGGTAGAACGCTTTGCGACCATAAATGGGAACGCTGCGGTTGGAGAAGGCACGATCATAAGGAACGGCGCTTATATCGAAGGTCCGGTAATAATCGGGAAGAACTGCGACATCGGGCCGAACTGCTATATCAGGCCGGCCACAAGCATCGGGGATAATGTGAGAATAGGGAATGCGGTGGAGGTGAAGAACAGCATAATTATGAATGAAACACATATCGGACACCTGAGCTATGTGGGTGACAGCATAATAGGGGAAAAATGCAATTTCGGGGCGGGGACAAAAGTTGCAAATCTGAGGCATGATAACAGGAATGTGCTTGTGGAACTCGGCGGGAAGAAGTTCGATTCTGGAAGGAGGAAACTGGGGATTATCATGGGCGATGATGTGCATACTGGTATTAACAGCATGTTCAATGTGGGAGTGACTGTTTACGGGGGGGCGTGCATTGGACCGGGGGTTTTTGTCGGGTAGATCAAATGAAGATCTGCATCGCATCCCCGTACTATATGCCATTTATCGGGAGTAATGAGTACGGACTGGCGCGGGCACTGGTCGGGTACGGGCATGAAGTAACGGTAATCACATCAAAAAGCAAAGCTCCGCGCGAAAAAAATATCACAGGACAGCTGTCATACAGTCCGAATTTTGAGGTAAAATACG
Organism: Candidatus Methanoperedens sp.; assembly: GCA_021409285.1. Lineage (GTDB taxonomy): Archaea > Halobacteriota > Methanosarcinia > Methanosarcinales > Methanoperedenaceae > Methanoperedens. The sequence goes on along the minus strand of JAGFND010000021.1, from coordinate 12,248 downwards.
TCCGGACTTTCCTTAATATAGAGGATAATCCTGTAGTGGCTTCGATAGACACCGAAGGTTTTGATATCGTATTGCTTCAGGAGGATTATCCTTTCCTGTGCCACAGGGCATATGCATCTGCCAAAAAGAAGGGCATTCCCACAATTATTTCTTCAGAGCGCACATACTATCCGCAGAACGCTGTGAAGCGTTATGTGCTGAAGATACTTGATGCGTGGTCAAACAGGAAATTGCGCGAGGGAACGGATGCCCTGACCGCACACTGTGGGGCAGCCAGGGAATTCATGAAAAAAGAGTTAGGAGTGAAGAGGGAAATTGAGATAATTCATGTTGGAATTGATTCAGGGATTTTTAAACCCCTGCCGTCACGGAACAGGTATTTACATGATGGTGACCTGAAGCTCTTAACTGTGGCGCGCCTGCATCCTTATAAAGGCCTGGAATATCTGATACGTTCGATGGAAATTATCGGAAAGAAAAACCCAGGAGCAAAACTATATATTCTGGGGAAGGGGCATGATGAAAAGAGACTTAGAGCGACGGCGAATCGATCTGGAATTAAAAATATCAAATTCATGGATGAGGTCATTCCCAACAATATGATGCCTGAATTGTATGCTGAATGTGATATTTATGTTCAGCCAAGCCTTATAGAACCATTCAGCATAGCGGTTCTTGAAGCGATGTCATGCGGAAAACCTGTAGTAGGGACTAAAGTTGGGGGCATGCTTGATATTATAAATGAAAGTGCAGGATTTCTGGTGGACCCTGAGAAGGCACAGGCACTTGCGGAGGCAATTATGCGAATGAATGATCCTGATACGAGAAGAAAAATAGGGGAGGCGGCAAGAAGGCGCGCTGTTGAGGTTTTTGACTGGGAAGTGATCGGGAAAAAATACATGGATCTGATCGAGAGAGTAGCGAAAGGGCGAGAATGAATATTCTGAATGTCAGTCCTGATATTCCTATTCCGCAGACTGGAACTTTCATTGAAGGTTCAACACAAGGATGAATAGAAACAATAAAATACTTCAAGGATATTCTAACCCAGTGAAATAAAGAAGGATTTATAAACCAAACATGCAATTTAATCGATGTTAAAATGAATAAAGAAGCTCTAATAACTGGACAAGATGGCTCTTTTCTTGCTGCTCAATCCTTCGCAGGTACTTCCTGGAAGTGTATTATTTATAGGGAAAGCTATTGCAATGTGGCAAATGCTCCAACAAGAGATGCAAGACGATTATGTCATTGCAACGGGGAAATCCCACTCTTTGCGGGAGTTTGTGGAACTTGCTGTCAAGTTTGAGGAATTGGTGAAGACGATGGTAAAGGCAGATGTTGAGCGATTATCCAAAGGAAACTCATAATAGGAATTTTCATGAATCTGATCGAAGGGGTAACGGTTGAGAATTTCAGGGTTATGTGCGATGAACGAGTATGGCTGATAGAGATTTTGCGATATGATGATGAGATATTTTCAAAATTCGGGCAGATGTATATAACAACTGTCTATCCTGGAGCGGTCAAAGCATGGAACTATCATAAAAAGCAAACCGACCATTTGACTTGCATTCGTGGGATGATGAAAGTCGTTCTGTACGACGGAATGGAGGGCTCAAGAACATACAAGCTGATAAATGAATTCTTTATTGGCCACCACAATTCCATAGTTATTAAAGTGCTTCCCATGATATACTATGAACTTTATTATTACAAAAACCCAGATGAACACCACCTTCCGCCGGAAACAAGGGAGATAGATTTTGATAGGGGATTGCCCTGGGAATAAAACATGGTTAGTGAAAAAAATTTTCTTGTGACTGGAGGATGTGGATTCATCGGGAGCAACTTCGTAAGATATATGCTTGAAAATTATCAGCATTGCTCTGTTATTAATCTTGATAAACTAACATATGCCGTCAATCCTGACAATCTTCGTGACTTTGAGAAGGATACCAGATATTCGTTTATTCATATATCTACTGATGAGGTTTATGGAAGTATAAAAAAAGGCTCATTTAAAGAAGCGGATATTCTCAACCCTTCAAGCCCTTATTCTGCAAGCAAGGCAGGCTCTGACCTTCTGGTGAGTTCATATTCCATAACTCATGGGCTACACGCAATAATAACCCGATGTACCAACAACTTTGGACCTTATCAATATCCAGAGAAACTCATTCCACTTTTTGTTACGAATCTTCTCGAAGACAGGAAAGTGTCAGTCTATGGAACAGGCCAGAATATGCGCGACTGGATATACGTGCATGATCACTGTCATGCGATCGATTTCATAATCCATAAAGGTAAAAACGGTGAAATCTACAACATCGGCTCAGGAAATGAGAGAACGAATATAGAGATCACAGAGAAGATACTGGAGCTTCTGGACAGAGATAGATCAATGATACAGTTTGTCGAGGACAGAAAAGGCCATGATTTCAGATATTCACTGGACTTTTCCAAGATCAGAAAACTTGGATGGAAGCCTGCATATGATTTTGAGACCGCACTTTCTGAGACAGTGCACTGGTATAGGCAAAACAGATGGTGGTGGGAACGATTAAAACCCTGATCCTGGGTGCTGGAGGTATGCTTGGAACTGACCTGATGGTCAATTTTCCACTGGCTATATCCTTTACACATGCTGAACTGGATATAACAGACAAAAATGCAATATTTTCAATCATAGACAGATTGAGACCTGAACTTGTGATCAATGCCGCTGCCTACACTAAAGTGGATGATTGCGAAGAAAAGAAAGAACTTGCATTTTCGGTGAATGGCACGGCGCCGGGATATATTGCAGAGGCGTGCGGGAGCATCGGCTCGAAACTTGTGCATTTCAGCACGGACTATGTTTTTAATGGGAAAAAAAAGGAATATATAGAATCAGATAGACCTGATCCCATCAATGTTTACGGAGCATCAAAACTCGAAGGTGAGCGGGCAATAGCCAGGGCCACAGGAAAATATTATATAATACGAACTTCCTGGCTGTTCGGGTTGCATGGTGCGAATTTCGTGGATACGATGCTGAAGCTTGGCGCATCCAATCCTGTGGTCAGGGTTGTGAATGACCAGTTCGGAAAACCCACGTACACTAAAGACCTGGCGCAGAAAATCCAGGAGATTTTGAACCATGGTTATGGAATATACCATATCACGAATGATGGAGTATGCTCATGGTACGAGTTCGCATCTGCCATCATACCAAACGTCGTACCATGTACCAGTGAAGAGTTCATAAGAAGGGCAAAACGTCCTGAATATTCTGTCCTTGTAAATATGAAGACCAGACCAATGCGGCACTGGAAAGAGGCTTTATCCGAATATCTGGAGGCAAAAAAGAAATGAAAGGAATAATACTCGCAGGTGGCACAGGCTCAAGGCTTTATCCGCTCACAAAAATAACTAACAAGCACTTGCTGCCTATTTATGATAAACCCATGATCTACTATCCGTTGCAAACGCTCATAGATGCAGGGCTTAATGAGATCATGATTGTCAGTGGAAGAGGTCACGCCGGAGATTTTCTTGAGCTCCTTGGGTCGGGTGCAGAGTTTGGCGTGCATCTCACCTATGAGATACAGGAAGAGGCTGGAGGCATTGCGCAGGCTCTCGGTCTGGCAGAGGATTTTGCAGATGATGATAGTGTTGCAGTAATACTTGGAGATAATATATTTCAGGATAGTGTGCGCGAAGCTGTCCAGTCATTTGAGTCAGGTGCACATGTCTTTTTGAAGGAAGTTCCTGATGCAAATCGGTTTGGAGTGGCAGAGATTGAAGGGGATCATATTGTTTCGATCGAAGAGAAGCCTGAAAAGCCAAAGTCGAATTATGCTGTAACAGGGCTGTACCTGTACGATAGTGACGTATTCGAAATTATCTCTACTCTTAAACCTTCAGGACGCGGAGAACTTGAGATTACGGATGTGAACAATGAGTATATTGGGCAGGGTGCAATGTCATATTCTGTGCTTGAAGGTTTCTGGAGCGACGCAGGGATGTTTGAGAGCTTGCTGAGGGCAGGGCAGATGGTGGCTGAATCTAAAAAAAACATAGTTGAAAGTAGATTTTATTGAGCACGCCAGAATAATCATTATACCAGAATCATGTTTAACTTAAATGCTATTTTCTCCCGTATTATGGGCATAGGAGCAGTGCAGAGACAGAGTATTGTATCGCTCATCTGGCAGATAGCATTTACTCTTATCGGACTTCTAAGTACGATGTACTTTTCTCATACAGTGGGTGCGGGCGTTCTGGGTGCTTATTTTCTGTTCATGGCGTATCTGGGTATCATCGGTATGGTAACTGATGGGGGGTTTGGCGGTGCGGCTATCAAGCGCATCAGCGAGGGAGAAGAGCAGGATGCGTATTTCAGTGCATTCTTTGTGTTGCGCTCTCTGTTTACGATCGTTGTTGTGATTGCCCTGATCGCGCTTCGCAGCTATTTTGTTAATTTTGAAAAAGCCGGGACTTTCATCTGGCTTTTATTGGCGTTAATAATATCCATTTTTTATGGGGCAGTTTCTTCCGGGGTTGCAGGATGCGGGAAAATGGGGATATATACGACGTGCAATTTTATCAATAATGTTTCACGTATTCTTGTTCAGGTTGCGGCGGTTTTTTTAGGCTTTGGTATTGCGGGTCTTGCTGGAGGGTTCGTGGCAGGGATGCTTGCTGCCGCTATCATAGAGCTACGTTTCTTTGACCTTCGCCTTGTAGGTTTTGGCTGGAGGCATATCAAGAGTCTTTCAACATTTTCGTTCTGGTTATTTTTGACTTCAAGTGGAGGGTTGGTGTTTTCATATGCTGATACTGTCATGATAGGTTATTATAGGGGTGATGCTGATGTGGGAGTATATCGAATTGCGCTGCAATTTGCTTCGGTTGCAGCATTTACAATACAGGCTATTTTACCAACATTATTACCCCGAGTTAGCCGTTGGGGGAAAACTGGCGAGATTGGATTAATAGAAGAGTCGTTTTCTCGTGCATTCAGCTACTCTATGTTATTAGCCATACCTATATTAGCAGGTGGGATTTTATTAGGTGATAAGCTACTGTATTTTTTCTTTGGCGCAGAATTTGCAAAAGGATATACGGCGCTTGTGATAATATTGATTGTACAGGTTGTAAATGTGTTCTATTATTTTTTTATAACTTATCTCGGTGCTCTAGACCGTCAAAAAGAGGCGTTTAAAGTTACGGCTGTGGCTGCAACCGTAAATATTATGCTGAATTTCATATTAATTCCGATAGTAGGTATTGCGGGTGCTGCGGTAGCGACTCTGGTGAGTATGGCTTTAAATGTGGTTTTGGCTCGACGTGTATTAGCGCAGATAATGAGGATACAATTAGAGCGTGGTAGTTTGTTGAATTTTGTAAAAGCATCTATTGTAATGTCCCTATTCATAATTGGTTATCGCATAGTTGTTCCGTTGACCAATGTATGGCTCACATTATTTCCGGTTTTTTTGGGCGGAATCATATATGGGATACTAATATTGAAGTTTGATGGGAAAATATATGAAGAGTTAAAGGGAATAATGACTCAAATGAACTTAAAGTGGCCATAATGGTTGTGATGCTATTGACACAAAATATAAACATAGAGGTGATAAAATGAAAGTAGTAATCCTATGTGGAGGTCTGGGGACTCGAATTAAGGAAGAAACCGAGTATCGCCCTAAACCAATGGTGAAGATAGGCAACAAGCCGATACTCTGGCACATTATGAAAAATTATAGCTCTTATGGGTTTAACGATTTTATCTTATGTCTTGGTTATAAAGGCGAGATAATAAAAGAATACTTTTACAATTACGAAATTTTGAACAATGATTTTACAGTAGAGCTTGGACAACATAAAAATATAGAAATTCATGATATCCATAATGAAAAAGGTTGGAGGATTACATTAGTTGATACAGGGGAACGTGCGCTCAAAGGTGCAAGATTGAAAAAGATTGAGAAATATATCAATTCAGATATATTTATGGCTACTTATGGTGATGGAGTGGCTAACATAGATATCGATGAACTTTTAGACTTCCATCACAGCCACAGGAAATTAGCGACACTAACCGGAATAAATCCTGCATCACGTTTTGGAGAATTAAAGGTTAATGGCAACCGTGTTGAGGCTTTTAATGAAAAGCCAGAGACAGGTTCTGGATTAATAAATGGAGGATTTTTTGTTTTCAATAAAGGTATATTCGATTATCTTATGGTCGATGATAGTTGTGATCTTGAAATCGGGGCTCTGGAACAGATTGCACGCGAAGGACAACTTATGGTTTACAAACACAAAGGGTCATGGGCGTGTATGGATACTTTGAGAGATATGGATTATTTGAATAAACTCTGGAATGAAAACAAGGCTTTCTGGAAAATCTGGTAATGAGCGGCATTTTCAATAATATCTATGAAGGGAAAACTGTTTTAATTACCGGAGATACTGGCTTTAAAGGTTCATGGCTTACGCTATGGTTATTAAATCTCGGTGCAAATGTTGTAGGTTTTGCACTTAAACCTAAAACCGAAAGGGATAACTACGTAATCTGCAATTTAAACGACAAAGTAATTCATATTAATGGAGATATTAGAGATTACAAATCAATATTAGAAATTTTTTCAAAATATGAACCCGAAATAGTATTTCATCTGGCTGCTCAGGCTTTAGTTCTGGATTCGTATAGAGACCCTATTTACACTTATAACACCAATGTAATGGGAACAGTAAATTTGTTCGAAGCTGTTAGAAATACATCATCTGTAAAAGTCGCTATTAATATAACAAGCGATAAATGTTATGAAAATCGTGAATGGATTTATGGTTATCGTGAAATAGATACAATGGGTGGAAAAGATCCATACAGCGCCTCAAAAGGGGCATCTGAAATAATCACATCCTCATATTTGCGTTCTTTTTTCAATCAGGACAGTACAGCAAACATCGCCTCTGTAAGAGCAGGGAATGTAATTGGTGGCGGGGACTGGGCAGATAATCGAATTTTCCCTGATTGTATGCGCGCATTGATGAGCGATAAACCAATAATTATAAGAAATCCACGAGCTGTCAGGCCGTGGCAGCATGTTTTAGAACCTCTAAGTGGATATCTCACCCTTGGTTCGCTTTTATATACTGATGGAAAAAAATACTCAGGTGCCTGGAACTTCGGTCCTTTATCTAAAAATATGGTCTCAGTAAGGCAGCTTGTCGAAGAAACTATCAGGCAATGGGGCAGCGGCAAATACATTCTTGAAAATGAGACAGATAGTATCGAGGAAGCAAATCTTTTGCATCTTGATATTTCCAAGGCAGTTAATGAGTTGAAATGGTCTCCTGTTTTTGATCTCAGGCAAACCTTAAAATTTACAATAGAGGAATATAAAATAGATAATTTAACTTCTGAAGAGATTTTCAGTCAACAAAGCGATCATATTGAAAAATATATTAAATTGAGAAAAAAAATCGAAGTGGATAGAAATGCCTGAATGTAGAATATGTAATACCGGTCTGAGAGAACCATTTTTATCGCTTGGGAACTCTCCGCTTTCCAATGCCTACCTTTCATGTGATGATTTGCACAGGATGGAACCCTATTATCCATTAGAAGTGTATGTATGCAAGAAATGTTATTTAGTGCAGTTAGAGGAATTCGAAATTGCGAAAAATATTTTTTCATCAGACTATGCCTATTTTTCATCCTATTCTGAAAGTTGGCTTCAGCACTGCAAGAATTATACAGAAATGATGATCAGTCGCTTTGGTTTTGACAGGGGCTCGTTTGTAGTAGAAATTGCAAGTAATGACGGTTACCTATTGCAGTATTTCAGGCAGAATGATATTCCTGTTCTTGGAATAGAACCTGCATCAAACACTGCTGAAGTGGCAATAAAAAAGGGTATTCCTACAGACATTACATTCTTTGATACATCGTATGCTAAAAAAATGAGGGAAGCCGGTAAACTGGCTGATTTAATTATTGGCAATAATGTTCTTGCTCATAATCCAAATTTAAATGATTTTGTGAAAGGATTGAAACTTGCATTGAAGTCTGATGGTGTTATTACAATGGAGTTTCCCCATTTACTTAAACTGATAGAGGGCAATCAATTTGATACAATTTATCACGAGCACTTTTCATATTTCTCATTTTATACTGTAAAGAAATTATTTGCCTCTCATGACCTTGATCTTTTTGATGTGGAGGAAATCCCTACTCACGGCGGCTCACTGCGAATCTTTGCTAAACATAAGGATGATAAATCAAAGACAGTTACGAATAATGTTAGGGATTTATTGAAAAAAGAAGAAGCTTCTGGCATGTTTAATTTAATCACATATACTAATTTTAATGAAAAAGTAAAATTAACGAAAAGAAAATTGCTTCAGTTTTTAATCCAGGCAAGAAATGAAGGTAAGAGCGTTGTTGGATACGGAGCACCAGCCAAAGGCAACACGCTCCTCAATTACTGCGGAATACGAACGGATTTCCTTGATTATACAGTAGACCGCAGCCCGCACAAGCAGAATAAGTATCTTCCAGGTACACATATACCAATAAAACATCCCGATAAGATAAAGGAAGATAAGCCTGATTACCTTTTAATTCTTCCATGGAATATAAAAGATGAAATCATGGAACAGATGAGTTTTATCCGGGAATGGGGTGGAAAATTTATCATTCCAATTCCAGAGGTAAGAATAGTGTGATTTTTAAAGAAACAAAACTCAAAGGTGCCTACATCATAGAGCCTGCGCGTTTGGAAGACGAACGAGGATTTTTTGCACGCACCTTTTGTAAAAAAGAATTTGAGGCTTATAACCTGAATCCAAAACTGGTTCAGTGCAGTATTTCTTATAACAGGCGCAAGGGAACCTTACGAGGAATGCATTATCAGGTTGCACCCATGGCTGAAGCTAAGCTCGTGCGTTGCACGCGGGGAGCTATTTATGACGTTATTGTCGACTTGCGTCCAGGGTCCCTTACTTATTGTCAATGGGAGGCAGTTGAACCTAATGCAGAAAACAGAAAGATGATTTATATTCCAGAAGGTTTTGCTCACGGATTCCAAACATTGGAAGATGATACGGAAGTTTTCTATCAGATGTCTGAGTTCTACGCGCCGGATTATGCTTGCGGTGTTCGATGGGACGATCCGGCTTTTGGGATAGTATTTCCCCTGAAAAACATGATAGTTTCTGAAAAGGATAAGAACTATCCTTTAATGAATAACAGGGTTTAAGATTATATGGAAATCTTAATTATCGGCAAAACTGGTCAATTGGGAAGTCTGTTAATCAAAGATGCACTCGCATGGGGACATAAAGTTTTTGCCCCATCCAGACAAGAACTCGATATTACAAACATGGACGATTTCCTGGATATTATGAAAACATATAAACCCGAAATTGTTATAAACACTGCAGCGTTCCACAATGTTCCTCTATGCGAAGTTGAACCTATAAAGGCATTTCATTTGAATTGCCTTGCTGTAAAAAAAATGGCAGAAATTTCGCAAGACTACAATTCGTGGTTCGTTTCGTTCAGTACGGACTACGTATTTGGCGGTGAAAAAAGAACCCCTTATAAAGAATCGGACATCCCCAATCCTCTTCAGATATACGGTTTGTCTAAATTAGCAGGTGAATATGCGGCTCTATCGTATGAGAATTCTATTATAATCCGGACGTGCGGTTTATATGGCATGCAGGGCGCGTCCTCTAAAGGTGGTAATTTCGTGGACAATCGAATTAAAGACTCAAAACAAAATAAAAAAATAGAAATCAGTAATGACCAGACAGTAAGCCCAACTTATTCGGGAGATCTTAGCATAGCTGTCTTGCAGTTGATTGCTCACCCTTCTAAAAAGAAAGGTATATACCACCTTGTCAATGAGGGTTATTGTACGTGGTATGAATTCACTAAAGAAATATTTAAGTTGACAGGTATTAACAGGGAAGTAATACCGGTTGATCGTAAAGGTAAAACAGGCGATATGCGAAGACCACTATTTTCCGCACTGAAAAATGAAAATGCAAGAAAAATAGGTATTGTATTACCGAATTGGAAAGAAGGTCTTCATGATTACATAGAAAAGAAGTATGTTGAGGGATATAATGAAAATTGTTATAGATGATAGTAGTATTAATGTGGAAAATAAACAGATTCTTACAAGGTAAATCGCGCGACATGAAACCTATAAAATTTTATTATGATTACATAAAATATTTCGGAGTTAGGAAGCTTGTTTCTGAAATCGTCAAAAACATAGGAATCAAAATCTATCCTAATACAGAGGAATACAATAATATTTATAATTATACTGAAGATGACATTCTAAAAAATAAAAAAATTATCGAAAAATGGAACGAGACAGAAAGTAAAACTATAAACAGTATAACATGGTTCGTTCCGGCGTTTTATACACCATTTGCAGGGATTTATACTATTTTAGAATATGTAAATTTTTTTGCATCAAAAGACATAATACAAAATTTGGTTTTGGTTGGAGATAACGTTGCAATCGAATACTGTAAAAATCTATTGAAAAATAACACAGCTATTACAATATATAATGAAACACAATTAAATGATTTACCATATACAGATATTGGGATAGCTACATCATGGGGAACAGCATATTATTTATTAAGATTTAATAATACAAAAGGAAAATTTTATTTCATTCAGGATGATGAAAGGTTACATAATCCGATAGGACTGGAATATATGCTTGCAGAACAAACATATAGATTTGGGTTTATAGGAATAACTAATGCTAAATGTTTAAAAGAAATGGTTATAAAAGAATTTGGTGGAAGAGCAAAAAATTATTACTATACCTCAAAAATATATAAACCTAAAGAACATAAGAACAAGGAATGGAAATTATGTTTTTATTCAAGACCAGATAATCCAAGAAATGGATTTAATCTTGGGATAGAAGGGTTAAAAGAAATTCATAAACGACATCCGGACGTAAAAATTGTTAATTCTGGTCAAAAAACTGAAAGACTTAAAGAAAAATATATTACTCAACTCGGTAAGTTATCGCCAAAAGAATTACAAGAGTTTTATGCTGGTTGTGATGTTGGGATATATATCGTGTTTTCACGGCATACCGGAATTATACCATTTGACCTTATGATGTGTGGTTGTGCTGTACTAACGAATAAGAGATTTTATAACGAAACCGACCTTATAAATATGGAAAACTGTATAATGTTTGAACCAACACCTTCATCTATAGCAGATTGTTTTGATTTAATTTATAACGATAGAAAAATATATAAAAGAATAGTAGATAATGGTCTTAAATTTACAGATAGTATTCCATCAATTGAAAGTGAAATGAATAAAATATTTAATTTTATGAAAAATAAATATATGTAATAAACTATATATATGAGACGGTCCAGGCTATTCATTGACAATAAGAAAGCATTACGCTTCTGAAATAGAGAAGAGAAAGGAGAAAGTGAAAGAAACGAATACAAAAAAGAGAAAAACCGTTTGCTTATTCTTTTAAAATGCTTGATCTTGATTCGAAGATGTACGTGGCTTATGGCATGAGCTTAAAAAGTGAAAAGGAAGCCTTTGACAAAGCAATGGAAATAGTGAAAGATGCAAACATAAAAATCAATGGCATGAGACTTGATAAATACTGCAGTTTGCCTTCGTATGTCGATAAATTTGAGAAAGCTAAGGTCTATGTTATGCCAAGGAAAAATGCTACTTTGAGAGGTTCATGGAAATGGAAAGATACGATGAAAGAATTTGTATGCGACACACTTTCATATATCGAACAATATTTTTTGAGAAACAATTCAGAATCAGGTTTTTTATAAGATAAAGGATGGTTCGGTTGGAAAGTGGAACAAAAAAGGGATGATAGAATCGAGACAGCTTTAAACTGTACCGGAATCTAGTGTCAAGTCAATAAGCTAAGTTCGTAAACTATTAATATATATTATTCATAACATGTACGAGAGGATGGATTATGAAAAAATATATTATAACTCTTACGAAAGAGGAACGCGATGCCTTTAGAGATGTCACATGCAAAGGAACACATCAAGCACAGAAAATACTTAATGCTCAGATTCTTCTTGCTTGTGATGAGGGTGAGAATCAGACGAAACGGTCGACCAATGAAGAAATTTCTCAATTCCTTGGTATAAGTATGAGAAAAATTGATCGTGTAAAGAAGCGATTTGTCATGGAAGGATTG
>JAGFND010000209.1 GCA_021409285.1 Candidatus Methanoperedens sp. | reverse complement strand
GCTTTCTCCGGGTAACCATTTATAATAAGTGCGATACGTGATGTCCGTTGTTGAATGTCCCATTTCTTTACTGACCTCTGCTAAAGAATCTCCCTTGCTTAAACGTAATGTGGCATAAGGCATAAGTATGACGCATATCATGCGGAGTCCTTCTTCTCAGTTGTGACTTTGTCATCGCCTTGTCCCATACACGATGAATAAAGTTTCCATAGTTAATTGGTTGACCATAATCATTAAAGAACATCCACTCAGGTACTTCGCCCCAACCTCGCAGCAATGCTTCTTCCATCACGAACATACGGTGCTGTTTCAATACCTGCACTAACTGAGAGGTCATTCTTACAAAGCGTTTACCGGAGCTACTCTTTGGCGTCGTAATTTTTCCTCTTGAGATGTTTCTTTGAACTAGAATCATTCGTTGGTAAAAGTCTACATCTGGCCACTGGAGGGCTAGTAATTCACCAATTCTAAGCCCCGTCCTTAATCCACACAATATTAAGGCGTAATAGCGGGGGTAGTGTTCCACATAAGTATTCTCAAATACTTTTCTTTCATCCCACGTAAAAGGGTCGGGTTCTCGGAGGGCCTTTTCGCCCTCTGGTTTGGGGACGGGAATAGAACGCGCAGGATTTGCCATTAAGAAACCATCTGGATTGACAGCATGACGTAAAATGGCACTTAAACAGTTCTTGATATTCTTTGCAGAGTTGCTTCTCAACCCGCCCTTGATTTTGCTCCTTATAAAATCGCTTATTATACGAGGGGTAATTTCATTAATTGGTATAGAACCAATAGCTGGTAACAGGTGATAATCAATAATGCTACGATAGCTTCGGAATGTAGAGTTCTTAAGAGATAATCTCGCTTCTTTCTCGTACCAGCCGATTTGATATGATTCATCAGGTTCATGCCAACCATCGACATACTCTTTCAGGGTGGGAATTTTACTTTTCTCGGTTCTATCTAAATTCAATTCACCTAAGAGCATCTTGGCTTCAATTATCCTGGCTACTTCCTGTGCAATTCGTATGTCGCGCCCTATCTTTTTTGCTTTGCGTTTACCCAGGTGATCAATAAAGACCCACCATATACCTGATGCTCGCGGCCGCTCCCGTATCTTAACACTCATAGCATGGTCGTCTCATAGTTCTCTAATCAGTATTAGTGATTTATATGATCAAAAAAAATTATATGTTCCGGATCTTCTTAAAAAAATGATCTACCTTAACAACTATTGCACTTGAATAGTCATCTAGGGGTAGGGATACTTTCCTCTTCCAAGTTTTTCTTATAAGTGGTTTCTCGTTTCCGGCGTCATAAATTATCAATTTAACAAGGTCACGGTTTTGCTTCTTCTCCCATGCGCCGTCTGGATTTAAGAAATTAGCATCATATCGACCTCTGAGTTCGGTCATGACATTCTTAATTTTATCTAATGAGAGTCCATTCTTTGCAAGTTCCCTCACTAAAAGAAATTCAATAAGATTTCTCCTGGAGTATTTTCGTGTTGTTCCTCTTCCAATGGGATTTGCCTTTTCCGGGATAATAAGGCCTTGGTCAGTATAAAAATGAATAGTCCTCGGTGTTATTCCCAAGACCTCAGCAGCTTCCTTTTTCGTAAACTCTGTCTTCATACGGACTACCCCAACTAAGCATTATAACGGAATAATGGTAAATTACTTTTGAAGAATTGTCAAGGGAATTTTTAGTGCTTCAAAAGCATCTGCAAATGTTGATAAATATATGTAATGTTGCGGATACTTGGGTTAATGTCAATGCTCTAGGAGTTGTTCGTTAATGGTTTGTTAACTCTCGAACTTGATTAAAAGATTACGATGACTGTCGTATTTTTCAGAGAAGGTGTGAACTCAGTGCTGTCCAATATAACCTGAAATGTGTATGGCGGTTCTTGTGGAATCAGGTATTTGGACGGTTTTTTTGGTTCTTTGAAAATCAGGTTGCCTCTTTTTTTTCTTCCTTGCACACTATGCTGTCCAATTCAATGATAGTTGTTCCTGCATGAGAACCGCGGGCGGCGGCTCAAAGGGCTGATCAATCCATGTCCATAAATTCCTGTAAGTGAACAGGTTATATCGCAGCATGGCCACAAGGTTGGACAGAGACCATAGAAAGCTCGATCTGAACTTCAGGTACTTCAGAATCAGGACGGCGATCAATGCTGTCCAAATCTGGATCAAAAGCGCATTAGGAGAGGTTCCCACAAAGGTCTTGATCCGGAGATTCTGTTTGATGGTTTTGAAAAAAATCTCTATTTGCCACCGGTCCTTGTATATCGCGGCAATCGTCGTTGGCCCGAACGTCATGTGATTGGTCAAAAGTACGATGACCTTTTCATTTTCCTCGTCCCAGACTTCCAGTCGCCGCAGGGCGCCGGGATACTTCTGATGAGAGTAGAAACCTTCGAGTTCAATCATCTGGTCTCTCAAGATGTTTCTGTTCCTGGGAAGGAGCTTTTCCTCCAGGATCCGATAGCGGGCATTATCTTTCTGCCGGGTGACAAAGTAAATTCCGCTCTGGGTCCAGGTCCAGAACAGCTCGTAATCGATATACCCTTTATCGATCGCCACAATCGATCCGGAAGGAAAGAGCATGGTTTGGGCAACCTTCACCTCGTGGATCTTCCCATCGGTGATGTGGGCAAAGACCGGCAGATATCCGTCGTGGTCCAAAAGCAAATGCAGTTTCACCGCTCCTTTAGTCTGCCGGAACTTCGCCCAGTCAAAGAGACTGGCGCAAAGCTCAATGACAGTGGCATCTAGAGAAAAGAGCTTGCTCTTGAACCGAAACCGACGCTTGCCGAAGTCCAGTTGCCGGCACTTGCCCAGAAGGTGATAGAAAACCTTCTCGTACAACTGCCACGGCCGATGTTCGTTGGCATAAGATAGCGTCGATCGCTTCGGAGCTTTCTGGAGCCCCAGATGCTTTGCTTTACCGAAACAGCTGGCCAAGCCGCCGCAGATCTCTCTCAACGAATGGGCCTGCCCAAGCTGGCAAAACAACATAGCAACAAACTGATCCCAGCAACTGAATCCCTTGGCGCCTCGCTCGGCCTGAGTTGCATATACCGCTTCAAAGAACTCGCGCTTCGAAAATAGGTGTAGAATTTGACCAAAAATACTGTTAAATCTGTTCATCAGGGTGTCTCCTTTCAGGTTTCGTTTTCTTTCGGCAAAGAAACTTCTACCTGATTGTCTGCACCCTTTTCAATTTCTAATATTTATCTTGGACGGATATG
>JAGFND010000208.1 GCA_021409285.1 Candidatus Methanoperedens sp. | reverse complement strand
GGCTGCACCATCTCCTTCTTAAAAGAGATATATACCTCTTGTTGATTCACTTCATAGGTTCTCTTTAATGTTTCATTCGATGACTTGTTTATTAACAGGGTTCTTACATCTATTTTTATCATTTAACGCCCCGCCGGGAACATTGTCTGTCTCTTTCTTTGTTTGCTGAAAGGCAGCAGTGCATAGCATGATGCTGCATAACTGTGAGCTTTTGTTATCGAGTAACGACGTTTTACTGTCTCTCTCGATTCCACTTCCACGATATCCGCCATATTGAGTTCCAGAAGGTACTCATCTATCGACTGGCTCTGGTCGATATCTATGATATGAAATGTTTTATTCGTCACATGTGTTTCAAGAATCTCGCACATTGCTGCATGATCAGTGTCACAGAAGTATTCCCATTGTTCTTTTGGAAGCAGTTGCCTGGAATCCGAATCCTTGTTCTTCACTGTCCAGGATGGAAAGGATTCTTTTCTATCACCCGTTGTAACAGCCCAGACTTTCTTCGGGAACATTGCCATGAGCTCCTGCGGCATTTTCTTCGAGAACCCGGCATCGCACATCACATAATCCGGTTTCTCGAAGTTTATCAGGTTTATCGCTTCGCTCAGGTGCTTCCTGATACGCTTTTCGTTCTCTTCCAGCTCGCGCTCGATTGCCGATGTAGCGCATGACTTTGCTTTTCTGTCCCTGTCAAACTCCACCATTTCATTCGGATCGTTCCAGCTCCCAGTTCTGATAAGTACAGGCTCACGCGCTGCTGTCATTCCGCAGACTGTCCAGCGGGATATGTTGCCCCAGTCGATGCCTATTGACTTTGTAGTGATACTGTTGAGCAGCAGCCTTATTTCGTTTATATCCGTGACCACAAGTCCCTTCGTTGCTTCATACGGTGCAGGTTTTAAACCAGCAGCATTGAAAAAGGCGCACTCTACTTCTGTAAGATACAATGTCTTCGGGTAGCTCTTCTTCTTATCTGCTAATGATGCCGGGGTCTCGAACGGACTCCATGCCTGCGATAGATGATAACCGCTGTAACCGGGAGTAGCGTTCTTGTTTGTGGGCGTCCATTTCTTGCCATCCCATTCCTTCTTATCTGATTTCTCCCAGAGTTCATGCCAGAGTGTACCCTGCGGTCCTCCCGTCCCCATCGCTATGATCTGCCTTCCTGGGAGATTGACAACTTCAAGCAGCACATACCATGCCGTTCTCGTCATGTCCTGCATTTCATCCACGATGCCGTAATATCTATGCGGGCCGCGAATTGCTATGCCTGTCGCCCATGCACCCTGGTATGAAAAAACTGATCAACTTCAACCGGCAAAACCAAGCAAACAAAACAACAATTTTAAGATAGATTTCACGACTTTCACAATTTCAAAGTCAATATTAGCAAATAATATCAAAAGTAATACCAATTTGTGATTTAAAATATATAGCAGCAGCTAATGATTGCGGTCAATAAGGACGTTTTCGTGCCTATTTACTAAGTGTTAGCCGTAGGTTTGTTGACCGAATACCCGGCTTCGCAGAGTATTCCTATCATATCATCAATACTAAAGTCTTTCACTGGAATAAATTTTGGAAGTCTAAATTTCTTTTCCTTCCCTTCTTCTTCTGAATACATTTCCTTGAACGTTAGCAGATGATGCATGATACTTGCAAGCTTTCTAGCGAGTGCAACAATCGCCTTTTTGTGACCTTTTTTTGCTTTGATTCTTTGATAGAAAAACCTTAGCTTGTTTGGTTTTCCGATAGCGACGGAATTAGCTGCCAGAACAAGAATTGTTCTTAAAAACTTATTTCCTCTTTTTGTGATATGACAATTTGAAGATTTTCCAGCAGATTCATTTATTCCTGGAGCCAGTCCACTCCAACCTACAAGTTTTTTGGGTTTAGAAAATACTTCTATATTGCCGATTTCAGCCATTATAGCAGCTGCTGTCGTAAAACCAACACCAGGAATGATCATCAGTATTTCCATTTCTTTTCTTATTCCTTTTAAATTTTGATTTATCTTAGAGTCAAATTCACTAATTTTCTGATCTAGAAAATTAATTGAATCAAGACATTCCTTTATGACAAATATGTCATTCTGGCTTAATTCTCCTTTCAGGGATTCTTTTATTTCTGCTTTCTTAATTCGTATTTTTTTATTCTTGATCTCATTTAATATTTGATCAATATTTTTTCCATCCAATATCCCATTCAAGATAATCAATCCAGATTTCCCAAATATGTCTGCAAGAACTCCTGAAATATGAATTCCTGCTCGATACAAGATCTTATGAACTCTATTTTTAAAGGAAGTTCTCGCTTGAGTTATTTTAACATGAGACCTTGTCAGTTCTCGTATTTCTCGAATTTCTATTGGTGGGATATATGATGGTTTTATTTGACCATTAAGACAGACCTCAGCTATCCATCCAGAATCTATATCATCATTCTTCCGTCCGGGAATATTCTTTATCTGTAATGGATTCGCAACTATTGTCTCAACTTTACCTTCCAATAAGGTATATGTTGGGATCCAATAGATTCCCGTAGACTCTATTGCTACCCTCTGACATTTGCTGTCTAATATCCATTCTCTCAGATTCAGTAAATCTTCTATACCTGTACTGAATCTCCTGGTTTCTTTGGTACCAGCCAGATCAAGCACTGTTGCTATCAAAAATGCTTGATGTATGTCAATTCCACAAGCCTTTTCTACACGCATATCCATAGATTATTCACCCCGATTGAAGGGTTCTGGTATGAGCATAGAAACGAATTATATGGAACATCCTGGTATTCGTACTCTAAGGTACATTCATCTATTCGCAGAATGTTAACCAGACTTTGCGACGAGTTTATAACCCAAGGGCGCAAATGGTCTATTCTGCTTATACCAGATATATTAAGATAACATCAATACCTTCGCCATTAATCAGTGTTAATTCCACCCAATATCCTTAATTCTTTAAATATTCGCTGAATTAAAATTGAATCAGGTTTTTCTGGAAGTAATTTTAATACTTCATTGACATATTTACTGCCTCTAAAATGTGCTTTTAAATCTTGAACACTAAAATCTGGATTCTGTGGACGTATATTGTTGATTAAAATATGTGTAAGATTTACCATAAGAAAAGCAAGGTTGATTGCATTTTTTACAGGTGTTTCTTTGATGTTCATAAAATCCTCTAATCCCCAATATTGTTTTGCATCCCGGAAATTGAACTCAATCTGAAAACGCAACTTGTAATAGTCGAT
>JAGFND010000207.1 GCA_021409285.1 Candidatus Methanoperedens sp. | reverse complement strand
TCAGGTAATCGATAAATGCGGCAAAATCCTTCAAGAGCGGTGTGGGTTCATTTTCAGTTATGGTTAGCATGTAATCCCTCAATTTGATTTATTTCTTGTGTTTATACCTTTTTATGAATACATTATAGTTTTTCTCCTATCTCCTTCACATTCCCATCCCGCCTGTGATCCGATTTGTAACGTCTCTGAAATAAGTTGTGATTTCCGCATCTCTACATAACATGATCACAAATACTACAATAATTATAGATAATTGGGTTATGCTCAAGAGATCCTGCGGTATTTTATACGTATTTAAATCAGTTATATTACCGTATTTATTAAAAGAACTATTATTTTAACCAATATCTTTAATACTGACCGTTGTTAGGTGTATTTCATAAGTTTAATCCCTTTAAAATACTTCTATGTTCAACATAAATCTCCTTAAATTCCTTACAAGAACTCGGACAATAGTAGTCGAAGCCTACAAACGCGCAAGTAAGATGGGAAAGGGAAAGAAGCTGAACTCACAGGAAATCACAGCTGATTTTGAGAAATTTGAGAACTTTTTCTATCAGGACTCTCATGTGTTCGGGATCATTACATGCATAGCAGATAGCATGTCAGAATCCGGGCTTTCTTTTGTGCATCCTGATAATGATCTCAACAAACAGGCCAATGACATGGTTTCAGAGTATGCCATGGATACCATAGTCTCGGAGCTTACTGTTTCGAGCATGGTGTTCGGGAACTCTTTTATTGTACTTGACCCAGGAAATCCTGACTTTGACTTTTTAGAACAGCTTAGTCCAAGATACATCGCTGTCCAGAAGGATCCTGACACCGGGCGACATAATGGGTGGAAGTATAATGAAGGGGGGACGGGCTCGGCACTTACACGAGAGGATCTGCTCCATATACCTCTCAACAGGCTTGCAGGTTCTACATGGGGAACATCCCCGCTTCAGCCGCTTACAAGGATGCTTGACCTGAAAAGCAATATCGAAGTAAATCTCGATCACCTTGTCGCCCGCTATCTTGTTCCAAGATATGTGTACCTGCTCGGCAGACAGGGAACAAGCGTTCCTCAGGAAGTTATTGATGACTTTGCAAAGAGTCTTGCAGACCCTGCGGCAGCGCAGGATCGGGTTTTTGAGAATAATCTTGAGATCCTGACAATGGGCACACAATACAAAGCCCTGCATGTTGGTTATATTCTTGACTATATTCACCAGTCAGTCTATTCTGGGCTGGCATTTCCTGATTCTTTTCATGTAGCAGCTGGTTCAACCGAGAGCACAGCTAAGATACAATCAGAGATATTCAACAAGAAGAGGATTGGCGGACTGCATAAGGTCTATACTGATCCGGTCAAGCAGATAGTCGCAGCTATTTTTGATAAGGAAGGTATCAGATATGACACCATCCCTGAGCCGAAATGGGGACAGCTTTCCCAGGCAAGTCTTGAGTCCAGGATCGAGAACATATCAAAATTGGCCGGGATCGTGGATAGCGAAGGTAACAGAGCAATAGACGTTCCTGGGCTTCAGAAATTAGTGAAAAACGAACTGGGGATATGAGAATGATCATTTTGCATGACGTTATAGAAGCCATAAAAAACAGCCCTCTCTGTGAAGGCTGGCTTGTTGGCGGAGTCGTGGAGCGCGGGTGGTCAAACAGGGATGCTGATCTGGTTGTAACCAATCCCAAAGTCGCAGAGGGTCTGCCTTCCTATTTTGATGTAATAGTCCAGGAAGGAAAGCCTGAAGGGCCAAGCATTCCGGTTGCAGGGCTGAAACAGCTTCTGGCATTCAAGTTCGAGTTCATGAAACCCCCCAAAACTCAGAGCAATTCAAATGAGTTTTACGATATCAACGATTTTAAAAAGCTCAAACCGGGAGATTATTTTGTTGAGCCGAAATATGACGGGATCCGGGTCCAGCTTCGAAAAGCAGGATACAAGGTCTGGATCCTGACAGATTCTGGCAACAACATCACAAAGAAACTTCCGAATATTGCAGAGGAAGCCAGGACAAAGATACCTTTCACAGTCTGCATTCTGGACTGCGAGCTTGTAGCATATCGCGGTTCGCAGAGACTGGATCACAGTGGAGTAACAGCCTTCCTTCGCAGCACAACTCCTCCGGAAGATTATCATCTCAGACTCAAGCCGTTTGACATACTGCTCTATGAAGGCGCTGACATGCGCGAAAAGGAGCTTGCAGACCGCAAGAAGATCCTGGCAAAAGTGCCCTGGGGCAAATCGATCCACCCCATCAAGTACAAACTGGTAAAAGCAGACGGTGTAATCGAAGCGATCGAAGAAATGACAACTTCGGAGGGTGCCATGATAAAAGATGCATCCTCCAAGTATGACAGGTAAGGAGAAGGGTGGTACAAGTGGAAGAAGCAGTATGAGATCGACGCTCAGGTCATCGCAGTCGATAAAAAAGACCCGACGGATACATATACACCTGCAAAGTCGGGAATATCACAATCGGTGACACTTATCTTACACAGGTTAAGGCAAATGTTGGCGACATAATCACTGTCAGCGTTGACCATGTTACAAAGAAAGAGGACGGTACATGGGGCTGGTATGCGCCCAAGGTCAAGGAAGTGCGAGAGGATAAGAAGGAGCCAGACCCGCTTTCTGTTCTTCAGAAAATATCCGAACTACCCAAGTCTGAGAACACAGACGTAGTTCAATCACAGTCATCGGCAGAGGGAGATAAAAACGACATACTCGACAGCAAAAACCTTACCCTGCCAGGGGATACCAAACCCTCAGGCGACACCTCAAATACCCTCCCTCTGTCCGAGGGCAAATTCGTTTTACAGCCCATCTTTGAGAACTCAATTTTTAAAAAAGAATCAATAGCTATATCATCATTTTTTAAAATCGCCCCTGATATTCATCACTTCTAAAACCAATTTTCTTTTGAATTGATTTCCCCACCGACACTGTTTCTTCTATTGGCATATTTATAATTTATATAGAATGTATGTATACACTTTTTTTAGAATTAACAATATCGATTAACGTAATATTTAAATATTATCATATACATACTATATATAATATGAGCTGGCACATCCATGAAATCAAAAGAAAAACAAAGACCTACATCGCCCTAAAAAAGAATGAAAGAGAGGGAAAGAAAATAAATTCGTCATACATTTACCTTGGCTCAATCAATGATGCTTTGAAGATATTAGCTGATCTTCAAATTAAACCTCTCGAAAACGAAAAAGAAATCAGCTATAGTGGAGAACTTATTCTTGGAAGTATTGCAAATTC
>JAGFND010000206.1 GCA_021409285.1 Candidatus Methanoperedens sp. | reverse complement strand
GTAACAATAATATTTGAATAAACACACTTAAATAAAATTAAAGATCAGATAAAAGGAGCTTTTGACTCGAACGATTTTATTCGTTGTATTGAATTAAATTAGAATAAGATTATTTTTTATACTTTGGTGGCGAAGGTATTGTTTACAAGTTCCCAAACATATCTGACATTTTTCGGAATTGGCAACCCCTGTAAATCAATAGGAATATCTACGAATATAGGACCTTTTCTCAAACAGGCTATTAGTATTTCTTTTTCCTTTTCTGCTATATCTTCAATTGGAACTTCGCCTGTACTTTTACTGGCAAATATGTGTTCTTCATATATAGTGACTTCAATATAATTTTTATCCACGAAATCGGCACGGGCAAAACCGGACTTTCCTGTTGAGTAACCTGCGATATCTAATCCGAATGCCGTTTTCATCCCGCTACCTCCCGCAGCATTACCATAATCTCTTTTTCAAGTGTCCTGATATCACTCTCGATCACTTCTAGAGGACGTGGCGGCTGATACTTGTAGAAATAGCGGTTAAAATTGATCTCATAACCTACCTTTCCAACAGCTCCGGCCTTATGGTCGCATATTGATGTATTTATCCATGCATCTAGTACATGTGGCATTACCTCCCGCTTAAAGTACACATTGATATCATCTTTAAGGGGCACGTTCTCAGTATCGCGAAGTTCTGGATCAGGTTCTGCATTCCCGTCCTTGTCGCGACATATTTCTGCGGCCTCATCTCTTTCTGAGAGTGCGGATAATATCACTTTCCGGATAGGCGGGGATAGCTTAAGACCGCCAGCCTTAACTGCATTGTTCAGGATTTTTTCAAACAGGCTGCGGTCTTTGAACATGGTATCGGGGAGAGTTTTTAACATCGCGATTATTGAATCCTGCTGCTTTCTGCCTTGTGCCTCTTCATTCGCCTTTTCTGCAGGATTCTTTTTCTTGCTGATAGCAAGGTTCACAAAAGCGCTTTCCTTTTTAAGCCGCTCAATGTGCTCAGGACTTGCCTGGAAATTAAGCCTAAGTGGGCGCTCAACAGTAATCTTTCGGTAGCCAAAATCAGTGATATTGAATATGTGGGAGTATTCTCCTTCCTTGAAATCCTCGTATATCTTTGTGACAGCCTGCTTTTGCTCAGCAGATATCTCGCGGCGCTTATTCCCAAGGCTCTTGCGCATTGGCACCCAGAATGAAGAGGCATCGATAAGTTGCACTTTTCCATGCCTCTGTTTTTCCTTGCGGTTTGAGAGAATCCATACATATGTAGAAATCCCTGTATTGTAGAACAGCTGCTCTGGAAGAGCTACAATGGCATCGCACCAGTCATTCTCCAGTATCCAGCGGCGTATCTCGCTCTCACCACTCCCTGCGTCTCCAGTGAAAAGAGGCGAACCGTTCATAACGATCGCAATGCGGCTACCTCCATCCTTAGGATCTTTCATCCTTCCTAGCATATGCTGCAAAAAGAGCAGCTGTCCGTCGCTGATACGCGGTAGGCCTGCTCCAAAGCGTCCTGCATAACCCCTCTCTGCTTCGTTTCTTACAGCAATCTCATCCATTTTCCATTCCTTGCCAAATGGAGGATTGGTGAACAAATAATCAAATCGCCTATCGGGATGCTGGTCATTGGAAAGTGTACTGCCATACCTGATGTTCTCAGCGTCGCGGCCGTCTGCGCTCTTCATGGAAAGATCAGACTTACACATGGCAAATGTTTCAGGATTTACCTCCTGGCCGAAAAGATGGACATCTGCCAATGGATTTATCTCAATAATCCGCTCCTTTGTGATGGTCAGCATCCCACCTGAACCACAGCATGGGTCATCGACAGTACGCACGATATGATTATGGCTTAGAGCCTCCTTATCCTGTGATAGCACAAGATTTACCATTAACCGGATAACCTCGCGCGGCGTAAAGTGTTCCCCTGGGTTCTCATTCAGCGCTTCGTTGAATTTGCGGACCAGTTCCTCGAAGATGTACCCCATTTCATGATTTGCGACCTTTTCCGGGTGCAGATCAATCGTCTTGAATTTCTCCAGGACAAGGAAAAGAAGACCTGCCTCATCAAGCCTTGATATAGTGCTGTTGAAATCGAATTTCTCAAGTACTTCCCGCATATTATCAGAAAAGCCGTTGATGTAGGAATGAAGGTTGGCTGCAAGGTTGGGCGCATCGCTCAAAAGCTTCTCAAAGTCGTATTGTGAAGTGTTGTAGAAAGCAAACCCGGATGCCTTGCATAGCTGAGGGGAGAGGTTATCAAGCTTCCCTTTAAGTTTGGAATTGACATCCAGCACATGCTGTTTTGTTGGTTCAAGAACACAATCAATGCGCCTAAGCACAGTAAGTGGAAGAATGACATCCTGATACTTGCTCCTTTTGAATGCATCACGGAGTAATTCTGCGATAGACCAGATGAAATTTACCTTTTCACCGAAGTTATTCATGTGTACCCTCTTTAATTATGCAATGATTTTGAACGCACCATTTTAAATACCCAGCTTAATAAATGGCTTCAGTTATATTAGACTGTCTATATTTACTTTAGCAAGCTATTGGATTTGCCCGAAGAAAAAGATGAATATATTGATGAAGAGTTCGAGAGATCGATCCGCCTGCTGCCTGATGGTAACTTAGTGGATGCAAGATTTATTTTTATGTCGAGCCTATCGATATGCGCGAAGGCTGAAAGAGCTGTATTATCCAGTATGATCATTTAAGATATTTCTCAGCTAAACTTTCTTCTTCTTTTGCTTCAGATATGCCAAGCAGCGAGTATATCTTCATTTTTCTCTTTTTCAATTGTTCAAAAAAATCCTCAAAGGGCATATTTGCGAGTTCCGCGGCTTTTCCTACCGATATCTCTCCTTCTCTGTATAACTCAGTCGCGATGAGAATCAGACTCTCTTTTTCAATGCTCTTTTGCTCTCCTATAATGCTTTTTATTTCATATGGGAGCCTTACAACCACAGTTGACAAATTTTCACCTTTGATTCATAATACACATTACCAATATAAAAGATCGATCTGAACAATCCAACAACACATTTATACTCCTCATAATTCCCGGAATGGATATGCCAATTTTCGAAAAAAGTTTTGGCGACGATCCAACTATCACCCCGAGGCTGATTTCCTAATGTTTTCGACCACCAGAATCCATAGACCCCAGCACATCTGGCTTATAGTAAACGAAAAGCACATGGCGAAAAAGGAAGAAGCAACGCATCGAGAATTCAACGGTTTTTTATTCGATCCACCGCTCCGCAGAGCGGCGCAGTACCTGCCGCAGCAGGCGC
>JAGFND010000205.1 GCA_021409285.1 Candidatus Methanoperedens sp. | reverse complement strand
ACTATGGACATATTTGAAGTATTATCCGCTATCATAAAACGAAAGACTGCAATCATGCATAGCGGTATAGATGAACAAAAAGCTTTAATAAAAGCTGAACTTGATATCTCAAAAGAATATCACATTCCTTTGTTCGACATCAAGAAGATAGTAAGAGCATAGCATTTTTTTTGAAACTCTGCATTAATGATTTCATATGCAGATATCTGAATTTTTCCCGGATGAGTCCACCAGAGAAAACATTCTCAAAGTCCAGCATATGGTCGCCAGGAGAGCGATAATTAAAGACGATTTCAAGGATATCCGATTTATTGCAGCCGCTGACCAGGCATTCCTCGATAACAGGATCATTTCAGGGATATTGATCATGGATTTTGGCTCACTTGAGATTACAGAACGCGCTTTTTCCATTCAGCCAGTAAGTTTTCCATATATATCGACATTCCTCAGCTTTCGTGAAGGTCCGGCGATAGTGAATGCTTTTGGGAAATTGAAAACAAGACCTGATTTACTGTTGATAGACGGCGCCGGCATCAATCATCCGCGCGGGGCCGATTTGGCCACAAATATTGGCGTAGCTCTTGATGTGCCCACCATAGGCATAACGAAGAATATACTGTGCGGGGAAGGTGCGCAAGCATCCAATGTCGGAGAAGCTTCACCCCTTGTTTATAACGATAAAACAGTGGGATGGCTGCTAAAGTCCATCCAAAAAAGCAAACCGATCGTAGTGGCTCCGAGTCACAGGGTTTCGCTTGAAAGCTCGCTTTCGATCGTGAAGGCTTGCCTTCGAGGCCATAAGTTGCCTGAACCAGCAAGACTTGCTCATGAGTATGCGAACATTTGCAAAAGACAGGAGAGAATCAAGTCTTCAGAACAAAGTTTTGAAAACGACAACTCTTTTATATCATGAAAAACGATGACAATATGAGGTGTGACTATGGTAGCAATGCCGGATGATGTCAAAAATACATTTGAGAATCCTGAATGCGATAAACAAAAGGCTCTGACCTGGGTATCGACTGTGACAGAAGATGGAGATCCTCATCTTGCCCCAGTTTGTTTTGTCAAATCAATAGATAATGATAAACTGCTGATAGGGGTCTCTTTCATTTCAAAGACGGTATCAAATATCAAGAAAGGATCTCGGGTGGCAGTTGGAAACGCTGTATATCCAAATGGTTACATGATAAAAGGAAGCGCAGAGGTAATAGATACTGGAAAATATTTTGATGATTTCAAAGAACGTATAAACAAGCGATTTGGCGGTAAGATAAAACCAAAAGCAGCGCTGCTGGTTAGCGTAGAAGAGATTTATCATCTCAAGCCGGCGGAAGGTAAAAAGAGGATTGCATAACAGGTTCAGGAACAAATGAGGAAAAAACACGTTGAACAAGATTGAGAGTGAATATATAAACAGTTTGCAGAGATTGTACCTGATACGATCCTGCATATGATCAATGCCGCTTCTATGGATCCGTGAGAGCAGACGACATGGCTTGCATGGAATTTTAGAATGCAGATTAGATTGCAGAGCAGGGATATTCTTCTTGCTTTACTCAACCTAGGCTTTCTGGAATAACGTGTATATGTACTGTCTTGGAACACCAGATGGCATGTAATATGTATGATCAAAATATTCAAGCAGTTTGAAATCTTCTCCTAAGAATTCTGCCAGCAAATCCTGGTCATAGTTTTTTACATCCAATCCTGTGCATTTTTTGGCGCCTTTTAGCGAAAAAGCAGCAATAATAACATACCCTTTATTCTTTAGCACTTTTTTAAGAGTGGATAAATACACTTTCTGTTGTTTCTCTTCCAATAAAAAATGCAGCACTGCTCTATCATGCCACACTGCAATATCTCTTAGATCCGGGATATGAACAGGCTCAGTAATATCATCCACTATCCATCTTACAGACGAGGCTTTTTCTTTGCCTAACCTTTCTTTTATCTTGTTCAAAGCTATTTCACTTATGTCAGCAGCGATAATATTCTTGAATCCCTGGTTTAAAAGATAATCAATAAATGTTGACGCGCCTGCCCCCACATCCAGTATGGACTCATCCTTATTAATTTGACATTTAGATAAAAGCCTGATAGAGGGCTCAGGCATTTCTTCATACCATGTCAGCTCATCAACATCCAGCGCTTCATAAATTTCGTCCCAGTGTTCTTTCAACGAAGGGTTCATAACTGGATCATCTCTGCAACCCTATTCCCACAGAAACCACATTGGAGAAGCTTCACATTTCCCACTGTGAAATACAGCATCATGTGACCGCACTTTTTACAAAATGCTGTGTCTCCTTTCAGTTTCAAGGCATCGATCGCTTGTCTGATGGAACGTAATTGCGTATCCTGTTCTTTATCAAGATACACCATATCTTCATCCGTGAACATTATCGCCATATCATTTTATACCCCTCTTTTCCGAATTTTTCTTTGTCAATATCATACTCAGATTTTACTTCGTAATCTATTCCCCTGCTTTTTAACCAGACCAGGAGTAATTTATTATAATCTACGAACGGTTAAATCCTTTATTTTCCTATTTTCAATATCTATCTCCTCGTCATACTCTTCAGAGGTGAGATAATCAAACGCTTTATCCTCATAATCTGCCAGATCATGTAAATCCCTGCTTACCTCTATTGCAATATTCAAAGAGGGAATTAATATAAAATTACTCCAGCCCATGTTCTTTCTCCAGTTTTATGCACGGCATTCCCTTCTCAATATCTGTATATGATTTTATAAAGTCTTCTCCTGCGATCTGCTTAATTGTTAAGTTGATCGCCTTGTCCAGTTTATTCCTGCAGGTGAATATCAGTATCATTAATTAATGATATGTATCACTAATAACTTTAGATACTTATCAATAAAGTTACCAGTTCACGCGAACCTTCTTCGTGCAAACCTTGGAGCTCTGGTCATCACATTCTGATTATACTGCGTTTATATTCAAGCTGCTCAGGCGCAACAAAGCTTGAGAACTCCTGAGTGATATGGTACCCGCTTATCTGAGGATCAGCATCTGGATTTGTAGGGATCCATTCCTTCCCATTCCACTCCTTCTTATCACTTGAGGACCAGATCTCTTCAAAGAAAGAACCCTTATCCTTCGGAGTACCTGCACAGAATATCTGACCTGGAGGAAGATTCACGACTTCCTTGAATACTTCAAATGCTTCTCTTGTCCAGTCCTGCATCTCATCTGCAAAGCCGTAATTAACATGAGGTCCTCTCAAACTGTTGCCTGTAACCCAGGCACCGCTTGCAAGATACTTTGAGCCATTGGCAATATCGATCTCAGACTCTGT
>JAGFND010000204.1 GCA_021409285.1 Candidatus Methanoperedens sp. | reverse complement strand
GTCGCAGCAGGGCTGCGGAGTATAAAGATAAAATAAAAGTACTGGTTGCAGATGATGATAAGGATGTTATAGATATTATCAGATATTCTTTAGATAGCGATCAATTCGAGGTTTTGGAAGCCGCAAATGGAAAAGAAGCTTTGGGGATGGTCTTTGCCAGATCACCTGATATCCTGATATTAGATATTATGATGTCTGAAATGGATGGCTATATGGTCTGCGAAGAATTGAAAGAACATGATTCTACAAAGAATTTGCCTATAATAATCCTGTCTGCCAAGACCAGTGTAGATGATAAGATTAAAGCAATGGGCTTGGGCATAGATGATTATATGACAAAACCATTTGACCCAAGAGAATTAGAAGCAAGAATAAAAATGAGGTTGAACCAGATTGCAAGTAAGAATTAAGATTAGAAATACCGTGATACAATCTTTTTTCAAGAACTTTGTATGTTATCTGTTTCAATAGAACCAACTTTAAATTTAAATTATAAGGAAGGTGCCTTCCTCATGCATCGGGATTGTTTGATTGGATGGTGGATGAAGGAGGCAGACACAATAAATTCCCACTCTCGTAGTTTACTTGTGGTAAACAATACCATGAATACCTCCCATGGTATGTAAAATTTTACGATCGTCCATCCATTTATTAACGATCGAAAAGTTTAAATGTAATAAGAGAGTAATTATGATTAATTAAGCAAGGGAGTTGCTTAATAATATAACATGTAGTTCTCCGCCGAACGTATGATAAAAACAACTAACTGCAACGACTTTACGAGTTCGTATCAGTTCGCATTGGTTCGTTGTTTAAAATTCTCAGAAGATTTGCGGAAAACTATAATAAGGAGTGAAAAATATGGCATATAAAGAACCAGAAGAAAAGAAAGCTAAAGAACCCGAAGTAAAAGGAACAGGAAACCTGCAAGCTGAAGCTAAATTAAAAGAAGCGCAAGCTAAATTAAAAGAAGCAGAAGCCAAATTAGCAGAGTCAGAAGCTAAATTAAAGGAGTGCGAATTGCACCTGAAAGGAGAGAAAACGGAGGAGGAATAGATAACTTCTGAACGGGAGTGGGGTGCCAATAGATCTAAAAAGTCTATTGGTTCTTTTTTTTAGAAGCGAAATAAAATGATTTTTTCGTTTTCAGGTACTTATTTATTTTGTACTACTTTCATCGTATTTCTTTCAACCATCTTTTCCATTATCGTCCAAAAGTGAATGAACGATCGGATAAATTTATATACTATGCAAGTGTTTATAGTATTGTTTGCCACGAGTGAACATAGGAGTGGGAAATTTATCGTGCCTGCCTCCTTCATCAGACAGCCACCTATCCAATCAGACAATCCGGTGCATGAGGAAGGCACAATCCCTATAATTTAAATTTCTATTTCGAAGGGTACACAGCGAACAAGCCAAATTTGCAATTATAATGGAGGTTGAATAAATGAAATATTCTATAGGAGATATAGTGGAATTTAAAATTGGTAGTATTGAAACAGATAAAGGAGAAGTTAAGTTCATAGAAGAAGACTGTAACGAAAGCAATTTGTATATAAATAGCTACAGTGGTTGGGCATACAAAGTTCCTGAAAAAAAGATTGTATCACGTTAATTCCTAACTTCATATAATTGGCAAGCAGGTTCGAGTATTGCTCATGGACATCAGATGAGAAATGGGCAGGTTTGGGAATGGGATAATGGGATTTAAAAAGTTTTCAGCTGTTCATATAATACTGTGGCAAATGTTAGCAGGAACACGAGGTGGATATACACGAGGATTTATCCTTAATAAGCTTGCTGATAAACCGTATAATACAAATCAATTAGCTGAAGCTTTGAATATCGATTACCAAACTACCAGTCACCATCTCGATGTCCTTGCCAATAATGGAATAATCACAACAGAAAGCGATGAATACTGTAGAATATTCGGCATACTTCTGTATGTGTTTTTTTCTCCAAAAGCAGATATACATCATCTAAAAGAATTATTTACTTCCGAAGAAAATATTTTAATAAGAACGATGGAAACGAAAGAGCGGTTCCTGGCAAATTTTATAAAATTGCTGCATAAAGCCTACCGAAAAGTGAAATAATATTAATTGGCATAGAAGTTTTTCTATTAAACCGATAACTACATACATCTATGAATTGTATTCCGTTCAAATGATAAAGAAAAGACCGCTGTTGCTGATGATACTTGACGGTTTCGGCCTCAACGGGATGAAAGAGTCAAGCGCTATAGCAGCCGCAAGAACGCCCAATATTGATAAGCTCTTCTTGCGCTTTCCTCACACATCTCTTGGTGCATCCGGCGAATCGGTTGGACTTCCGGAAGGCCAGATGGGAAATTCCGAGGTCGGCCATCTTAATATCGGCGCAGGAAGGATCGTTTACCAGGACCTGACGCGGATATCAGCTTCGATCAGCAAAGGGGATTTCTTCAGGAATGTCACTCTTCTATCTGGTATGAAAAACGTTCTTGAAAATAATTCTTCACTTCATCTCATGGGACTTCTATCTGATGGCGGTGTGCACAGTCATATAGATCACCTTTATGCACTTCTTGAAATGGCAAAAAAACATGGTATAAGGAAAGTATATATTCACGCATTCCTTGACGGCAGGGATGTTCCTCCGAAAAGCGCTCTTACTTATATTGAAGACGCAGAAAAAAAGATGAGTGAAATTGGCGGCAAATTCGCAATGATATCCGGCAGATATTATTCAATGGACAGGGACAAAAGATGGGATAGGGTGGAGAAAGCTTATTCCGCCATGACAGCCGGGCAGGGCCTGACAGCAGAAAGTGCAATTTTTGCACTGAAAAACGCCTATGAGCGGGGAGAGACCGATGAGTTCGTGACCCCCACAGTCATTTCAAAGAAGAATATACCGGTCATATCAGATCGCGATTCCATCATTTTCTTCAATTTCAGATCCGACCGCGCCCGTGAGATAACGCGCGCTTTTACTGATAATGGTTTTAATCACTTCAAAAGGATCATCTACCCGAAAACATATTTTGTGTGCTTAACTCAATACGACGAGACTTTCAATCTCCCTGTTGCATATCCTCCTGAACCGCTCAAGTATATTCTTGCTGAAGTCCTTTCAGAGCATCATTTAAGGCAGCTACGGATAGCTGAGACTGAGAAATATGCCCATGTCACTTTCTTTTTTAACGGAGGAAGGGAAACGCCTTTCGATGGCGAGGACAGGAAATTGATACCTTCCCCCAGGGTTCCAACGTATGATATGCAGCCTGAGATGAGCGCTTACAGAGTAACAGATAGTGTAATTGAAGGAATAAATTCTGGAAAATATGATCTCATTATCCTGAATTTCGCC
>JAGFND010000203.1 GCA_021409285.1 Candidatus Methanoperedens sp. | reverse complement strand
GATATCCTAAAAGGCGGCATACGTGAACGATTTGCTCAGTTGAGAAAGATGGGGATCAAGACTGTTATGATAACAGGCGATAACCATCTTACAGCAGCAGCTATTGCCGCAGAGGCAGGTGTGGATGATTTTCTTTCAGAAGCAAAACCTGAAGACAAGCTTCGCCTGATTCGCGAAAACCAGCAGCAGGGACATATGGTGGCCATGACGGGAGACGGTACGAATGACGCTCCTGCGCTTGCCCAGGCAGATGTAGCTGTGGCAATGAACACGGGAACGCAGCCGGCCAGGGAAGCGGCAAATATAATAGATCTGGACAGCAATCCAACAAAGTTAATGGATATTGTCGAGATCGGAAAACAGATACTGATAACGCGGGGGACTCTGACAACGTTCAGCATTGCCAATGACATTGCAAAATATTTTGCAATCATACCGGCAGCAATGGTCACGATCTACCCTCAGCTTGAGATTCTCAATATCATGCATCTAGCAAACCCGTACAGCGCGATCATGTCCGCAGTCATTTTTAATGCGATCATTATCCCGATGCTGATACCCCTTGCGCTGAAAGGAGTAACATACCGCCCGATGCCTGCTGAAAAGTTGTTGATATACAACCTTCTCATCTATGGGGTAGGCGGAATAATAGCTCCGTTTATAGGGATAAAAATTATTGATATTGTAATAAGTATGTTTATGTGATGAAGGAGGAAAAGTAATGAAAACCATAACGAGAACACTAAAACTCTTTGCAATCCTGTTGATTATTGTCGGCGTTGTCTACCCTGTTGCAGTAACCGTATTTGCCCAGTTAATTTTCCCAAAAGAAGCAGGTGGAAGCCTTCTACATGATTCAGGCGGGAATATCACAGGTTCAGCCCTTATCGGGCAGCCTTTTTCAGACCCAAAATACTTCTGGTCGCGTCCATCAGCCACTTCAGGTTATCCATATAATCCAATGGCTTCCGGAGGCTCAAATCTCGGACCAACAAACAAGGATTTATTAGACCAAATTTCCAATAGAACAGAGCTGCTGAAGTCTTCAGGTATCCAGATCCCGGTACCCTCGGATCTGGTAGAGGCTTCAGCCAGTGGTTTGGATCCTCACATCAGCGTGCAATCTGCCCTGATACAGATACCCCGTGTTGCCAGGGCACGTAATCTCGACGAGGGGAGGGTAAGTAATTTGGTGCTTGAAAACGTTGAGAATAGGCAGTTTGGGTTTTTGGGAGAGCAACGTATTAATGTCTTAGAATTAAATCTTGCTCTGGACAGCATGAAGTAAAAATATCAATCATATATCTTCGGTTAAGAAGAATATTGTGATGGAACACGGATTGCACGGATGACACGGATGCGCACGGATTTAATGTATCCGTGAAAATCCGTCCAATCCGTGTCATCCGTGTTCGATTTAAATTGACTTGTACGTATCAAGGCGTCAAATGGAGTTTCAATGATCGATACAGAACACAAAAGACCGGAACCAGAATCTCTCCTGGAAATTGCCCAGCAGGAAGAAACAGCCAAAAAACGTGGAAAATTGACTATCTATTTTGGCGCTGCACCTGGAGTCGGAAAAACCTATTCGATGCTCTCTGATGCGAGAATACGTAAAAAGGAAGGAATTGATATTGTTGTCGGTTACGTTGAAACACACGGAAGGGCAGAGACCGAAACACTCCTAGAAGGTCTGGAAATCATTCCCCTCATTGTTAGTGATTATAAAGGTGTAAAGCTTGCGGAGATGGATTTAGAAAGTATTCTTGAGCGGTGCCCCAGGATTGTACTTGTTGATGAGTTAGCCCATACAAATGCCCCGAATTCCCGCCATGCCAAGCGCTACCAGGATGCAGAGGAGCTTTTGAACGCGGGAATTGATGTATATTCAACCCTGAATGTGCAGCACCTTGAAAGTCAGAATGACACCGTCTTTCGGATAACAGGAATTCGTGTAAGTGAAACAATCCCGGACACTTTTTTCCAGTTAGCGAATGAGATCAAGCTCGTAGATCTTACTTTTGAGGAACTGCTCAAAAGATTGAAGGAAGGAAAGGTCTATGCAAAGGATATGGCTGAAAATGCTGTCAAGCGTTTTTTTAAGCCCGGGAATTTACTTGCACTGCGTGAAATGTCGCTTCGGCTTGTGGCAGGTAGCGTGGACGACAAAATGCTTCAATACATGAGGGTTCATGCAATTGCCGGGCCCTGGTCTGCTACGGAACGTATCCTGGTAGGTGTATTGGCCAGTCCTTATGCAGAGCAACTGATTCGCTCAGCTTTTCGCATAGCCTCTGAACTGAATATCGAATGGATCGCGATCTATGTGGAAACTGCCAAACATGCGCAGTTATCGGATAAGGAACATGAATGGCTTAAAAACGCCATGGATCGTGCTGAAAAGCTGGGTGCAAGTATGGTTTGGATCAAAGGAGATGATATTGCCGAAGAGATAGCCCGTTATGCACAGAGCCATAATGTGACAAAGATCGTAATGGGCAAGCCAAGGCATTTTGGATTGTTTCCAACTCTTGCCCGGCAGATCCTGGTACGTACAGAAGATATCGATGTTTTCCTTTTTGCAGGCAAAAGCGAACAACATATACCTAAGAAAAAAATAGCACTGAATAGTCCGCTAAATTATGTTATAAGCGCCGTTGCTGTTATTCTTGGTTCTTTATTCGGTTTTCTTTTGAGAGACATTCTTGGTCCGATTAACTTACTATTCTTAATGCTCCTGCCTGTTGTAATCATCGCTATTTACCTCGGACGCGGCCCATCTATCTTTGCAGCAGTCTTAAGCGTTCTCATTTTTGATTATTTCTTCATTCCACCGTATTTCAGCTTTGCTGTTTCAGATGTAAGGTATTTTTTATCTTATCTCATGTTCATTGCTTTTGCCTTTGTAATAAGCAATCTTGCATCCAGACTTGACTATAAGGTGCGCCAGCTTCAGCAGAGCGAGTCCAGGAATACAACTATATATGAATTAAGCTGGGACCTGGTCACTTCCCCAAACATGGATCAGGTTTTCCACCAGATGATCCATCATACAAGACAAATTTTCCCCTGCGAAATGGCTATTTTTCTTCCCGAAAATGGACTAATTTCTGTCAGGGCTTCTACCGACGGATTCCTGATAAATCCGAAAGAACTTGGCATTGCAACCTGGGTCTGGCTCAATGGCGAACCTGCAGGTATGGGTACAGATACGCTGCCTGAAGCCAGGGCGTATTATCTTCCCATGAAAACGGCAGATACCTTAAAGGGGGTTGTAGGATTTCATTTCGATAATCCTGGGCAGATCCTTACACCTGAAAATAAGATTGTAATTGATACCATTGCCCGGCTGGGAGCTCTGGCGATTGAAAGGATTGGCT
>JAGFND010000202.1 GCA_021409285.1 Candidatus Methanoperedens sp. | reverse complement strand
GTGCAAGTATTGACTATTGTGATTATATGCAACCGGTGATAACTTGTTAAACCCCGCCAGCGGCGGCGCTTCCGCTGGGGTATGGGGTCGCAACCCCAGCGCCGTCAAGATAATGTTGACCAAAAGTGTTAATAGTACGCTAATCACAAAATTACCCCTAATATATACGAAATAATAAGAGGTTATATTGATGTCAAATTCACCCGGTATCAATTCGGGCTCGGATATTTCAGGCACTGCTGAAGTTTCCTTTGAAGTTTTATTAATCGATGATTCTGAACTGGTTGATGTTTTGGAATTCGTTTTTTCTTCATCAATACAGCCAGAAATAAGAATAATTCCTACAACTAATAAACTGATTACCGATAATTTCTTCATTAATACTCCACTTTCCCATCTAATTGCTGGCATTCGTTTCTAAGAATAATTTTTATAACCACCAAATAAATATATAAACCGTTCAATTATTAGGCGCACTTAACAAATATTATGCTCCTCAACTATTTTCCATTGGTTATACTTAAGGGTTGGTTTGGCGCAGAATTGATTGAATATATTTTATGTACCTTCACTCTGCCCGGGTGCCAGTCACGATTTGCTCCACCCGTCCTTGTGGTGTGGAGGCTGGCAGGCGCTTTTGTGGTTCCTTGACCTTTCTGATGGCGGCCAAAGAGTACAAGGGGTTCAGATACCTCTACTGGTCAAAACAGGGATTCGAAGAATGGAAGACAGCTGAAGAGCCAGGTTTCGAATCTGGAGAATGCAAGGGATATCTATGACATTCTGCTGTGAAAGAGAGATATCCAGATTTAGGGAACAACTTGGCGCGATATCAAACTTTGCTATCTGCTACCATTAATCCGAACTTTTTATTCTCAGTCATTCTATATACCCCCCCATAGAAAGTCTGATAACCTGCCATCCTCGTGTTAGCTTCTCCTTTCCTTCGGTGTTTATACTAACCTCTCTCCCCCAGCCGCTATTTCTCTTAATGGACATACTGAACATTACCCCATCTTCTTCTGAATATATCCATGCATCTATAGGGTCATGTATTTCTCCAAAACGTGTGACATTACTTGTGCTTAATGTGAATCCATTAAAAAACTTTTCATTCGCCGCAGGATCTGGCGCTATCCATTCTCCATTCTGTGTCATTTTTATTTCGATTGGCCCTGATCCCTTTATCTTATAGGCCTTACCATGGTCGGTATCAATTATTTCAGATACCGCATTCCCTGAAATTGACGAATTCCCATACATTTCCATCACAGTTCCATTCTCAAGAATGACGGGTACAAGCACTGTTGTATTCCCATCGGCGGATGAAATATCAATAGAAACATCAGTGTTTGCATATTTTGCCGCATCCATAAACATTAGTCCGGAAGAAAACAGTATAATGAAGGCCATGAAAATCCCTGCAGCTCTTGTATTCTTTAAGTATTGCGGAATCTCTCTTGCTGCATAGGGCGTCCCTTCAGCAAAATATATTCCAATAGCTATTAAAGCACCAGCTAAACCAATTGCAAGCAATGGGAAAAGGATCTTTATGAAAAAAGCAAATAAAGCACCCTGCGTCCAGACAGAATTAATATAAAGGACTATGTTTAGACTTGATGTATTTAAACTATAACCCAGAACTGCGCCTAAACAACATGAAATTGTCATTATAACCATGTTCTTAATCTTTGGAAAACCTAAGATTGGACCTGCAAAAACCAGCGAAATAAATAGAGGATCAAAAAGACTGTTCATTTTAATAAACTCCCCTTCTAAAAGAAAGGCCACAAGAAGTCCTCCAAATATCCCAGCTGTGGCATATGTTTTTGAAAACACCGATGATTTTTTTTGTCCCCCGAAAATATACCCGGTATAGAGGCCAAAGAGGCCATAAATTATTAAAAATGCAAATGCAAATGAAACTCCTATTAACTTTGAAGAAATAGCTGAAGTTAAAGCTGTGATTATATAAAAGACTGTATATCCCGCACCAATTCCCATCAGCAGCCCAAGTGCACCATGTATTCCATAGCTGCGTAGACTTTTCATGTCCAACTGATCTCGTTCCGTATTAACCGCCTCATTATTAATTCGCCTATGAAAAGACAAGTTAAACTTTTATTAATACTACTTATATATATATACATAACATCTCTATTCTATCTACACTCATTTCTTTGCCTCAGCTACCAAAATATCCAGAGTAGACTTTTCTTCTTTTTGTTCATTATTGAGATTGAGACACTAGGGATACTGCATTTCATGGAGACTCACACTGATCAGAGATGGGTACTGGGGAGCGCTGAGTGTGAGTATCTCTTCTCCTATCAAAAGTTTAACCATATCATAAAAATAACGAGAAATAACAGATGGGTTCATTTCTGCCATGATTCCCCCATTACTACTTCAACAATGCAAGGAATACTTTTCAAATACTCACTGCCTGCTGCTTCCATCTCATCTTTAATTACCTGGGCAGCTTCTGTAACCCTGTCTTCTTGAACTTCAAAAACCAACTCATCATGAACAGCATTGATCAACTTCGCATTAAACGGTTTCAACTTGTGATATAATCTGCCCATTGCTGTTTTGGTTATATCGGCGCTGAGTGATTGGATCGGGGTATTTCTCCCCATATTCTCATATTGCCAGTCTTCAAGACCTGGATCAAATCTTACTATTCGACCCGATCTATTCCTTATCTGCTGCAGTTGCGCGGCTGTCCCTGCGGCTGTTTGCAGATAAGACGCTAATATCGGATAGTTTTTAAAGAAAGTATCTCTAAATTCCTGTGCCTGTTCAATTGAAATATCAATATCGTAGTCGTTCTTTGTTTTTTCCTTAAAACTTTGTGCACCAAGTCCATAAGCAAAACCAAAGTTTACCGCCTTTGCCTGCTGACGTTCATCCTTTGCTGAAGAATCAAGCGTCTTGACATTATTTATCCTTAATTCGATTTCTTCGGTAGTTATAGCACACTTACATAAAAACTGCCTGATGTGTTCCTCTGTGGTTGTCCAGGGTAAACCACATCGTTTACTCAGCAAAGTGATTGATACAGCACCATAATAACGGCTGTTTGCGCCGTTTTTTAAGAGTTTTTTCATACATGGAAATGCTATCAGCTCGTTTCCTTCCAGGTGAAATATCTCTGTGTTGTAATCATTACACTCTTCGGCTTTTCTAATGGCATTAGCAATTGCGGTATTGATCACTTCAATGTACCTTTCTGGAAGCGTCCACTGTTCGATAGATTGAGGAAAAACCAAAGGCAATTTCCTTGCTTCTTCTCTGGTATCCGGGATTGCCGATATTAAAGTTTTGAATCCACCATCTGGGCGCGTCGTGCCATACTCTCGTATCATGCTTCCTTTGCTTTTCTTGTCAAAGGTAACTTTTCCAGCATCAATTTTAAGCCTTGATC
>JAGFND010000201.1 GCA_021409285.1 Candidatus Methanoperedens sp. | reverse complement strand
TCAGTTATCGATGCTATTATGGATGTTTTTAGCGGAAAAGCATTTATTCCAAACATTGCAGAATAAAAAATGGAACTCAATTTTTTATATTGAACTGATTATGTTATGGGATATTTGGGAGGGGATCTGAATAGTCACTAATATTTATTCATCTTACACTGACCAATCATGGAATATAATTAATAGAAACATCAGGGATGACTTGACAAGCATAGGGATTAATGTTGGCCCTACCATTCATGTGACGGGAATTTTCTATGAAATAAGACCAAGCTCTTATTCATCAGTTACTGTTTATGGGGCATGGGATAATATAGTCCTAAAATCTGATGAAGTTGTCAAATATGAAGAACAATGGCCTTTGTCTGGCACCTTGAATCAACTAAGTAATGGGCTTATCGCTGAATATCACTTCGACAGCGATGCAAAGGATTCGAGCGGAAATGGGAACGACGGGACGATTAACGGTGGCGCTGCGTTCGTTGATGGCGTGGAGGGGAAGGCGATGAGTTTCGATGGAGTAGACGATTATGTCGAAACAAGCTCTGTCATAAATCTAGGTGACAAGTCATTTACGCTTGAGACTTGGTATAAAAATCCCGGAGTTAACCAGGACTGGGATGGCCACATAATCGCAAATTATAATGGCATGCCATTCGCTGTGTTACAATTAGGAGGAAAAAATTCAGTTATTGACGGAAAAAGCTGGACAGGAAAAGCGACCTTCTGGATCAGAGACGCGGCAGGTCATTCTTCGTACGTATTCAGCAGCAATCGAATTGATGATAATCGATGGCATCATATTGCAGGTGTCAGAGATACATCAACTGGGAAAATCTATCTGTATATTGATGGAGTTTTAGACGCCCAAGCCGATGGGTCATCAACAGGCGACGTGGATTCCGGAGATAAATTCACAATAGGGGGTGGAGACCCTGGGAGTTATACGAACGCATTTATGGACG
The DNA here is from genome assembly GCA_021409285.1 of Candidatus Methanoperedens sp. Lineage (GTDB taxonomy): Archaea > Halobacteriota > Methanosarcinia > Methanosarcinales > Methanoperedenaceae > Methanoperedens. The sequence goes on along the minus strand of JAGFND010000201.1, from coordinate 2,505 downwards.
AAGTCCGCATCTACAACCGCGCCCTGAGTGCCGAGGAGGTAAAAGCAGAACATGATAAATATGCGCCTCCAACAATAACATCCATCTCCGTCTCCCCCTCCCCTGCAACCGTGACCGTGGGCAGCCCCCAGCTCTTCACAGCCACAGACCAGGACGGCAATCCCATAAGTGTTGACTGGAGTAGCAGCAATACAATTGTTGGCATTGTATCTCCATCAACGGGCACATCGACCACATTTACAGGTCAATATGCAGGAACGACAATTATAACAGCAACAAAGAATGGTATAACAGGAACCGCTGATGTAACAGTAAAATCACCATTGACAGTTACTGGTTTATCTCTTTCAGATTTACCTGCTGAAAATAAACCAGTTACAGTTACTGCCACTGTTAGAAATGATGGTGATAGTAGCGCCATGAATGTATTGGCTAATTTCTGGAATGGTGAATTAGGAACTATAGACGTTATCCCAGCACATTCATCTGCCACTGTTTCTGTCCCATGGTCAGAGCCAACAAAGGACTCAGAACCAGCTAAACCAAATTATTATACAAACACTATATGGGCTTCAGTTGATACAAATAGATATGATAAAAATGATGTTATTGTAGGTGATACAGGTGGATTCATGTATTCTCAAACATTTATAAAAGGTTCAGAAATACCTAATGGTTTGATTGTACAATACCCACAATTTGCCAACCTATATCTATTTGATTCTAAAGAAGCATATTTTGCTACCCATTTTATTGTATCGGCTGACGAAATTTATAACTCACCACAAGCGGAGAAAATAAAAGACACTATAGACTTTGCATGTGTTTATAATCAACTTTATTTACTTTATTCTACAGGAGGAGCGTCTCTACCCTTATGTGCCTCTATTGAGGTAAGTTATGTAGTAGATCAAATTATCGGGAGTACGATAAATTATTTAGCATCCGATTGGGATAAGCAGTTTGATTTCAGTCAAGATGTCGAAGAAAGCCCAGATGGTAACATATGGATAATGCAGATTGTTAGTTTAGATACAAGAATTGTTGATGGTCAAACAACTTCAGATAAGTACAATTTAGACTATTATTATAAAGACCATGACGGAAACTGGATACGTTATTATAGTACACAAAAAGACATTTCGGTAATGATGCCTGTTGTATCTAGTACCAACAAAGAAACTGTTTATTTCGAAACAGATAAAGGCGTTATTGCAGATATATCATCCATAGATCCTATCTTAAGACCTCAACCTCCCAAAGTCTTAAATCTGCACTATGGTTTATTCAGCTTTAATGTAGTTGGAATAGAACCTGGATCCAGTATCACACTAACATTGGTGTTTCCAGATGACCTTCCACCAGGAACGTCATATTGGAAATATGATGAAAATCATAATCCAAAATGGTATAGAATTCCTAGTACAGTTGATGAAAATAAAATAATAATTACATTAACAGATGGTGGAGAATTGGACGAAGACGGTGAAGTAAATGGAAAGATAAAGGATGATGGAGGGCCATCAATCGGTTATATATTTACTGGATTTTTCCAACCAATAGACAACCTACCATCCTGGAATTCAGTAAAGGCAGGAAGTGCGGTACCCGTAAAGTTCAGTCTTGATGGCTATCAAGGACTTGATATCTTTACAATGGGCTATCCAGCATCTCAGCAAATCAACTGTGATTCAAAAGCCCCCATTGATGCTGTTAATGAGACGGTTACTGCTGGCTCAAGCAGTCTGTCCTATAACGCCACCATTGACCAGTATAACTATGTTTGGAAGACAGACAAAGCATGGATTGGCAGTTGCCGAAAACTTCAAGTGCAGTTGAAAGACGGTACCTTCCACAACGCGAGCTTTAAATTATTGAAGTAAGAGAGAAAACTTTTTCTTTCGTGGGAGAGCGTTGTCTCCCATGTTTCTTTTTTTTTGATCATTTCTATTTGATTAGAATTCTTTTTTCAATAGTTGCCTGTGGATGTGCTTTGCATTCTTTACAAACTCTGCGGTGAATATTTACTGCTGATTGCATCGGATTCCGCGATGCCCACAACACAGATCAGAGAGTACAAATATATTGTGTCTCTGCTTTCCTTCATTAGAAGCCCCTTTTTAGCTTTGTCACTCATATCCCCATCAGCCCTTCCGCCTCAGCATCCAACAATTCATCCACCCGAACAATCTCATCGCTGAACTTCTTCAGCGTTTCTGTGTTATGAGATTGGATTAAAACACCAAAGACCCTGAACTCTTTGCTCTTCTTTGAGTCAAGGAAACCAGAAAGAAATCCAGGCTTAAGGCGAGTTCTGACCCTCTCATCGTAGAGGTACATAATGTCTGTCGTGGGAACAGTATAGATGTAAAGGGAAAATACATCAGTGAAATTCTGTCAAAGTTGAAGAGACAGATGCTTGATGTTGAAGTTGAGATATCTTTTAAAAGACGTAAATACAATGGAAAAGAGAAATTAGATACTGAACGGTTCCGATTGGTAGCG
>JAGFND010000200.1 GCA_021409285.1 Candidatus Methanoperedens sp. | reverse complement strand
CATCCTTAACATAATGCCGTACGGATGTGACTAAGGTATTATTCTGATGGAAACAGATCTTAAGGTCAAAATGCTTGGAAAAATAAGAGTGCCAATTTGTAATCTGTGAGGAACTCTTTACATACTCCCGTCCAAGTTTCAATCGATCAGAACCTAACCTCCCGAAAAGTTCAGGCGCACAAGTCTAGCGCCTGAAGTATTTCTCTCTGTTTTTTTGTCATTTCGGTGACGAATATCTGCCCGTCCGCCAAAGTAATTTTTCTCAATTTCTCCAATTGTAGAAGTAGAAGCTCAACAGAATATTTATCTAGTAGCCCTTTTTCCCTCATCATATTCATCAACCTGGTCCTAATGATTAGACCAAGGAAAGCGATGAAAATGAAACCTCTTGTTGTCTTTTCGCTATGAGTATTCAACGGAAGAACATCAATTTCATTTTTCAAAGCTTTAAAACTCTTTTCAATTTCATCGCGTTCCCTGTAAAGAGAAAGGCACTTCATCCAGTCGAAGTTCCCAGAGTAGAATAGAATATACTTGCCCATCTTATTCATTCTTTGAGCAACTGCATTTTGCTTAATCGCAACATCAAAGCGATTATCAATCACCTGCCAATCAAAGAAGTTTCCAAATCCACGCGCTTTCTCTTTGAAAACTATGTAGGGATTGCTATTCTTCTTCAAGCGCACATTTAGCAACTCTTCGCGAATATCATACAACCTACTTAGAAGGGTTCGCTTCTCGGTTTGTTCGAGTTTAGGATCATAATACACATACCCGTGGACTTCCATAGAATCAATATTATATGTGATTGGCTTGGCAAAAATCGGGTCCTTGTTAAACTTATGAAGATACCTTACGTCATCGATATCTTTTTGCGCTTCAGTCATCAGTTGCTTTAGATCATTTAGCTGCAATTTGGCAGCCATGACAAATGAAATCTTATTACCCATCAACTCACAGAGATTACTGAGACTGAAGAATCCGCGATCCATCACGGCGACATAATTTTGGATACCATGGGCTTTTATCTTTTTCAAGGTGCCGGAAAGTGTACTAACATCAGAGATGCTGCCTGGGAAGATGTCATACATCACGGGGATCCCTTTGTCCTTATCCAGAATCAAGGACATATTGATTTGCGGAAGAGGTTCTCCATCACGGTTGTATCCATACTCAAGAAGGTTGATGAGTTGAGAGTAACTTGACAGGCTCGTAATATCGTAAATGAGAGTGTTCTTTGTGCCGGTTCCTTCGATAAGCTGGGACATAAACCTGTCTGGGATATTGCTTTCACCCAATCGACAGAGAAGCTCACTTACTCGCTGGCTGGTGAGATTAACTTGAGGAGATTCGAGAGCAAGAGATGTTCCTTCGTACCATGAATCGACATTCTTCATTGCCGTAGGTCGCACGATCCGGTTGAATGCCAATGCACGAACCATAGACATCTCCGAAGAAGGCAATAAATCCGCAAGATAGCGATCCAATTTGAGTTCTTCCATTATCGATTGAAGAATGAATATGGTGCCATAATCAAATGACGACTTGACGTCCGCAGATTTCTTTTTCATCTTCTCTTTGACATCTTTAGATGCTGAACGCATCCTGACTGGCTGGCCACCTATATTTCTGCCTAAGTATTTTGATCTGTGTCGGATCTGTTTCTTCTCCTTGTCATAATATGGTGTTTCTTCATACCAATATTCGATTCCATTTTTCATTTTGATTCTTCGAGTGGGTTTCATTATGCGCCTCTAAATAAGTAGGCGCATAATGTATAAGAATCTTTCTGCAAGCGAGGCTAACCAGGGTTATTTTTCAAAATAAGGGCCTTAAAATTGAGATCGACCGAATAATGTCCCTACTTAATCCGGGAGCTTAGGTCCGACCACATTCGGGAATACATAAATTGAATTTATATTGCGTGCTGCAACTCCTAATAGTGGTTAGAGAAAAGCGCTGAGTTTTCGATCTCCACGTTCCTGCAGAGGACTATGGTGTACATAGACCACAGGATACCCCCGCAAGACCAAAGAAGCCGGTGCGGAGTCATTATCGCACTAGTGACTCGTCAACTATCTAGTGTCGGATAAAGGCGAGATAGTCTAACTCTAGCATCTGCTGTGGTGAATTGCCAATTTACCTTAGCATTTTTATTATTTCTGAATTTTTGCCATGCGGTTACTTCTTGTTTAACCGTCTCAATATTATCAATTCTTCTATTCAAGCATTGACCTGTAAGCACATTCAACTCGATCTCAGCCATATTCAACCAGCTGCCATGCTTCGGTGTGTACACAAACTCAAATCTATCCATTAATGCCTTTGCCTTGTCTGGCGGAAATTTCTCATAAAATGATCCAGCATTATGTGTGTTGAGGTTATCCATCACCAATGTTATCTTTTCTGCATGTTCATATCGATCGGCGACCTCTTCCATAAAACAAGCCCAATCATGCGCAGTTTTTCTCTCCGTGACCTTTACAATACGCTTCCCGGCCAGCGGCTCGCAGGCAAGGAAAATATTTGATAGGCCGCAGCGTTTGTATTCGTAGTCATGTCTGGCCGCCTGCCCTGGGGATACCGCGATGGGTACTCTTATCTCAGATATTAGCTGCTTTGGAGATTCGTCCATGCATACAACTGGATGACGCGGATCAAATGGGCGCTTATAAACATCCAATATCATTTCCATATTAGCGACGAAGCTACCGTTTTGATTTGGCGGAATCACCCATCCCTTGCGTTGCCAAGGTTTGATTTCGTTTTTTTAAAACTCGACGCACGGTTTCATGAGAAATGCTGTCAATGTAGTTGAGTTCGACGACCTTATCAGCCAGTAGCCTCAACGACCACCGCGCAAAACCCTCCGGTGGCTTGCTGCAACTCAATGCAACTAAATGGGCCTCGAAATCTCCATCAGTCTTTTTGGCATAGAGACGGTTTCTAATCTTTCTATCAAGAGAGGCTTCCATGCCCTCCTCTACGAATCTTTTCTTTACGCGGTCAATCTTTCTCAAACTGATATGAAGAACACGAGCTATTTCTTCATTTGTCGAACGTTCAGTTTGGTGCATACCTTCATCACATGCAAGCAATATTAATGCATTAAGGACTTTCTGAGATCTTTGCTTTCCCTTAAATATAAGGTCGCTGAGATCTTTGCGTTCCTCCTCGGTGAGCGCTATGATATATTTCTTCATATCCTATTCTCCCAAGTTGGATATGAAGCTAATATATCTTATGCTTTACGACACTTCAATATTGACGAGACACTAGGCCAATCTCCGCTAAACCGATTTCCTCGTTGTACATCCCCGCAGAAAGAACGCCCAAAAAGCGCGTTTGTGGATTTCCTGAGGGCACATAACCTACCCAGGAATTACCATCCTGAGTATAATAGCCGCCAGTTAACCTAATTACTACAGGGGACCCTGACATTCCAGCCCTTGTGATTGCATCGACGAGGAACGCAGGTATAGCTTTGAAGT
>JAGFND010000020.1 GCA_021409285.1 Candidatus Methanoperedens sp. | reverse complement strand
TTGCGCTCAGCCGGGGTTTCAATCCGATGTATTCTTAGCCCGGTACTTTTCGGCTATGATGATGAATTCATCCGCAAAGAGGTTTTTCCATATAAAGGCCAGATCATACCATAAGAAATTCAAATATCTCTTACCAAAATATATGCTTGGTGTGACATCTATCCATGTGATAATATATCCGGCATCAAGAACCAGTTTTTTTGCCGAGTTGAAATCATAGAACCTGATGTGTGCCCTGTCAAAAACACCACTGTCAGAATATTCGAATTTTCCCGATAGAATGGTCATTCTTGAATACCAGTTGACAATGTTCGGGACAGAATATATCAAGAAACCGGTATCTGAAAGGTATTTCATGAGGCGTCTCAACACATCTTCCGGGTCTTTGAAATGTTCAAGTACATTTCCAAGAATAATGCAATCAAAAAAACCTGCACTATAAGGCGGATCTTCTTTTTCGATGTCTTTATTCAGAACTTCAACGCATTTTCCCTGTGCTATATGAGACATCACCGGGTCTTTCTCGATGCAATATACTTTACATTTTTTCTGAAGCGTCAGAAGATTGGCAAGGCGGCCTGATCCGCATCCGATCTCCAGCACTTTTTTACCTTCAGGGATCTGCCTGAAGATCTTGCAACTAGAAGTATTAATATCTATATACATATTTATGATACACTGCCGTCTTTTCCAATCCGGACAGATTTGAAATGCGGACCTTTCCAGTACACCATTTTCTCAATATTGATCTGTACGATGACATCATTCTCCCCAAGCTGCCTGTTTTCTATTACAGCCTGGTATTTGCTTTTGAATTCCAGATAGATATCCCGGTAAAGCTGGAGCGTCTCTTCCGGAAGGAAATATATCGGCCCTTTTTCTGTTATATCCGCAGTTCCCTGTGCCATGACACCTTCATTATTGAATGGATTAACGGGGTCCCTGATGTCCACGGTTATACTTATATTGGGATTTTCAGAAATATTTTTTACCTTTTTTGATTTTTCATTTGTTATAAAGAATATTTTCTGGAATTGCTCATCATACACAAAGAAGACCGGCGTCAGATGCTGCTGATCTTTTTTGTTGCATGTGCAGACATAGCCGAAATAGTTCCCATATAATATGTTTCGCATCTCATCAGGGATCTTCATTGTCACACCGGAACGCTGATCTGTTTTGCCCCTCTCCAGTATATTATTCTTGAAGGTATCACTTCAACAAGTATTCTTGCGATGATCGGAGTCAACTGCCAGGCTTTTGGCAGTTCTGAGGTGGAATATTTTTTTGTATATTCCGGATATTTCTTTATAAAAAGATGCAGCGCTGAAAGCATCTTGAAAGTCCTGAGTGGAATATCCATGATACCGTAAATCTTTGCTTCTCCTGTAAATAATACAGCCTTATTTTCATATATATTGCTCATATCCCTTTTATCGATCAGGAAAGCTACTTTCCTGTTCTTTCGCATCGTTTTTAGTTTCTTTGCTTCTTTTGATGTATTGAAAAAAATGCTTTGCCCGTCAAAAACATATACAACGGGAGTGGCATGAGGAATACCTTTATAAGAAGTACCTACATAGGCAAAACTCGATTCTCTTACAAGATTATAGATATCAGGCGGAAGCCACGGCACCTTTCCGACGATAAATGCAGAGATCATTGAAGTCATGGTCACAAATAATATAAAAAGAATTATTATCATAGTGAGAAATTGATCTTCTTGAAGGATGGGCAATAATAAAAGAGATATTATTCCGAAAAGTACATTATTGATATCAAGTCTTCGCAGATATTTCAGTTCTGTGTATGGTGTATGTTCAAGTTCAGTTCTTTTTTCTGCAAGCTTTTTCAAGCAAAGTGATCTCCACAGAGCAAGAACAGATGTCCATATTCCGAGCCCCATCCTGTAGCAGATGTCCCAGATGAGAAGACCAACAAAAATGAGCAAAACAATGTTTGGTTCTTTTCCGAGCCAATATTCTAAGAGACCTCTGGCATAATAGAAAAGGTACAGCATGAATGGAATGAAAATAGCCAGTCCTGGTATCGCTTCATAATGGTTGCTGTGAAATAGTATGCCTTTATACCGCTCAAGCAATTCATTCTCATCTTTACTAAGAGGTGCCCTGAATTTACGAAGAGTTGGGCCGAGCTGCAGGATTAACAGGCTCCATAATACTGCCACGAGAATTCCGAGTGAACCGTAAAACAGTGAAATTGATCTCAGGTTAAAAATGAGGCCCAGTATTAAACCGATAATCAGGAGGAAAAGCAATTGCAAAAGGATGCTGAACTGATATGAGACAAGCGAAAAAGGGGGAATCCTGCCTACTATTTCTTCATATATCCATTTCATCTCCTTTTTCTCACTCTGATCCATAAAGATATTTAATGCGTGGCATTGATAATAAAACTCTCTCACAAACCGCAATCAGAGAACAAATCGATAATGTTATTTATTAAAAGCGCTATTAATATATACGGTGGAATGAATGAAAAATATTGAAATGTTAACAATAATAGTGATTCTTGTAACATCTGTTTTTGCCGGGTGCGTTGAAACCCCGGAAAAGACTTCAACGCCAGTACCTACAACTGTGGCAACCATTGCCGTGACGGCAACGGCAACTCCGGCAGTAACACAGATTACGACCCCTACATCCGTTCCGACACCGATAAGGATTCCTCGCGTTTTCAAGTCTCTTGTCGACCAGGATTATGGATTCAAGCGGGTGATTGAGGCAAATTATACACCAATTGTGTATGAAAATCTCACGCTCAACATTTATTCAGGGGATACTGTAATATGGATAAATGATGCCGATCCTGATGAAAGACTTTCTATCATCAGTGAACAGAAACTGTGGAATGATACGAGCGGCATTTTGAGATGGAACTATCAGGAAATTAATTATACTTTCACGCAACCCGGAACTTATGGCGTATATGTCCTGGAATATCCGAGGCTCAAGCACCAGAAGATCGTCGTTTCCCCGTAAAAAAATACAAATACAGAAATAGTCACGATGAATCATTAAGATTAAATCGAAATCTTTATGTTTAATACATAGGAAGTTGTTTTCCGTACAAACGGTTTTAGTACTGGATAATTGTGTGAAGAGATGCGATTACTGTGCCAACAGTAACCAGGATAATCCAGATAGGAGGCGGTAACATACACAAGGAAGAATTGATTCAGCTACATACCCTGATGGTGCAGATGAAGACGTTTTTTGAAGGAAGCGGGAAAGGAGAGTTCTCTCAGTACCAGTCCCTGCAAATAAGCCCCATTCATGTGCATCGAAGTAAATCCGAACACAAACACGCTATCTTCGTGCTCGGAAAAGAGATCGCATCAGTTATGGCCCATGATGAATTCTCAGGAGCCGGACGAACATCCGTAAGAATGCAGGAACTTGCAATCCGCACTATGGATGAATTGGCCAAATAAAAACGTTTTTTTTCTTTTTTCACTCCCTATCTTCGAAACATTTCGAAGCATATATTAGGTATTACAGGAAAACCACAGATTTGTTTGATGAACATGTGCTCGGATATTTTCGGTTCATCATGTGAGGGATAAACAATGGAACTCAATGGAGTAGAAATAGAAGATACATTTGCGGAAGCATTTCCGATAAAGATTGCAAGAATATTGATCACAGGAGCAACGAAAAGATGGGCTCTTGTAGCAGCGCAGGAAACGACTGGCTTTGGAACATCTGTAATTATGTGTCCTGCGGAAGCCGGTATTGAAAAGATCGTCAATGGTGGCGAGACGCCGGATGGTAGACCTGGCGCTTATATCCAGATATGCACATTCGGATATAAAGCCCTTGAAGAACAATTGCTCAAGAGACTGGGGCAGTGCGTCCTGACAGCACCAACTGCTGCTATGTGGAACGGCCTTCCAGATGCACAAAAGCAGTTCGATACCGGATTCAAGCTCAAGTTCTTCGGTGACGGATTTGAATCTGAGGCCAGTATTGGCGGAAGAAAAGCCTATAAAATACCAATGATGCAGGGGGATTTCATTGCCGAGCATAACATCGGAGCACAGGATGGCATAGCAGGAGGAAATTTCTTTATTATGGCTGATAATCAGATGGCAGCCCTCGCAGCAGCCGAGAATGCGGTAGATGCAATAAGTCAACTTGAAGGAACGATAACACCTTTCCCCGGGGGTATTGTTGCAAGCGGCTCAAAAGTGGGCTTCACGAATTATAAGTTCATGAAAGCGACCACGAATGAAAAATTCAGTCCTTCTCTCAAAGCCAAAATAAAAGATACAAAGGTGCCGGCAGATGTGGGTGCGATATACGAAATAGTGATCAACGGCCTCAACGCCGATGCCATCAGCAAATCCATGAAATCCGGAATAGCTGCTGCAATAACGGTGCCTGGCGTCAAAAAGATAAGTGCTGGCAACTTTGGCGGAACTCTTGGCCCGCATAAGTTCTATCTGAAAGACATGGTTTAATTAAATTGGGTTTATTCCCAATTCATTTTTTTCTTTTATGCATAGCACAGAAGAAATTTCGGTCAATTATGATGTTCTTGGCGCGAATACAGAAATAGCCCGCAAAAGTCGTAAGGAACTGACAGAGCATGGCATAACTGCTTTTAACATAATGGGCGCAATTGGTTCTGGAAAGACACTTTTGATCGAGAAAACTATACAGCAACTTGGCAGTACATACAGGATCGGAGCCATTGCGGGTGATGTGATCGCGCGCATCGATGCCGCAAGATTTGAAAAGTATGGGATACCCACGATCGGGCTGAATACAGGAAAAGAATGTCATCTGGATGCGCATCTTGTGGAGCATGGACTTTCGAATCTGCCGCTTGATTCTCTTGATATTGTTTTCATAGAAAACGTCGGGAACCTGATCTGCCCGACTGATTATGAACTGGGCGAGCATAAACGTGTCGTGATCGTTAGTGTCAGCGAGGGGGATGATATCGTAGAAAAACATCCGTTGATATTCAGCACGGCAGATCTTATTATTGTAAATAAAATAGATATTGCGGCGGCTGTCAGCGCTGATGCCGATAAAATGGTACGAGATGCGAGAACGATAAATCCGCGGATCGATGTGTTGAAGATGAGCCTGAAAACAGGCGATGGTTTTTTGGAATGGGTGGATTTTGTGGAGAGAAATTTGTTCAAGAAATAAGTCTAATGTCAAAAAGAAAACTTTATCCCATAAAAACGCAAAATGCAGCGTTAGTAAAGATATGATCGTCCTTCATGGAACGTGGAAACCGCCTGAAAAAATAAGCGGAATGGGCAACTTTTTCATATGGGGTGAGTCTTCATCTTCGCCGCTAGTAAAACGCGGACGAAAGCCAAAGGCCACACAGCGTTTACATCCTTTCCAGGCGAATGACAAAGAACTTCAACTGATTATGCGATCAATGAATTCCACTGATGGCAAAAGCTTCATAGATAGAGCGCAGTCTGATGCCGTAATGCTCTCCCTTCCATCTTATTCAAATGCTCCGCAGGCATCGCCTGATCTGCTTCGCGATGATATTGGAGTGGATAATGAAGAGAAGATTATGATAATTCCCTGGAAAATAAACGGTCTTTGCATCCCTCCTGAATCTGCGCTGCCACTTCTTAATTCATTTTCAGGAGTATGGATGGATGAGGGTTTTGCGACAGGAGCGGATATTCGGTACTGGAGCAAAGTCTCAAAATTCGCAACCGAGCTCCTGTCAAAACAGCGTTTTGTGCCTGGTGTAGTTTTATCAGAAAACAATGAATCCTTTGCCAGATGGCAGTATGTGATCGATGAACAGGACGAAAGGACTCGAATATCAATGCTTAAAGCTTCAATGCCGCCAGTCTGCAGGGCGGTCCAGTTGAGCATGATTCAATCTCAGGATGCGCTATTATCTGATTTTTTAAACTCTGCAATAGATAGCTGCATCCGAAGCTGGATTCCGATCGAAGAAATAAAATCAAAGAAACCAGGGCTTTCAGAAGCATGGCTGAGATCGCTTGCAACCGGCGAACCGATAAGATCCCAGGCATCAATTGTCAAAAAAGTATCTGAAGGCATCATCTCATGGAAAGCACCTATCCATGAAATCGAAAAATCAGAATTCCGGACATGTTTCCGTCTTGAGCCGCCATTTGCTGAAGATGGGTCGTGGAATCTCAGGTATTTTCTTCAGGCTTCGGATGATCCGAGCCTTCTTGTGCCGGCAGCAAACGTATGGAAAGAATCAGGCGATTATCTTCGATTCCTGAACCGCAAATTCGACCATCCACAGGAAAAACTTCTTGCCGACCTTGGAAAGGCTTCACGGCTTTTTTCACCTGTTGAAGACAGCCTGAATTCTGCAAGACCTGATGCGGCGGGACTCACCACAAAGCAGGCATATTCTTTCCTGAAAGAAGCGGCTCCATTACTTACGGAGAGCGGTTTCGGGGTACTTATCCCGCCATGGTGGAACAAAGGAGCAGCAAATGTAAGACTTGGCGTGAAACTCAACATGAAACCAAAGCGCGATCCAAGGGCCAGCAAAGGGATATTCGGTTTTGGTTCTATTATCCAATATGATTGGCAGCTTTCACTTGGCAGCGAAGCCATAAGTGAAGAAGAATTTGAAAATCTCGTGAACCTGAAAGAACCCCTTGTGCGTATAAGGGGGCAGTGGGTCGAGGTTAAGAAAGAAGACATAGCAGCAGCGCTTAAATACTTCAAATCAAAGCAGTCTGGAGAAATGAATCTGGGTGAGGCCATACGGCTTGGCGCCGGTCTGCAGGATTCGGATATGGGTCTTCCTGTGACCGGATTCTCGGCAAAAGGATGGTTATCCGATCTCTTTGAGCGCTTATCCGGCAAAGAGGGGGTAAAAGAACTAAAACAGCCCGCTGATTTTGTTGGCCGGCTTCGCCCCTATCAGGTCAAGGGTTTCTCTTGGCTTGCATTCCTTCGCCAGTATGGACTGGGAGCATGTCTTGCGGATGATATGGGTCTTGGAAAGACGATACAGTTCCTTGCCCTGTTATTGAAAGACAAAAAAGATGATATTGAAAAACCAACATTATTGATATGTCCCACTTCTGTTGTGGGCAACTGGCAAAGGGAGGCCGCTAAATTTGCCCCATCGCTTAGCGTTATGGTGCATCACGGTATGAAACGCAAAAAGGAGAGAGATTTTCTCCTTGATGCAGCAAGGCATGACCTTGTGATCAGCACTTATGCACTCGCCCACAGGGATGAAGAAATGCTCCAGGATGTGGAATGGAACGGTATTGTGCTTGATGAAGCGCAGAATATCAAGAACCATTTCACAAAACAATCACAGGCAGTTCGGAGGTTGAATTCAAACTATCGTGTTGCGCTCACAGGAACCCCGGTTGAGAACCGCTTATCGGAACTCTGGTCGATCATGGAATTCCTGAATCCCGGATATCTTGGCTCTTCAGATGGCTTTAGAAGGAATTTTGCACTACCTATCGAGAGATATAATAACAAAGATGTATCTTCTCGTTTGAGAACTATCGTTTCACCGTTCATACTCAGGCGCCTTAAGACTGACCCCACTATCATAAAGGATCTTCCTGAAAAGATAGAGATCAAAGACAGGTGCAACCTCACAAAAGAGCAGGCTACGCTTTATGAAGCGATAGTCAAGGATATGTTAAGAAAGATAGAGGACGCATCCGGAATAAACAGGAAAGGACTGGTGCTATCTGCGCTTATGAGATTAAAACAGGTCTGCAATCACCCGGCACAATTCCTGGGGGATGGCTCATCTCTCCCCGGACGTTCCGGCAAACTGAACCGCATCACAGATATGATGGAAGAAGTTCTATCAGAAGGTGATTCAGCTCTGGTATTTACTCAATTTGCAGAAATGGGCGGGATGTTGAAGAGGCATTTCCAGAAGGTCTTTGGGCAGGAGGTGCTTTTCCTTCACGGAGGGATCCCACAGAAGCAGAGGGATGCCATGGTGATGCGTTTTTCCGAGAAAAAGGGACCACGCATATTCATACTCTCGCTCAAAGCAGGGGGGGTGGGATTGAATCTTACCCGCGCAAACCATGTATTCCATTTTGACAGGTGGTGGAATCCCGCTGTTGAAAACCAGGCGACTGACCGCGCGTTCAGGATCGGACAGACAAAGAACGTTCAGGTTCATAAATTCATCTGCGAAGGAACACTTGAAGAGAGAATCGATGAGATGATCGAAACCAAGAAAGCGCTTGCTGAGAATATCATTGGAACAGGGGAAGGATGGCTCACGGAGATGAGTACTGACCAGTTAAGAGAGTTGTTCGCGCTGAGGCGCGAGGCGGTAGCTGATGAATAATCTGATTGAGGATAAATAATGGCGCGCGGAGATTTTTATTTCTGGGGCGGTTACACGCCCTCAAAACCGATTAGAGTTGAAGGAGGGATAAAAGCAAAAAGCAAGCGCGGCGGTATAGGCGACACATGGTGGTCAAAGCGCTGGGTGAACATTCTTGAGTCTTTTGGCTGGACAAACAGGCTTGAACGGGGAAGACGCTATGCAAGAGGTGGCCAGGTACTCGATTTTAAATTGACTCCCGGAAAGGTCACAGCAAGAGTACAGGGTTCGGTCTCGACGCCATATTCAGTGAGCATAGAGATAAGAACTTTAGACGAGGACGCGTGGGTGAAGATAACGGAAGAGATGTCGCAGAAGGCGATCTTTGCGGCAAAACTCCTTGCAGGAGAGATGCCGCAGAACATTGAAGAAGCTTTTAAGTCAGCAGGAATGTCACTTTTACCAGAATCATCTAAAGACATTAAGACAGACTGCTCATGCCCGGACAGTGCAAATCCATGCAAGCATATTGCAGCAGTGTATTATATTCTGGCTGAAGAATTCGATCGCGATCCGTTCATGATCTTCAATCTGAGGGGGAAGACAAAAGAAGATATTACAGTTTCCCTCAGAATGAAGCGCACTATTGATACGCCTGGTATTCCAGACCAGAAAGATAATGTTGATGTACCCGCAGCGCCTATCGTCCCCGAACTCCCCTTGGAGGAATTTTGGAATTCCGGTGAGCTTGGATCCTTTTCGGTCAATATTGCAGCTCCTGATGTTTCAACAGCAGTCATAAAACGCCTTGGCACACCGCAATTCTGGGACAGCGGGGAAGATTTCAGTAAGAAAATGAGCGGATATTATGAAAAGATAAGCAGGCGCGCCATCGATACAGCTTATGGGGAACAAAGTGAGACGCCAAAAAAAAAGAAGAAAAAGAGCTTACTGAAGAGAATTTGATTTGCAGTCCGCTTCTACTATTTCATTTCCTGCAAAAGCCGCGCAACGGCGTACGCCGGAAAAACCTTTGATATTTCCGCCCCATATTTCTCTGAAATCAAAAAAATTTCAAAGCCGATTCTATCAGCCGCTTTCTTAATCAGGAACTCACCGAGACCGCATGCGACAACACTGTTCAGATCATGGCGCCTGGCAACTTCATGAATCCCATCTGCTATATCCCTCTCCTGTTTTTCCATGACCTGCCGCGCTATCGCGATTATCTCCAGATCCCCTATCTCAGATAGGTCAGCACAAACCGATCGTGCAAGCCTCCTTTTAGCATCGATCAGCTTTTTCCCGGCGCCGTCCGGTGTATCGCAGGTATAGTCATCCTGTGAGATCATGCCAAGAACAATATATGCATCTGCTGTTATCGCAAATAGTTCAGACGAAATACGTGACTTTGCGCCGCTAAATATGATATGATCAAGAATGGTTGCAATATTTGTTCGCAGTGCACCGGTATATACAAGTTCGCTTCTTTTGAGGCGCTCAAAATCCGTACCTGCCGCTTGAGGCTTGCCGTGCTTGATAGGGATAATATCTGTGGTCGTCGAACCGGTATCCACAAGAATACGATCGCCAGAATCTCTTGCAACAATAAGTGCTGATGCCATCCAGTTTGCTGCCGCAATACTGTGCTTTTTTTCTTTCGTGAAATTCCCGCTACTCTCCAGAAAAAAAGCATTCTTAAAGGCTTTGTTTGCCGCATTGATTATGTATGATAGCCCTGTGTCCTTGTCAGTAAAACAATCTGCAAGTTCTCCTGTTATAACCACTCCAACCCTTTCGGGTTCAAAGCGCATGGCTATATCATGAAGCACCTGAGGAAGTTTTGAGTTTTTCCATAGAGGAAGATAATGCAATTCAAT
The DNA here is from genome assembly GCA_021409285.1 of Candidatus Methanoperedens sp. Lineage (GTDB taxonomy): Archaea > Halobacteriota > Methanosarcinia > Methanosarcinales > Methanoperedenaceae > Methanoperedens. Next base: position 18,023 of record JAGFND010000020.1, on the reverse strand, counting down.
AAGTTTTCCGTCTCCTGATGCGATCTTAGTGTTAGCGCCGCCGATATCGATACCGAGTATCATGCTACTCAGGCTGGTTGAAACCGTTTATGAACTCCTCAAGCTTCTCCCGCGCCTCCACATCTCGCATCTGTTCCGGTGGATGCTTCATAAAATAAGCCGAAGCCGGAAATATCGGGCCTCCGATTTTCCTGTCAAGCGCGATTTTTGCCACGCGGATTGCATCAACTACAACACCGGCACTGTTGGGGCTGTCCTCGACCGAGAGCTTAAGGTCAATATATGCTGGAACATCCCCAAAGAGCCTGAAATCGATCTTCAGGTGGCATATCTTATTATCATTCAGGCAATCGATACAGCCATTGGGTCCTGCATAAACATAAGCGTCATAGGGTATTTGCGATGCTACGGATTCTGTTTTTGAAATCTTCTTGGATTTCAGCCTGCCCTGATCTGTCATGTTCCGGAAATCCGTGTTTCCGCCTATGTTCAACTGGTATGTACTATCTATCCTTGCCCCCCTTTCAACTATCGTTTGTATAAGTGCCCTGTGAACAATAGTTGCGCCCACAAGGCTTTTAATATCGTCCCCGATGATAGGGAGTTTAGCTTTTTTGAATTTATCAGCCCACTCCTTGTTTGATGCGATAAACACGGGTATGCAATTAATAAAAGCGCAACCAGCTTCAAGCGCCCTGGATGCATACCATTTGACAGCCTCTTCAGAGCCAACTGGCAGGTAATTAATAAGAACATCTGCTTTTGATCTCTTTAATACCGACGCCACATCAACAGGTTTTTGCTTTTCATCTACCTGGAAAAAATCCGTCATATGAGGCGCCACCCCATCAAGTACATTACCTTTCATTACTTCTACATCCATCTCTGGCACATCTGCAAATTTCTTGGTGCAATTCGGCTCTGAAAAAATAGCCTGTGATAAATCCGTCCCAACTTTTCTTCTGTCAACATCAAATGCGGCAACTGGTTTAATATCTGAGATAAGATATTCTCCCAGAGAATTGTGCATCAATCCCGGCACAAGCTCATCGGATGCCTTTATATTATTATAATACTCAAGTCCCTGAATCAATGAGGAAGCGCAATTACCAACACCAGCGATCGCAATTCGAATTTTTGCCATATGTAATATCCATTCATTGATAAAGTTTATCAGACTTAAAAGTTGTTATTTTAGCGTTCTTCTGGCATAGGCAATTCTCTGGAAGACTGTAATAAATGACAGGACACCAACCAGCAAGATCGCCCAATTTACCTTATCAATAAAAGCTCCAACCACTATAATGATCATTCTTACCGCCCTTTCTCCCGGGCCAACTGAAGCGCTGCCGCCAGCCGCTTCTGCCCGTGCTCGTGTGTAGCTTACCATATTAGATCCCACGATCGCAAGTGTACCGATAAGCCAGTCTGGAAACGGAGGAAAAACGGTCAGGCCGCCGTACATTGCTCCAATTATGATTGCAGAATCAGCAAACCTATCGCAAACAGAATCAAGAAAACCTCCAAAACGGGTCATTCGATCATTTTCGCGCGCCACTGCTCCATCAAGAACATCAAGAAATCCACTTATAATAATGAAAAAACCTGCTTCCAGAACTTCCTGTAAAGCAAGAAAAACCGCTGCTATAATACTTATTACAAGACCCAAAAGTGTTAAGGTATTCGGATTAATACCTTTGATATTTTTTGCCAGGGGTTTTAAAAGATCCCTTGTTTTTCCTCTTATTTTTTCAAGCATTGCTTTTTTCTTTACACGGTATCTGTGTTCCTATCAATTATTTTATACTCCTATAAACAGTAATTGCAAATGTAACCAGCGTGAGAACAAGGAATAATCCAAAAAATAACTGGAGATCCTCCATTAACGTTATTAAATCGCTCGTAAATTCAAATAATTGTGGGATATAAATTAACGACACATGGAAAATTAGAAGAAAAGCAAATATAATTAGCATTATGAACGCTTTTTTTATTTCCCGGTACTTCAGGAATATCTTTGATCTTATAACATCCGGATCTTTTTTATTAAGGTATATTACAATATATATTAATAAGAAAAACGTGACAAGAGATATTGGAATAATTATTATCTGATTTATTATTTCTAAAACGTTTTTTATATCAATCATATCCTTTTATTTCTATGAACATTCATTAGATAAACTTATCTGGTTAATATGGACGATATCGATATAAAGTTGTTGAAATGCATTCAGGACGGAATACCAATAATAGCTGAACCTTTTCATGAAATTGCAAATAAATTGCAGATTTCTGAAGATGAAGTTCTAAGAAGATTGGACATAATGAAAAAATCAGGTGTTATCAGGCGTTTTGGTGCTTCCATTGGTCATAGAGCGATTGGAATAACCGCAAATGCAATGTGCACATGGAATGTCCCTGATGAAAAAGTGGAGGAAGTGGGCACAATAATGGCAGGTTTTCCTGAAGTTACTCACTGCTATGAACGCCCACGATATTCTGATTGGAAGTATAATCTATTTACAATGATACATGCTTATACTCGTGAAGAATGCGAAAAAATAGCGAATGATGTATCCATCGCAACAGGTATAAAAGATTATAGTATTCTTTTTAGTGAAAAGGAATTCAAGAAGACCGGTGTTAGGTTATGAAAGATTTTGTTCCGCTCTTGCTTAACCTTCAAGAGAAGAAGGTGGTAATTTTTGGAGGGGGTGAAGTGGGCGAAAGGAAGGCCTTGTTTTTTTGCGATTATGCGAAGGTAACAGTCGTCAGCAAAGAATTTACTGGCAAATTGAGTGAACTTCAAATAAAAAAAATAATACAATTAATAAAAGTCAATGAACTGACAGAGACGGATATTTCCAGACATCTCAAAGATGCTTTTATCGTAATTCCTGCCACGAATGACATGATCTTAAATGAGAAGATTGCAGGAATCGCAGAAAACAGCGGCCAACTCGTAAATAGGGTTGACGATCTTGGGGATGTTATAGTTCCATCCATTATAAGGCGAGGAGATATTGTGATCGGAATTTCCACCCTTGGCCAGAGCCCAGCTCTTTCGAAATATATCCGTAAGAACATAGAAGGAGTCATCACGCCGGGATTAGCTGTGATGACACGACTTCAAAATGAGATTCGTGAAATGCTAAAATCCAGGGTAGGAGACCAGAAGGAACGCAAAGAGATATTGTGGAATATAATGAATGATAGTGAAGTTTGGGAAGCGATCAATGAATCTTATGAAAAAGCATATAAAGTAGCTTCAAAACATATAGGCAAGAAAAATGAATGAAATATCAAGCATGCTAATTACGCATACCAAGGCGACCATAGATGAGATGGAAAGCGCCTGGCATGGCGGTGTCGATCAGCTTCTTGTGCGTCTTAAATCTCATGATCTCGTTGATGAATGTGCGGTTCTGAAAACCTGTAATCGTGTTGAAGTCTATGTGGTTTCCCCTAAAGGAAGTAAAGTACTTCTTGATTTTGCAAAGCACATGAAAGTTTCATCTCGAATTATTGATTTTCTTGACCACGAAGAGTCGTTGCGTCATCTTTTGCGTTTGACTTCAGGCCTTGAATCAATGATCGTTGGTGAAGACCAGATACTCGGGCAGGTTAAAGAACTCTTCATGCTGGCAAAAAAAGCCGGCGCAGTCGGAAAGACGCTTGATACTGCTTTTAATAAATCCATTCAGGTGGGGAAGCGTGTAAGGAATGAGACAGGGATAAATAAGGGATCAGTTTCCATCGGTTCTGCTGCTGTTGAGCTTGCAGAGGCAGGCATTGGCGGGCTCCAGGGCAAGACTGTAATGGTAATTGGAGCGGGTGAAATGGGAACTCTCGTAGCAAAGGCCCTTGCGAATAAGGATATCAAAATCATTTATGTGGCTAACAGGACTTATGATAAGGCGACAGCTCTTGCATGTGAATTAAATGGAAAAGCAGTGAGATATGATCTATTAGAGAAATATATCCCGATTTCGAATGTGATCATAAGCGCGACTTCAGCTCCTCATTTTGTCATAACACATGAGATGATCGCATGTCTGATAAAAGAACATGATAAACAATTAATGCTGATAGACATCGGGAATCCGAGGAATATAGAAAGCAGTGTTGGGGATCTACCAGGGGTCAGCCTTCATAACATAGACAGCCTGCGAAGCATAAGCGAGGCGAACCTGGCTAAACGCAGGGAAGAAGCAAAAAAAGCCGAATTGATTATAGAAGAAGAGATAATGCTCCTTAAAAAGCAATATAAGCGCCAGCAAGCTGATAAGATCATTTCGGCTCTTTATTCACAGGTTGAGAATATCCGGGGAAAAGAGTGCGAAGATGCCATAAATAAGCTCAAGGCGCAGCATACGATTGGAGATATCGAACGTCAGGTACTGAATGATATGACCCACTCTTTTGCCAAGCAGATACTTGCTGAGCCCACAAAGATCCTCCGGAATGCAGCAGAGCATGATGATGAACGCTTTCTGGATGCAGCTGCCGATCTGTTCAAATTGAACCGCATCAAAAAATAAATAGAGGAACTGGGATCTGAGGCATGATGCTGCGATTTTTTATTCATAGTGCCGCTTATTGCCTGGTTTTCAAAGTGTTTATATAGGATTGAATAATAGAGAACCAAAAAATTCCAATAAAAGAGGTAATTTATAATGGGCAGACGAAAGAAAATGGTTGAACGTGTGACACAAATTATGGACAAACCTGAGTTTATCCGTAATATAGGTACGGTCGCACATATAGACCACGGCAAAACAACATTCTCTGATAATCTAATCGCTGGAGCTGGCATGATATCAAAAGAGCTGGCAGGCGAACAGTTATTCATGGACTTTGATGAAGAAGAGCAGAGGCGGGGTATCACGATCGATTCAGCAACAGTTTCAATGGTGCACGAATTCGATGGAAAAGAATATCTTATCAATTTAATTGATACACCCGGCCACGTTGACTTCGGCGGAGATGTAACACGGGCTATGAGAGCAGTTGACGGCGCCATTGTACTGGTCGATGCGGTTGAAGGACCGATGCCTCAGACTGAGACCGTATTGCGCCAGGCGCTTCGTGAAAATGTAAGACCTATTCTTTTTATTAACAAGGTCGATCGTCTTATAAATGAGATTAAGCTTACTCCACAGGATATGCAGATGCGAATGGGTCTTGTGATCGATAAGGTCAATAAGATCATAAAAGGTCTGAAACCTGATCAATATGATGATTTAAGACTTGATCCGGTGATTGGAAAAGTGGCTTTCGGATCAGCGCTGAATAACTGGGCTATCAGCGTCCCGTTTATGAAGAAGAGTGGGGTCGGCTTCAAAGAGATCATAGAATTATGTCAGGGAGATAGGCAGCAAGAACTTGCGAATAAATGTCCTCTACATGTTGTTTTGAATGATATGATCATACGATTCTTGCCAAGTCCTGTGGATGCGCAGAAAGAGCGTATCAAGGTCATATGGCATGGTGATAAGGAGAGCGAAATAGGGAAATCAATGATCAATGTTGATAGAAAAGGTAAGGTTGCTCTGATGATAACTGATATTACAACTGACCCGCATGCCGGCGAGGTCGCAAGTGGAAGGCTTTTCTCAGGTTCACTCGAAAGAGGAAAAGAAGTTTTCATATCAGGAATGCCAAACGCGAACAGGATCCAGTCCGTGGGTATTTTCATGGGTGCTGAACGTCTTGAAGTGGAAACGATCCCGGCAGGCAATATTGTTGCTGTTACTGGCCTTGTAGATGCCATCGTTGGATCGACGGCATCAACTGACAGAAGTATGACCCCATTTGAGAGCATAAGGCATGTGAGCGAACCTGTTATGACCGTAGCTGTAGAAGCAAAGCATATGAAAGACCTCCCCAAATTGGTCGAAGTATTAAGGCAGGTCGCAAAAGAAGATCCAACGCTCAAAGTGATGATAAACCAGGAAACTGGTGAACATCTTCTTGCCGGAATGGGTGAGCTGCATCTTGAAGTTGTCGCAGGCAGGATACAGCGTGACAGGCATGTAGAGATCATCACATCAAAACCTCTTGTAGTATACAGGGAAACCGTTTCTACGCATGCTGGACCTGTGGAAGGAAAATCACCTAACCGCCATAACAGGTTCTATGTTGTAGTCGAACCGCTGGAACCTGCTGTGATAAGCATGATAAAGAACAATGAAATCTCAATGAGGCAGCAGGAAGTTGAGCGAAGAGATATCCTGATGAAAGCAGGAATTACAAAGGACGAAGCAAAAAGCTATGCTCATATCTATGAGACAAATGTTTTGCTTGATATGACAAAAGGTATCCAGTATTTGAATGAAACAATGGAACTCATTATAGAAGGGTTCGAGGAAGTCATGAAAGGTGGGCCGATGTCGAGGGAACCTGTAATGGGAGTAAAAGTGAAGTTGATGGACGCCAAGCTACATGAAGACTCGATACACAGAGGGCCTGCTCAGGTGATTCCTGCATCAAGGCAGGCTATACAGGCCGGCATGTTGATGGCCGGAGCAACACTGTTTGAGCCTTTTCAGAAAGTGTTTATCCAGGTACCGCATGAGCAGATGGGCGGCGCAATGCGTGAGATGCAGGGAAGGCGTGGAGTTATCCTTGACATGAAAACAGAAGGTGATACCACCATTATTGAATCAAAAGCGCCTGTTGCACAATTGTTCGGTTTCGCAGGAGATCTTCGCTCGGCAACAGAAGGCAGAGCGATGTGGAACACTGAGTTCCTCGGATTCGAGCAAATACCACAGAACATGTTGAATGATATAGTGATGGATATAAGAAAGAGGAAAGGACTTAAACTTGAAATGCCAAAGCCGAGTGATTTCATAAGTCCCTGAGAACGGAAGGTATAAAAACAAAAACAACAATACGGTCACAAAACATTATTATACAAGAATAATAGGAGAATAATATGGCAGAGAAACCACATTTAAATTTAGCAGTTATCGGGCATATCGACCACGGGAAATCAACTCTCGTTGGACGCTTACTGTTTGAAACTGGTGCGGTCCCACCGCACATCATAGAAAAGTATAGAGAAGAAGCAAAGGCGAAAGGGAAGGAATCATTTGTATTCGCATGGGTCATGGACTCTCTCAAGGAAGAAAGGGACAGAGGTATCACTATCGATGTTGCACATCAGAGATTTGACACTGCAAAATACTACTTTACGATTGTAGATTGCCCCGGTCACAGGGATTTCGTCAAGAACATGATCACAGGTGCTTCGCAGGCTGATGCGGCCATACTCGTATGTGCTGGCAAAGAAGGTGTCCAGTCGCAGACAAAAGAACATGTGTTCCTTTCAAGAACCCTTGGTATTACCCAGCTGATCATAGCAATCAACAAAATGGATGAGATAAACTATGATAAAGCGAGATATGATGCAGTAAAAGCCGAGCTCAGTGCGCTTCTCAAAATGGTAGGATATAAGCCTGATGATATGAATTTCATCCCAACATCAGCTTTCAAAGGAGATAATCTTGCCAAGGCGAGCGAGAATACGAAATGGTATACTGGACCCACCTTACTGGCAGCTCTTGATTTGTTAAAAGTGCCAGAAAAACCAGTAACTCTACCTCTTCGAATCCCGGTACAGGACTCTTATACGATATCCGGGATCGGAACTGTGCCTGTAGGCCGAGTTGAAACCGGCAAGATGAAGCCTGGCGATAAGATAATATTCATGCCAGCAAAGGCTGTTGGTGAGGTCAAATCAATTGAAATGCATCACCAGGAGATCAAAGAAGCGCTTCCAGGCGATAATATCGGCTGGAACGTAAGGGGTGTTGACAAGAAGGATATCAGAAGAGGAGATGTTTGCGGACATACAGAAAAGCCACCTGTGGTTGCAGAAGAATTTACTGCCCAGATAGTAGTGCTCCAGCATCCTTCTGCAATTGCAGCAGGTTATACACCTGTAATACACTGCCATACAGCTCAGGTTGCCGGTACTATTACTGCGATCCTTAAGAAACTTGATCCCAAGACCGGGCAGGTTGCGGCTGAAAATCCGGATTTCATTAAGGCCGGAGACGCTGCGATCGTAACGATAAAGCCAACCAAACCAATGTGTATTGAAAAGGTCAAAGAAATTCCACAACTTGGCAGATTTGCCATAAGGGATATGGGAATGACCATTGCAGCAGGCATGGTTCAGGACATTAAGCCCCGTATTTAATTCCATATTTTCTTTTTATTAAAACGAGGAGTTTTTTATGGCGCAGAAAGCAAGAATACGTTTATCTGGAACAAGTCCATCAACACTTGATGGAGTATGTGTACAGGTAAAAGACATTGCATTGAAAACAGGTGTGAGCATATCAGGTCCTGTTCCGCTGCCTACCAAGAAATTGGTGGTGCCGTGCAGGAAAAGCCCCGATGGCGAAGGAAGTTCTACATGGGATCACTGGGAAATGAGAGTCCATAAAAGGCTTATCGACCTTGATGCCGATGAAAGGGCGTTGCGCCAGTTGATGCGAATACAGGTTCCAAAAGATATCAGTATTGAAATTGTCCTGACGAGTTAAATTTTTTTTTTAACCGTTATCTTTTTTTTGTTTTGTGTTGCCATTCAAAATATGTTATTCCTGACATTGCCCCCAACGGCTCGGTACTCTCAAACCAGAAAGCTCATTGCATTCAATACCTTTTACCTGTATCAGGATCTTAAAAGTTTCACCCATTCCCATAATGAGGTTTTTCAACTGAAGCATTTTCCTGGAATAGTTTTCCGGGACTTTTTCTATGAGATCTTTCAGGTAATCTTCTATCCCAATACCCATTAAAAAATGCGCCTGGTCAGTGAGACCGCAAGTTTCCAGTCCGTTTTTACACCCCCAGTGAGAAAGTGCAGAGAAATTCACATGAGAAGTAATATCCTGCTCTCCAATATGCATATATGGAGACTCATTCACAGTATGCCTGAAATAGCACATCAGCGTTCCCTTGTTCCTGTATTCCTGATATAATTCAGAAGAAGGATATCCATAATCAATGGTGATCACAAATCCTTTTTTTAAAGATGTTCCAATTTCCTTTATCCATTTTACTGCCTCAAGGTTTATTTCTGTCCTGAATCCGCATGGCAACCCTACATTCAATTCTGAAAGGTAGCCTTTGAGAGCATTATTTGCCGGCCTCTTGATTTCTATGAAGCTGTCCCTGTAATCCACAAACACCTCCATAAGATCATCCTCCATCAAGACCTGATGCACTGGAAAAGCGTCCACAAGTTCATTTGAGAATATGCACCCTTCTATTTCCCGAAGTTCATTGATTGAATCACACCACTTTACTTTTTCAGGCAATAATTTTTTCTGCTCTTTTTGCATCCGGGGACTTTTTTCGATTATAAAATAATTGAGTTTCTGATATAAATCCCCGTTCTTCTTTAGATGATCAATTACATCTTTTGAAAGGAGCCCATTGCCAGCTCCTATCTCAACAACGGTGAATTCTTTTTTCCCCATAATGCACCACATTTCTTCAAGCTGTCTTGCGATCATCTCTCCAAACACACACGTTACATCAGTACTGGTATAGAAATCCCCGGATTTGCCGATCTTTTCCCTTTCGGTCATGTAATACCCAAGTTCAGGATGATAAAGAGCCATTTCCATGAAATCACGAAAAGATATTGGACATTCTTTTCTGATCTTTTTGATAATGATATCGGATAAGGTCATAATTATCTTCCATTATTTTAGATTTCATCTCTATAGAGTTACCCCAGAAATATCGTGATATCCCGATTTCAAAACTTCGTAAATAATATTGGTCTCGATTTTTTCTATCTCTTTCCATGTTCGTAATTCTTCAACCAGTTTATTGAGAATTATCTGATCCCTGGCAAAGCATGAAGCAACTATAGAGTGAGTAGGGCCCAGGGATAGGGCTACAAAAAAGAACTCTTTCTTGAAAGCAAGTTTCTCGGCTATTTTTCTGACATCATTACCGGGGGCTAAAGTTATCCCTAAGATAAAAACATTTGTATATCCGAGCTTACGTGGATTGATATTAGCCTGAATTTTAATGTAACCAGCATCTTCGAGTTTTTTCCTTCTTCGCTTAACGGTATCATGTGAAATCCCAATTTTACGGGCTATCTCCATATCCTCCAATCTTCCGTCCTGCTGTAACAGTTCAATTATCTTCTTATCAGTCTCGTCCATACGTTACCCTAAAAAAGCTGTGATAAGCTGGTTACTCTTTTGCACAAGGTCGATTATTTCAATTTTGCGAAACCCGGCATCTGTGAGCCATTCCCTATATTGCGCTTCAGTATATGTGCTTCCATCTTCCGTGTTTGCCAGCATATTCACAGCAAACATTTCTGCCATGGGACTTCGTCCCCTGACCATATCCTCGATGGCGATCATCCCGCCGCTTCTTAAAATATTCCTGGCACGCTTTATGAGCTTCCTGTTCCCTTTCTCTGAATAGATATGGCAGATATTGCCCATAAAAATAATGTCGAATGACTCACCGGCGAATTCGTTCAAGAATTCGTTTGTGAAATCTCCCTTCATCAGGGTCAGGTTACTGACATCCCCCAGTTTAAACCGGGTTTTGACGTAATCGATAGTATCCGGCAAGTCATAAAGAACCGCATTCAAGCCTCTATTCACAAAAGCTTTTGCATACTTGCCAGGCCCGCCCCCCAGATCAAGTACTTTTTTCGCATTATTTTTCCTTTTAAGGCAGTGCTCTACGGCTTCCTCTACGACTTTATCCGGCCTTGATGCCATGGCGTTCATGAAAGCTTCAACATCACGCTCTGATCTATCGGGTTTTGCTCCTTTGATTATCTCAGGAAGCTTAAGCCATGCTTCCATTATATCAAGAAAGTGGGGAAGAGAACCTCCAACATAATCCTCACCGCGCTCAAGGAAAAGTGACCTGGCCTTCTCAGATATGATATACCTGTCCAGCCTCTTATGGACATATCCCAAAGCGCAAAGCGCCTCAAGTACGATGAAGAGAGCCCTCTCATCGGCATTGAGTGCATGCTTCAGGGCTGCTATGTCCTTCTCCTTGGAGAGTGCTTCAAATATTCCTGCCCGGTAGGCGCAAGCCAGCAATACAAGTTTGCTTGCGTAGTCTCTTGCAGTTTCAATATCAAACCCTTCATTCGATATCCACATTTTTGCCATATAGCTTTTCGCCTCTTATTGCGAATTATTCGCACAAACCATTCAATATATGAGTAAACTATTGTATGGTTCGATTCAATATATTAACTTATCTAACATCTATGAGATTGATATGCTCCAAAAAGAAAAAACAGATAATTACTCAATAGAGGTCAGGAATCTCACAAAAAAATTCGGCGGCTTCACTGCGGTAGATAATATTTCCTTCTCTGTAAAACGTGGTGAGACTTTCGCATTCCTTGGACCCAACGGCGCCGGGAAAACAACCACAATTAAAATGCTCACAACACTTCTTCGTCCCACGACCGGGACAATGCTCGTGAATGGCTACGACCCAATTTCAAACCAGGACGCTGTGAGGCGCTCTTTTGGAATAGTGTTCCAGGATCCAAGCCTTGATGACGAGCTTACTGCTTACGAAAACATGGAATTCCATGGTGTATTATACAAAGTGCCTGACAAGATATTGAAGAACAAAATCCAAGAACTTCTTAATTTCGTGGAACTCTGGGATAGGAAAAACGATGCGGTGAAACACTTTTCTGGCGGAATGAAGAGGAGGCTTGAGATCGCACGAGGGCTTTTGCATACTCCGGAAGTATTATTCATGGATGAGCCTACCATCGGACTTGACCCTCAGACGCGCAATTCCATCTGGAAATATCTGAAAGATTTAAACGGCACTGCGGGTATTACAGTATTTTTCACAACCCATTATATGGACGAAGCTGAGCGTGTTGCCGACCGCGTGGCAATTATAGACCAGGGGAAAATCGTTGCAGAAGGAAGCCCCCAAGATCTGAAGAAAACGACCGGTACAAAGACACTTGAAGAAGCCTTCCTGTCCCTGACAGGCAAAAAAATACGCGAGGAAGAGTCAGGAAGCATTGATCAGATGCGGATGAACCGCAAGATGTGGAGCAGATAATGATAAGAACAATTTACATACTCTGGCTGAGGCAGCTCAAGCGATATGTCCGTTCACGTTCAAGGATCATAGGATCACTTGGACAGCCACTTCTATTCCTTCTTGCACTTGGATACGGGTTCGGTCCTGTATTCCAGAAAGCCGGGCAGGGAAATTACCTCGAATTCCTGGCTCCCGGAGTTATTGCCATGAGTATTCTTTTTACCGCAATTTTTTCAGGGATGGAGATCATATGGGATAAGCAATTCGGATTCCTGAAAGAAACTCTTGTTGCTCCTGTATCGCGTCTCAATATCATGATAGGCAGGACACTTGGGGGCGCGACCGTTGCGACACTTCAGGGCATAATAGTGTTTTTTATATCGATCGCTGCAGGATTCAGGCCCACAAGTCTTACGTTCCTGCCCGTTGCTTTCCTGATAATGGCACTGACAGCTCTACTTTTTACCGCAATGGGTACTGCCATTGCATCGCTCCTTGAAGATATGCAGGGGTTCCAGATGATCATGAATTTCCTTGTGATGCCCATATTTTTCCTTTCCGGCGCCCTGTTTCCACTTGCAGGACTTCCCAGTTCGATTTTCATTGCAGCAAGCGCAAACCCACTCACTTATGGGGTTGATGGCTTAAGAGGTGGTCTTGGAGGTCAGATGCATTTTGGCTTCGGTATTGATCTTGCGGTGCTAACAGGTGTTACAGTGCTGTTCCTTGTGATCGGAAGCTATCTGTTTTCGAAAATTGAGATATAATAAAAAGTAAAAGGAGTTTAATTATGAGAATTCTAGGGATATCGGGCAGCCCAAGAGTAAAAGGCAATACAGAAATACTTGTTGCTGCTGGAGCAGGTAAAGAAGCCATATGCACATTGTAAATATCAAACAAAATAATACTCCAGATAGCTATAAATGGACAGCTCTCTCCGTAGCTTCTCTAGGAATGCTTGTCGGAATCCTCAATGCCAGCACACTGATAATCGCTCTCCCCACCATGATGGTGAAACTGAACACTGACCTTTTCGGGATAATGTGGGTGCTGATAAGTTATACTCTTCTCATTACAATACTCGCACCTGCATGGGGCAGGCTTGCAGATATCTATGGGCGGAAGAAGCTGTATGTTTACGGCCTGGCAGTATTTACAATAGGTTCATTACTTTGCGGTTTTTCAGCTAACATAAATCAGCTTATCGCTTTCAGGGTGGTGCAGGCTGTGGGAGGGTCGATGCTCGTGGCTAACGGCACCATAATAGTAACTGATGCCTTCAAACGGAATGAACTTGGAAAAGCAATGGGAATTCTCAGCATGGTAATGGCAGCAGCCTTTGTTGTAGGTCCGATACTGGGAGGTTTTCTAACATTAATAGACTGGCGGCTGAACTTCTTGTTTAATGTCCCGATAGGTATAGTTGTTACAATATGGGCGCATCTCAAACTAAAAGATGTTGCAGAGCTGCCAAAAGGTGAAACATTCGACCTTAAAGGGATGGTCTTATTTACTATCGCTTTCCTCACGTCTATGATCTATCTCACAGCAGGATTTATCCTGGGTTTGACATCGCTTCCGATGCTTCTCTCCCTTGTTATAGCCATAGTGAGTTTTGCCGCTTTCCTGCGCATTGAAAGGAGAGCGGTCTATCCGCTGATGGACTTAAGCCTTTTCAAAATAAAAATTTTCTCTTACGGGCAGCTAAGTAACCTCCTGAATTCTATAGCCAGGGGAGCTGTAATGATACTCCTCATCCTTTTCTTCCAGGGACCCAGAGGCTATGACCCGCTTACGGCAAGCATACTCATAATTCCTCTCGTGATCGGTCTTGCAATAACAGGCCCGATAGGGGGGGTACTTTCAGATAAATATGGCTCCAGGATCATCAGCACCGTTGGATTAGCTATATCCCTTATTGGTCTCCTGGGTCTTACAACAATGCATTACAATACAACTTACTGGATACTTGCAGTATGGATGTTCATCAACAGTTTCGGTTCAGGGCTATTCCAGGCTCCGAACACCAGTGCCATTATGTCATCAGTATCCCCACAGCGGCGCGGTGTCGCATCATCCATTAGGGCGTTTTTCAACAATGCCGGCATGGTGCTGAGCATGGGAATAGCTTTCCCCCTGATCATGGGAACGATTTCTCTTGATGAGATGATGAACATGTTTGTCGTAGGCGGGGCAAACATGCCTGTTGCTGTGCAGGAAGCCTTTACCGGAGGTATAACCGGGGCATTTATTCTATCTGCAATAATCACAGTGCCTGCAATTATTGCATCAGCATTAAGAGGGAAAGAGAATAATAGGGAATGAATTCAACATAATAAGAGGATATATGGACGAGGTTGTAAACAAAAGAATTGTGTTGTTGATTACAACAATGAGTCACGTTAAGCTGGGTCCTTTTATCATATCTTTTGCAAGAGGTAAGGTGATATCGGATCAGAGAGGAGGAAAATAAGAAATATTTATAAAGTTTATTATTTCCTCTTCGTTTAAAAATCATAAGGCTTAACCAGATATTCCCTCAGTTTAATGTCAAAAAATTTATTTGAGGAATTTGCCTTAATGACGGCAGCAGTATCTGCTCCCCTGCCTGTTCCAATGCAGTACCAAGACCTTTTAAAACCATTGTTCCAGTGTGAACCTTTCCACCCATATTCTCGATTTTATTTTTTATTTCCTGGTCAAAAGTTTGAAGATTCGGCTCTCTAATGCCTGTATTATGCGTAACCACAACAAGTTTTATTCCTGTGCCTTTTCAACATCTGGGCAGCAGCAAGTGCTGTATCTCCAAATGTTGATGCAACAACTATATGATTTATTCCACGCTTTAATGCCTCTTCTTTAGCAATTTGCAGAGTTTTTTGGGTATTCTCCTTACCTGCTTTTTCAAAATACATCTTGTTCACCTTTTCCTGTCATAATTGAGTCACCCCCAATTATTAGTTCTCTTTCTGATATTCAAAATATGAATATATAACGGTAAAAATGGATATTAAAATCACCGGGACAATGATAATAAATATTTCAAAGCTCTCAAAGAATATTGCTAAAAGAGCAAAAACTCCAGCAATTTTAAACAATTTACCGCCAATTTTATGAGTTTTATCCCATACTTTATCACTACTCAACGTCCAGGGTGTTCGTATTCCAATAAACCAGTTCCTTTTTGCATTTTCGATCAAAATTCCAGTATAGTAAAATAGAATAGCCAGACCGGGTGATAAAAAAGTAATAATGTTGAATGTATATCCAGAGTTCCAGAAAAGAGTCAGAACATATAGATAAAATAGAAAAACCATTATCAAGACTACATATCCATCATAATATTTTCTGAATTTCTGTATATTGGATTTTAACGGGTCTATCCTGGGTATCATGATAAAGAGCAATAACATTCCCACTGAAATAATCGGCATCAGAAATAATCCCCAGAACTTCGACATATGACCATTAACTTGCCCTTGTGCATTCCAGTGTGATGCCACTTCTTCTGGCATTTGAGGGTAATAGTATATGGCAATTGCGAAGGACAGGATGATGAGTCCAGACAGGATTATTTCACTTTTTCTCATGTTGTTCCTCCGAGTTGTGTTTTATTATTTCTGAAACTTTTTTCCTTTCTTGAAATAATATACCGCCGCAACTGCACCGATAACAACCACCAGTCCTCCCAGCATACCAGGTGAGCTCAACGGTGAGCCTTTCGCTCCAGGAGTCACTGTAAGCGGTACCGTGCGCCTGAAGATCACCACATTGTTTGACTCGTCGATCCCCCTTAATTCAACATCAATAAGGTACTTCTTTGCCGCTGCTTTCGAGTCAACTGTAAATCCTAATACAGCATCACCGCTCTCACCTGCCTCCAATTTTCCCACAAAATCGGACTTTTCGCTGAACTCAAAAGGCTGGGAAGCATCCTTGAATACGCGCATGGAAACAGATTCAGCCTTTTTATTTCCTGTGTTCTTAACGATAATGTGAAATTCAGAGGTGCTTCCAGCTGTCAGGTTTATCGGGGTTGTTGTTACAGATTCCACTATGAGATGAGGGGCAGGCTTTATGGGTATGCTGAGTTCAAGGATTTTTGTCCTGTACGTGGCGCTCTCATCATTTTCGTCCTTATATGTGATATTAAGTTTAGCCATGTAATTCCCTTCATTGATATTTTCATCGACGTCTGCATAGAAAGTCGCTGTTTTACTGCCGTCCTTTGGTATTATGCCAAGGCTGTCCTCGTCAGAATAACTGTAACTGGAATTGAAGCCTTCAGGCAAAAAGAGTTTTACTTTAACGTTCTCTGCATTGCCCTTCCCTATGTTGCTAATATCTACAGATAGCTTTGCCTCTTTTGTATCAGCTATCAGCTTTTCAGGAGATGTAACAAGCGCTCCTACTACGAAATCTGCCTTTTTAGGATCAACGTATATAGGGAATTCTTTCTTTGTCCATCCATTTCCTGTATCCCAATTCAGCGTGACGTTATATGTTCCCTTGATAGCATTATCAGCTACCCTGAGTCTGTAGTGCAGCACATAAAAAACCTGTCTATCGTTCGTGCCTACCGATGGCCCTAAATCCTTATCAGGAGAATCCCCGGCCTCAAATAAGAATGGATATTCAGCATCCAGATGGAACCTCAGGTTTTCTGTCGTGGTTGAAAGTGAGTTATATATCTGCCATCTTAAATCCAGGTCATTTCCGGCATCGGCAGGATCAGGGTCCTGGCTCATGAAATTTGCCTGGATTCTGCTTCCCTGTACTCCGGTGAGGGGTTGGCCGAAAACAGGACTGATCATTACCGATAGGAAGATTATAATTATAGTGAATCCTATACTCTGCTTCAATATTCTGCTATTCATGTTTTTACCTCAAATCTATTCATTAATTTTTTATATATATTTTTCATATTGACCGTATCGATTATGAGAATAATTGCAGGCACAATGGTTATAGCTGCGATCATGCTCGCAGCGACTCCGTAACTCATCATGGTTCCCATGTCCCCCAGGAACGTTAATCTACCAAGAGACATTGCCTGGAAACCTATCAAAGCTGCAAGAGTTGTTGTTAACATGGGGATTATCACATTGTTAAGTGTCACTTCCATAGCCTCCCTGGGTCCAAGCTGGAACCGCGGATGATTCTCATTCAATGTGGACAGGTTTTGCAGTTCAAGCCTGTACCTTGTAACAAGCTGTATCCCGAAATCTATGCCTATACCCATTATCATCGATGTAACGCCCGATGTCTGGGAACTCATTCCCATCTGGATAAGCCCGACATAGCCCATTGTCCAGAGGGTACCGAATATTATTGTGGTCATCGGAGTGAACCCATATTTTATCGAGCGGAACAATACGAGTACGATTATCAGGATCCCTACAAGTGAATACAATGATGTTTTTGCCATATCTGGCGCGATAGCCGTTTGCATTTTCTGGCTTTCCATCACACTGCCAGCAAGGTTTGCCGTTATTCCTGGCGGTTTAAGAACTTGTTGTAGTATTTTCTCAAGTTCAGGCTCAAGTTTCGAGAGGTCCACATCATCGGTTGTGCGGATTGTGACAAGGGCTAAAGTGTAATCCTTGCTGATATACCTGTCAAGAAGCCCATTCTTATTTGTAAGCTCCTGAATATCCCTGGATGATTGAGGCAGCAGCCCGCCATTGATGCTCTTCAGAACTGACGCAGGTCCTGTGACGTCTATCACGTTATCGGTATGTAGCGCCAGCTTCGAAAGCTGGTCTGTATATTGTATCACCCTGGGGTCTCTTACATCCCGCACCTCGTCCGAGCCTGTATACTGCGGGTCCATCTCTATCGCAAAAGATACGATATTCGTGCTGCCAAACTCGTTTTCTATGCTATTAAGGGTTTTTATGGCTTCGGCATCCTGTGGAAGCATCGAC
>JAGFND010000002.1 GCA_021409285.1 Candidatus Methanoperedens sp. | reverse complement strand
TTGACGTTTAAGTTTATAAAGATATACTATTAATTTATACATACTATATCAAAAATTTGAAAAAGACAACGACATAGATGGTTTTGATATGGAAAATGAAGCAAGTTGATAACTAAAACAACGGGTTTATGATGTTATAGAGATACTGGCGGATAGGTATATAAAAATATCGCAGTGACAAAACCCTTTTAACTGAAAAAGCATATTTTAGTAGAACAAATCAGGATCACCTGTATATGAAAATCATGAGAAGTGATAATGTAAAAAAGGGACTTGAGCGTGCCCCGCACAGGTCTTTATTAAAGGCTGTGGGGCTGATCGATGAAGAAATGTCCCGTCCTTTCATAGGGGTGGTAAATTCATGGAATGAGGTTATTCCGGGACATATACACCTCGATAAGCTTTCTGAAGCGGTAAAAGCAGGTATCAGAATGGCCGGAGGCGTTCCCTTTGAATTCAATACGATAGGCATCTGTGACGGGATAGCAATGGGACATGCCGGCATGAGAAATTCACTTCCAAGCAGGGAAATAATAGCGGATAGTATCGAACTCATGGTCGAAGCGAACCAGTTCGATGGTATGGTCATGATCCCCACATGCGATAAGATAGTACCTGGACACCTTATGGCAGCAGGGAGACTGGATATTCCTGCAATAGTTGTAACAGGAGGGCCGATGATGCCCGGTTTCGTTGATGATAGGCCGCAAGATGTAATATCCTTATTTGAAGCGGTCGGAGCACGGCGAAATAATAGAATATCGGAGCAAGAACTCAAGAATCTCGAAGATCTTTCGTGCTGCGGTGCTGGTTCATGCGCGGGATTGTTCACAGCCAACACTATGGCATGCATGACAGAAGCTCTGGGCTTAAGTTTGCCGGGCTGCGGGACAGCCCATGCTGTGGATTCAAAAAAAACAAGGATCGCAAAGCAGTCGGGTATGAAAATACTTGAACTTATCGATAAAAATATAACACCGCGAAAGATCGTGACTGAAGAATCGTTTGATAATGCAATACGTGTAGATATGGCAATCGGTGGAAGCACAAACACTACGCTTCATTTGCCTGCGATCGCAGCCGAATTCGGGCTTGATCTTTCCCTATCTAAGTTCGATGAATTGAGTAAAGTTACACCGCATCTCATAAATTTAAGACCGGGCGGTGAACACTATCTCATCGACTTTGAAAGAGCCGGAGGTGTGCCCGCAATACAGGCGCGGCTGCAATCGAGACTTAAGACAGGAACAATGACCGTCACCTGTAAAACATTGAAAGAAAATCTCAAAGAATATATTCTCATAAATCCACGTGCAAATAAAGAGATCATTAAGACTCTTGAATCACCGGTACATCCAGAGGGCGGAATAGCGATCCTATACGGAAGCCTTGCAACTCTTGGTTCTGTGGTGAAGCAGGCAGCAGTAAGCCAGAATATGCTAAAGTTCAAAGGTCCTGCGAGGGTTTTTGACAGCGAGGAACTTGCCATGGCAGCTATCATGGGAAATAAGATAAGATCTGGCGATTGCGTGATAATACGATACGAAGGGCCTAAAGGCGGCCCCGGGATGCGCGAGATGCTTTCGCCGACTGCAGCGATCGCAGGTATGGGATTGATAGAATCTGTCGCCCTCATAACTGACGGAAGGTTCTCTGGCGGGACAAGAGGACCCTGCATAGGCCATGTATCTCCTGAAGCCGCTGAATGTGGACCGATAGCGCTGGTTAAGGATGGGGATATTATCGAGATAGATATACCTGATAGGAAATTGGATATTATCGTCCCACCAGAAGAATTGAAAAACAGACGAAAAGAATGGAAACCACCAGCATCCAGGGTGAAAAAAGGGTATCTTGCGCGCTACCAGAAGCAGGTAAGTTCTGCAGATAAAGGTGCCATTTTTTCATAAAGGCATCTTACCCTATTTTTATTCAACCCCTTTATTTCTATTGGAGAATATTAATTTAGATACTTATGATAATGATGCCCGCGAAATATTGATGAATAAGCCGTATGTTAAGGATTTTACAGATAGACAAAAACACAAATTTAGTATTTTACCCCTTTTATTTCTGTTCTGTGATACTCATATGATAATTAAACCTCTATTTCCTCTGGAAAAAGGATTTAAATTGATCGAAAACCATTCTGTCATAAGGAAGTGATATATTTATCTGACGCTAACTTTCTGATTGAAAATCAACTTTCCTGAAGGCACATCTTCAAGTGTTATGAGGAGAACATCGCCCAATGACAATGGTTCTTTCCATGTATGCGTGATTTTCTTACCAGCAACAAGAGTATCCATACCTGGAATATCCTGAAAATCCGAAAGGAGGACGGAATTGAGCCCATCAACGAATTTGCCATCCACCTCTTTCTTGACGGTAATTTTTACATCTGTTAAGACCAGCGCATCCCCGCCCTTATGTTCAAGGATGAGACTCGAAGCGGCTTTTGCTGTGATATCAAGCTGCGTTTGAGGTCCTTTTGAACCAACGCATCCGGCAATGATCGATGCAATAAGGATAATGGCAATTGGCAGCAGCGTCAATTTTCCGTAATTGGATCTTTCAGTTATCATGATGCCTCCGATTATAATAATATATCAGGATCAACGAGATCATGACAGTACCAAACGAAAGACCCGGCGTTGATTTGCCTGTTCCTGTCTGGGTCGGTTCTTGTGTCTGTTGTTTAGCTGATAGGCCCGGGATCTCTACATTCTTTATGCTAATAGATGCCGAGAGTGGGAAATTGTCTTTCGATTTTCCACCCAGGACAGCAAATCCTCCGCTTCCTTTATAGTCGCTCCAGTAATTGCCTGACTTGCCATCATCCCATGAGTTCATGCCGCTGTTGTCAAAAGCCTGATCCTTGTTGTTTATGAAATTATTCGCATAAATACGGTTTGACCGTGCAGAATCACCATAGACTCCGAAAACATTCTCTTTTATATCGTTGTTAAATATCTTATTATCATTTGAAGAGAAAATGAAAATGCCTCCGTTCCTGCCATTTGACATTATTATATTTCCCGATACCTCATTGTTGTTGCTTGATTGATATATCGCGATACCTGCCGGATCATTTGTTATGATGTTATTTGCGATCAAATTATTGTTACCAGTATAGATTGACACCCCCCCATCTTCCTTGCCGCTTCCACCGCTGTCCTGTATCGTGAACCCGGAAATGACTATATTATTGGCTGTTATCCGGAAGACACTGCCTGTTTTCTTACCATCAACTATGGTCTTCTCTTTATTATTTCCGATTATCATGATCCCGTTGCCTTTCACAACAACGTTCTCCAGGTACGTCCCTTCGCTGACAGAGACTACATCACCAGGACCTGCCACGTCAACAGCTGACTGGATTGTTTTGTAAGTCTGTTCCGGCCCGACGTTTAGTGTTGCTGCGCCGGCAAATCCTGTGATTTGTAATATCAAGAATATGCTTAATAGTATTTTTTCATATACCATGATTTCACCATCAATTATTCATACTCATTCTCACTTCTGCAATAAAAAGATTTTGAATAACTGGTTCATTCTCTGATACATTCCCCAAGATCAGAAACGAACCTGTCAATCGATCCTTCACTCATATGAGGCATGATTATCAATCTCATTGCTTTTGGATCCCTTGTTATTGAAGTGAACCATCCTTTCTCACGCAGCCTTTTTCTTACCTTATCAAGGTCAGGTACAGAAAGGGCCACAATATTCATGACAGGATCAATAAGGGGCGTAACTCCAAACTCTCCGGCGCCATCGACAAGCCTTTTTGTCATTCTCATACATCTGTCCACTATTCTTGTATATCCTTCCCTGCCAAGATGCGTCATGACCGCATAAGCCGCAGCCACCGCCCCCCCACTTCGTGTCCCTGCCAGAGAATGCTGTTTCCGGATAGTAAGGTATGGCGTATCGATCTCAAGTGGAAAGAGACATGCTTCTTCCCTGAAAAGCAAGCCTCCTGCAGGGATCGTTGACATACCCATCTTATGCGGGTCTGCGGTTATCGAGGTCACACCTCTTACTGAAAAATCAAAATCATATTTCTTACCGAGGAAAGGGATTATAAAGCCGCCAAATGCTGCATCGATATGGAGAAAAACATCTCTTGACATTGCAAGTCCGGCAAGGTCATTTATCGGGTCGATCTGTCCAAATTCCGTTGATCCGGCAATACCAACAAGTGCTATCGTGTTATCATCTATCAGATTCTCTACTGCGCTGACATCTACTTTGAATTCGTTGTCCAGACCTGCTTTTATTATCTTGATGCCAAGAAGATCTGCTGTCTTATCAAATGAAAAATGAGCTGAAACAGGAACAATGACATTTGGCCTTTTTTTATTAGCGAGATTCCGAGCCGTTCGCAGCGCCTGGATATTGGATTCCGTTCCTCCCGTTGTGATATATCCGCAGGCATCCGGATCACCGAGCAAGCCCCCCATGATATTTATGACTTTTTCTTCAAGTTCTTTTGTTCCTGAGAAAAGGCCGGAATCACCAAGATTTGATTCTAAAAAATCCATGTGGGCTTTCATAGCTATCGGATGTGGTCTTGTACACATGGCGCTTAAGACTTTCTCATAAGAAGTGTCTTTTTGCCTTGCGGATTTTAGTAATGCCAGCACCTCTTTTTCCGAGAGCCCTTTCTGGTTCATGTTGCTCTTTACCCCAATACAGGTTAATGAAGGTTTTGTTTCTCAATCTGCAGTTCTGTCAAGTTCTATGAATTCATAGAAGTCATCCCAGTTAAGAACTGTAGAAACACAGCCAGCCTTATCAAGAACGAGCCCGACTCCAAACAATTTCATCTTTTCACACATTTCAAGACCGGCTTTTATTTCTGTCATGCAGCCAACACCAAGTATCGCCTCAGGCTTATGTTTCCTGACAAGCCTTCTGATAAAACTTGACCCAGGGACTATGAATACCTGATAACCAAGGCTTTCTGCAGTTTTCTGGGCCGTTGCGATCTCACATCTGCCGCAATCCAGGCATTTCATACCCTCAGGACTTAATTTTGAGGGGCAATCAACTGCCCTCAAGCATTGCGGAAAAAAAATAAGCCGGTTATTGACATGTGTATTCCTGAATTTCGTGATGGAAATCTTGTTCTTTATATCTATACCCACCTTATCAACGATGGAATCGTTCATCCCTCCAAGCCGGAATAAGGCTTTTACAAGTGTTTCAAGAACGGTTATTGAAAAAAGCATGAAATACGGAAAGACGAATTTCTCGGTCTTAAAGGAATAACCGATCAACAATGAGCCTATAATAGCTGCTATTAATAGAAAGATGATCGTGTATACCACTATTTCGCCAATAATCGCGAATATGGAAGAAATCTCAAGCTGCATTATATAATATTATCGATTCCTGATACGATATAATTACTTGATATCAAGAATATTTTGCAAATAATCCGAACAGTGCGAATATAAAAATATATATGTAGCCAGTCCTATCTGGACGATTAATAATGCAAAATGGGATGTAAAAATGACTAAGAAGATAAAACTCTCGGAACTTGGAAGCCTGTTAGGCGGCCTTGATATCGAAGCTCTTGAGGGAGTGAAGATCGAAGGTGATGTGGAGATCGACCTTGGACAGATGGGCCTTAACCCGCAGATGGCTTATGCGCTGGGACATGAAACTGCCCAGATAGCTTTTCATTTAATGAATATTTCAAAGATCCTGGGTTATCCAGTTGGCCAGATGCCTGGCGCACCTGCTCCAGCAACAAAAAGGCTCAGCAAATTGATTGAATCAAAATTCAGCGTTGGTAGAATGGAGGAGTGGAAGACAAACATACAGGAAGTCGTACTGGGGGCTACTTCATCTGATGGTGGTTCGCGCAAAAGTACTGTGACACTGGGTGGTGAAGGGGCGCTCCCATATTATTTTGACGCAGCTATGCCGCACCGGAACCATATAACGATGGACGTTTTCGATATGCCGATAAATATGGCAAAAGCTGTCAAGGGTAATTACGAAGATGTCATCAACAGCCCTCCAGAATGGGCAAAAAAGGTGGTTCGCGACTTCGGGGCGGATATGGTTACAATTCATCTGATCAGTACCGACCCGAACATTAAGGACACGTCGCCATCTGATGCTGCAAGAACGGTTGAAGATGTTCTTCAGGCAGTGGATGTACCGATCGTGATCGGAGGTTCTGGAAATCCTGAAAAAGATCCTGCAGTACTTGAAAAAGCAGCAGAGAGCGCAGAAGGTGAGCGATGTCTGCTTGCATCTGCCAGCCTGAACCTTGATTATGCACGCATAGCGGAAGCCGCAAAGAAATATAATCACGTTGTGCTTTCATGGACGCAGCTTGAGATAAATGCGCAAAAAGAATTGAACCGCAAACTCATAAAACAGTGCGGCGTGGCGCGCGAGAATATCATTATGGACCCGACGACGGCCGCTCTGGGATATGGCCTCGATTATGCTTATACTAACATGGAACGCATCAGGCTTGCCGGATTGACAGGCGATACTGAGCTAAATTTCCCGATGTCAAGCGGTACTACCAATGCATGGGGAGCACGTGAAGCATGGATGGTCTCGTCCCCGTTAAAGGAGGATTCCGATTGGGGAGCGCGCGAATACAGAGGTCCTATCTGGGAGATCATAACAGGACTGACATTATCACTGGCCGGGAACGACCTTTTCATGATGATGCACCCGACCGCTGTGCAGGTATTGAAAGAGATTACTCAGACGCTTTATGGTTCTAAAGAGGCCGAACCGTTCAATCTTGAGAACTGGGTATCAGCGGTGATATAATGAAGCTTAACAGTCCCCTCCAGGTTTACAAGTACTTGCCTCAAATAAATTGTGCAGAATGCGGAGATACTACATGCATGGCTTTTGCGGCACATCTTATCGATAGGTCAAAGAAGCTTGAGAATTGCCCGCCTCTCTTGAAGGATGAATATAAGAAAAAATACATGGAACTCCAGGTACTTATTGCTCCAGAGATACGTGATGTCACTATCGGTATCGGAGAACATGCCAAAAAAATAGGCGGAGATGACATTATTTACCGCCATCAGTTGACATTCTTTAATCCGACTGCATTGGCCTATGACGTATGGGATACCATGGCGGACTCGGAACTCGTTGAGAGGGTGAATAAAATACAGAACTTCAGGAAATTCTACGTAGGAAAATTCCTGAGAGTCGATATGGTAGCTGTCAGATGCGTATCAGGAGATGCTCTTAGATTCGCAGGTGCTGTGAAAAAGGTAAGCGAGACAACAAAACTTCCGCTGATACTTTGTTCCTTCGATCCTGCAGTATTAAAAGCCGGCCTTGAGGTTGTCAGGGATAAGAACCCGTTGATATATGCCGCCACAGAAAATAATTGGGGAGAAGTTTCAGAACTTGCTCTTAATTATAAGGTTCCTGTTGTTTTATTCTCAACAGACCTTGATAAACTCAAATCACTTGCCCTTACCTTCAGGGAGATGGGTATCAAAGACCTCGTACTTGACCCTGGCACATATCCCCAGGGAAAACAAATGAAAGAGACATTTGATAGGTTCATAAAGTTACGCCGGGCAGGGATAAAAGAAGGTCAGAAAGACATCGCTTATCCGATAATGGCCGTCCCGTTGAATTCATGGATTGTTTATAAGGATGTGGTCACAGCATCTTACTGGGAGACTGTTCTTGCATCCGTTTTCACAGTGAGATACGGGGATATAATGATACTCCATAGCCTCGAACCGTATGCAATGCTTCCTGAGGTTCATATAAGGGATACTATTTATACAGATCCAAGGACTCCAGTAAAAGTTGCACCCGGTGTAAATGTGGTAGGTTCGCCAACCAAGGATTCGCCTGTTATAATAACTACGAATTTTGCTCTTACGTATTATACTGTTGAAAGTGATCTTTCATCTAACAAGATCAATTGTTATCTTGCGGCGGTAGATACCGATGGGATCGGTGTTGAAGCTGCAGTGGCAGGAGGCCAGCTCACAGCTGCAAAAATAAAAGATACATTCCAGAAAGCCAATTTTGATTTTAAGGAAAAGACCACGTATGGTACACTGATCCTGCCCGGTCTGGCTGCGCGGCTTCAGGGAGATGTCGAGGATGCAACAGAGCTACGCGTGCTCATAGGTCCTCCGGATTCAGGCCGCATCCCCGGATGGATGGAAAAAAACTGGCCTCCAAAACAGAAATAGCTATCCAGCATGCGCATGAATAATATCTATATACTTAGAGAGTGTAAATAGTATAACCGCAATTTTAGTCAAAGGAGGCTATTATATGGTTAATGAAAAATTAGCAGAACTGGTAAAGACATCAAAACCATCTGTGGCTGTGGTCGGCCTTGGTGGTGCAGGATGTAATATTACGACTTGGATAGCAGAGAAAGGAATGGCAGGCGGTAAGATTATCGCAGCGAACACTGATGTAAATCACCTCAGTACAATGAGTAAAGCTGATAAGTTGATTTTACTCGGTGAGAAATTATGCAAAGGTCATGGATGCGGAGGCTATCCGGAAATGGGTGCCCAGGCAACCAAGGAAAACCTTACAGAGCTCAGGACCGAATTAGAGGGTACGAACCTTGCTTTCCTCGTAGCCGGATTGGGCGGTGGAACAGGAACAGGTGCAATACCTGTAGTTGGCGAATTAACAAGAGAACTCGGTTGTCTCACAATTGCTTGTGTGACAATTCCATTTAAGATTGAACAGTTCAGAAGAGAGAAAGCAAGAGAAGCCATAAAGGCGCTCTCCGAAAGTTGCGACTCAACGATTGTCATTGATAACGGAAAACTGAGAGAAGTTGCAGGCAACCTTCCATTGAAAGAAGCACTTGCTGTGGCAAACGCACTCATAGGAGCATTTGTCAAGAACATTACCGAGACGATCACACAACCAAGCTTGATCAATCTTGATTATGCAGACCTTCGCGCAGTAATGGAACGCGGCGGAGTTTCTGCGATAGGCATTGGCGAAGGTGACGGTGAGGACAGGGTAGCAAAGGCCGTATCACAGGCACTTGCAGTCCCATTGCTTGACATTTCAGATATGTCAGCGACCTATGGTGTGCTAATTCACATAGTAGGAGGCGAAGACCTGACACTCGAAGAGGTCGCTGTCACTGGCGAATTGATCATGGATAAAGTCCCGAACACAAAGAGAGTAATCTGGGGCGCAAAAGTCGATGATCAGTTAACAGGCAGAGTACGTGTAATGGCAGTCTTAACTGGAGTTAAGAGCCCATTCATGGAAGGTCAGTAAACGTTAAAATGGTGTGATATTTTTCACATCACATTTTTTTTTTGCAAAAAAAAATGTTAGTGAATATATATTCTTCATGCCAAAAATTCCTTCAGGATATTTTCAAGTTCTTTCAGGTTCAAGTATGATTTTGTGGTCACATCTTTATTCCCAAGAACCATTGCCGACGTTTTTGTGTCTTCTTTATATACGCAAAGAACTGGCTTTCCATTGAAGACCGCGTGGCATATCTCATATCCCACGCCGATCGATGGAACTGTGACTTCAGCTATCATGCGATCACTTTCTTCTATCCAGTTGATGTCTTTCTGGAATATTTTCTGTTCTGTCATAGTAGCTTCAGCTTTATCGAGGTTCTGCATCGCTACGTGCTCGCTTAGAACGGTATGATCCTGAGATCTCAGAAAGCCCACAATGTATTCATAAGTTGTGATAAGCTGCCTGCCGCCGCGGATGGATGCAGAAAAGAATAATTTCATAAGATCATGATTTAATATTTTCTCTCTATCATATAATCAGCAAGTCCGATGAGTATCATCTTTGCTTCAGAATCAGGAAGTACTCTCAGTGCGTTTTTTCCTTCTTCAACAAAATTTAATGCTTTGTTCATTGCATAATTGATAGAGCCTGATTCCTTAAGTTTTGTGAGAGCTGTCGACACTTCACTTCTTGTTGCATTGCTTTTTCCAAGCGCCTCGATCGTGACGCCTTTTGAGAATGAATGAATAACAATAAGCGTCCTTTTTCCTTCGATTATATCTCCGCCCTGTGCTTTTCCCAGGATCTCCTCGGGAGTGATTAGATCGATCACGTCATCATATATCTGGAATCCTACGCCTGTGAGCCGGCCAAAATCCCATAATGCCCGTGAAATGTCACGGTTCGCACCGGACAAGATCGCTCCTATTTTGACCGCTGCCGCAAAAAGAACAGCGGTCTTTTTCTCGACCATCCGCATATATTCTTCTTCGGTAACATCTTTCCTTGTCGCAAAATTCATATCCATCCACTGGCCTTCACAGATATCCGTGCTTGTTTTGGACAGGAGTTCAATACTTTCAACTATCTGTGAGGGTTCGCTTTTCGCGCAGGATAAGATCTCGAACGCTTTTGAAAAAAGAGCATCTCCAGAAATGATCGCTTTTGATGCCCCCCATTTCTTATGAACTGTAGGAAGACCGCGCCTTAGATCAGCTTCATCCATAATATCATCATGGATCAAGGTGAAGTTATGCACGAATTCAACAGCCAGAGCCGCAGGCATCAGGTTTTCAGGTTTCCCGCCCACGGCTTCCGCAGCAAGCAAAAGCGCCGTTGGGCGCAGCCTTTTCCCTCCTGCGTCAAGCAGGTGGCGCATTGCATGATAAAGCTCATCCGGCGGCGTTATCGGGAGGAATTTGGGGATGGCCTCATCCACAAGTTTAGCTCTTTTTGCGAGGTTCTCCTCGATCATAGAAGCATTTCCTCACCATTTCTCATAATATGCACAGTATCTCCAAAAACATATCCTGCCTCTTCAGCAAGTCCGACATAGTTTGAATGCATCACCATATTCCCATGCGATGGAATGACCTGCTCTGGATTTATCATTCTCAGGAGTTCCCAGTGATCTTCAGTGGATGCATGACCTGATACATGTACATTATCATAGATGCGTGCTCCTGACATCTTAAGTTTTGTCTCAAGTGCATATCTGTTGGCGAGTGTCATCGGATTAGGGATCGCATTTGCAGAAAATATGACCTTATCCCCTGACTCGATCTTGAACTGGGTTTCTCCGTTCGCGATCCTTGTTAGTATAGAATCAGGTTCACCCTGATGGCCTGTAATTATGGGGAGATATTTTTTCTTCCCATCCTGTATGATACGTTTCAGTGCTTTTTCAACAGCGTTACGGCTGCCATGAACCTCAAGATTCTTTGGGAATTTGATATAATTCATCTTCTGAGCTATCGAAAGATAGCGTTCCATAGACCTTCCAAGAAGTACCGGTATCCGATCCATCTCTTCTGCAGCCTGGATTATTGCGTTAATGCGCGCCACATGGGATGAGAAAGTCGTTATCAAAACGCCAGATTCAGTTTCTTCTGTACCCAGAAGCACATCGCGCACAAGATCTTTTGCTATCTGCTCGGATGGCGTTTTTCCGGATTGCCCGGAATTCGTGCTCTCTGTGATCATAACCCTCACTCCTTCTTTCCCGAGTTTACGCAGCCTCTGGAAGTCAGGCGGCAGCCCTATTGTTGGGGTTCTATCAAGCTTAAAATCACTGGCATACAGGATCGTACCTTCGGGTGTATGTATGGCCGCAAATGCTGAATCCACTATGCTATGTTGTATACGGATGAATTCCACCTGTACATCAGGGGTCACTTCATACCTTCCTCCGATCTTCAGTGAAATGACTTCATTATTTACCTTGAATTTCCGCTCATCTGATATCTCATGCTTTACAAGTTCGGCGGTATAAGGCGTTGCGATTATCGGCGCTTTGTACCTGTGTGCCAATTTTGGGATCGCTCCGATATGGTCAAGATGACCATGGGTGCAAACGATAGCTTTTACTGTTCCTCCCACTTCCTTCATAACAGTATCATCCGGGATCGCTCCCATCTTGATAAGATCAAGTGAATGCATTTTATCTATTTCAACATCCTCATGTATCTGGACTCTATCCAGTTGCAGTCCCATGTCAAGTACAATGATATCATTACCTATTCGGACACCTGTCATGTTCTTACCCATTTCATTGTATCCGCCGACTGCTATAATTCCTATTTCTGTCAATTAGATCTCTCCATTATTTTTTTTTTTCGTGCAAATCTCCCTGTATCAAAACCGCGCTGCTCCAGGAATTCCCTGGTTTTACTGGAAACAACAACGGGAGCGCTTCCAAGTTCTTCGATCGTCCTGCATCCTGTAAGAAACATCGCAACTTTGAGCTCTTCGATAATAAGGATCAGTTTATCTACAACATCCTTCTCTCCT
Organism: Candidatus Methanoperedens sp.; assembly: GCA_021409285.1. Taxonomy (GTDB): domain Archaea; phylum Halobacteriota; class Methanosarcinia; order Methanosarcinales; family Methanoperedenaceae; genus Methanoperedens. The sequence goes on along the minus strand of JAGFND010000002.1, from coordinate 38,654 downwards.
TTTAAAGCAGGCGCAACAAGAGGGAGGGCGACTCCACACACAGATGCTCCAAGTGCAATCGACTTTGCGACATCAATTCCCGATCTTATCCCGCCTGTGGCGATCACGGGGATAGAGATGGTTGACTCTACGATGCTTACTGTCGTAGGTATTCCCCAGTTCCAGAACTGCCTGCCAAGATGGTCGGATAGCATATCTCCTCGCTTTTGAGCACGAAATGTTTCAACTCCGGCCCAACTTGTACCACCAAGCCCTCCAATGTCAATAGCTGCGGCCCCAGCATCACAAATAGCAACCGCCTGGGAATGAGAGATGCCAGCTCCAGTCTCTTTTACGATCACCGGCACAGAGAGTTCAGTACATACTTTCTTGATCGCTTCCAGGCATCCTGTTGCATTCACATTTCCCTCAGGCTGTATCGCTTCCTGAAGAAAATTAAGATGTATGGCCATTGCATCTGCTCCGATCATTTCAACAGCGCGCTCAAGCCCGTCGATACCGAACTCATTTAGCTGAGCTGCTCCAACATTTCCATAAATGAAAGCATTCGGCGCTTTGTCTCTTACGATCCTGAATGAATCCTCCATGCTCGGATCTTCGATTGCTGCCCTCTGGCTGCCCACTCCGATACCTATTCCAAGCTCTTCTGCCGCACACGAGAGTGCGGTATTTACGGCTTTTGTATCCGGATGCCCGCCTGTCATTGAAGCGATCAATATGGGCGCTCGCAATTTCTTTCCCATGAACTCCAATTCAAGTTCCAGAGATTTCTTATTGATCTCCGGAAGACAATCATGAACAAGATCCACGTCATCAAATCCGCTGGCTCTTTGTCCAAAATATGTCCTGTGGGCTTCAACGTCTTTTTCAACGCATAATAATAAATGTTCGATCTTTCTGTCCGATGTTGTCATTCAGTACCTATAATTTAATCATGGATATATAACTCATTTGTCTGTTATCAGTGTCCCTACATCTTCGCCATATAAGAATTTTGACACCATATCTTTCTTTGATGCATTGAATATCCTGGAACTTATCCCTTTTTTTGCAAGCTCAAGGAATTCCGAGACTTTTCCCAGCATTCCGCCCGTCACATCAGTCGTTCCTGAACCCTGGATGCTTTTTTTCATATCTATGAAACTCATAGGAGTTATTTTTTTTATGACCGTCCCTTTTTCATCCAGGACACCGTCAACATCGGTGCCTGCTCCTATTTGTGAAGCGTTCATGACTGAAGCAAGGTACGGGACTATCCTATCACCTGAAAGTATCGCAGCGCCGCGTTTCCTATCCATGACCACATCGCCATGAAGGACAGGGACAATGCCTCTTTCCAGCATCAGCTTTATTTTCTCGACCTGAAGTTCGATAAGCCTTCCATCCTCAAGGAGACTTCCGCTTAATGGATGTACTGGCAGCGCATTTACTCCGGCATTATTCAGGGAATCAAGAACCATAGAATTCAATATATTCACAGAACTATGTATGAGGTACACACCTTTTGCGTCAAATCCTTCTTTTACCCAATTTATCGCCTGGGGATGTCCAAACGAACCGGCACCGTGCACAAGAATAAGATCAAGATCAGCCTCCTTCTTGAATGAAGCTATCTCATGTGATATACGTTCTATTTCAGGTTTTTTTGCAGATGACACAGAGCCTTTCTCGGTTATTACACTCCCGCCAATTTTCAGGATCACAAGATTCATTCCCTCATCACCCCGTTTGAAGTGAATCGGGTTATTATTGCCTGCCCTCCGGCTTTTTCTATGGCTTCTGAGACTTCTTCCTGCAAGTCCGTGATCGCCACCATACATCCGCCACCCCCTGCACCTGTGATCTTTGCTCCATATGCGCCTGCGGTTCTTGCTGCATAGACAAGCGTGGATAATTCCAATGTGCTAACTCCGATAGCATCAAGCAGTCCGTGATTCACGTTCATGAGTTTACCTATAGAAATATGATCTTTTTTTAATATGAGTGTCTCGCCTTTTCTGGCAAATGAACCGATCGTTTTGATTATCGGATCTATCACTTCCGGGTACTCTTCTCTTAATTGTGCGACCTGTTTCACAAGTTTTGCTGTCTTTTTAGGAGACGCCCCTTTTTTTGTGTTCCCGATGACTACACCGCAATCAGGGAGACTCAGATGTTTACGGGTTGGGATCTCCACCCCCCCGCCGAACGTTGATACAAAAGTATCTGTCGGACTTGCAGCTCCCTGCTCTATTTTTTCGATCTCATGGGCTATCCCTGCGAGTTCTTCTTTAGAATGCCCCAGCATGAATTCAATATTGATAGCAGAAAGTGTTGCGACAGTGGCCGCTGCTGAGGAGCCAAGCCCTGAACCCACCGGTATGTCAGAACTAATTTCCACAGAAACATCTGGTGATCCCAGTTTCTCGATGGCTGATGAAATGTAAGGGTGAATTTCGTGATCAAGTCCAGTCACGCCAAGGTCAGATGATATCAATATTGAACTTGATCTACTTACAGATACACGTGTACGCAGCTCCACTGCGCATGCGATGGCAGGTTCGCCATATACCACGGCATGTTCGCCGAAGAGGTATATTTTTCCGGGGGCTGAGCAGATCGTTGTCATAAAAATTTGCCTGTTTTAATCCAGAAATGACGAAGGATAAATATAAGGATTGCCAAATCAGATTTGTAATTATAGGAGGGGGTTGGCAGGCAGGTAGTTTGGTGGTGGTATATAAAAAAGGGTATTTCTGCCCGCCAATGGTTCGTATATTGACGAACATAGTATAAAAAGTTTTCTATCTTTCTAAAATCAAACAGTTTCTCCTATGCTTTTGAAATGTAAAAACTCAAAAAACAGAAAAAAAACATCGGCTTGGTTATATATTAGATAATTGTAATGGCTCTTCATGTTCCACCCCAGAATAAGGGGGAATGATTAAGTGGAAATAATAGAAATTAAATGTGAAAATTGTAAGAAAAAGATTTATGTTAGAAAAGATTGTGCCAGAGAAAAGATGTTCTGTACTCTCCGGTGCATGGACTCATTTAATGAACTTCACCTGATCATTCCATCTAATAGTTTTTCTGATACACAAAATTAATATATCGTGTATGCATCTTGTACTTCGCATCCCTGGCGGTATTATGGAAATGCTAACATATTTCATTCAATTCTTTGTTCATCTTGATGATAATCTAAAACTGGTCATCCAGGATTATGGACCCTGGACTTATTTGATCCTTTTCCTCATAATTTTTTGTGAAACGGGTCTTGTAGTGACGCCATTTTTTCCCGGAGATTCACTTCTTTTTGTCGTGGGTGCTTTTGCGGCTGCCGGTGCACTGGAGATATGGTGGTTATTGGGACTCCTTGGCATTGCTGCTGTGGCAGGTGATTCAATGAACTACTGGATCGGGAATTATCTCGGAAAAAGATTCAATAGAAAAAGTGTCTTTTTTGTGAAAAAGGAATACATGGAACGTACCCACAGGTTCTATGAAAAATATGGCGGAAAAGCCTTAATCATAGCGAGATTTGTTCCCATAATCAGGACATACGCTCCCTTTCTTGCAGGTGTCGGGAGTATGAGTTACTGGCGTTTTGCTACTTATAATATCGTCGGAGGGATCGCCTGGATATCAGTCTTTATTTGCGCAGGATATTTTTTTGGCAATCTTCTATTTGTCAAACAGAACTTTACCCTGTTTATCTTCGTTATCATAATCATCTCAATAATGCCAGGTGTGATCGAATATTTGAGACACCGCAGCCATTCTTTATAACTCTTGATTCAAGATCCCATTTAATCCATTCACATCATACTGCTTTCCTCAATGATGTGTCCCTTCCACGACTTTGACGGCTTTTTTCAGGAGCATCTGCCTGATCTCATCAATATGCGGACATTTAGGATACCCGCCTTCCATGAGCATGCACGAACTCAGGTGAACCACATCCAGTCCATGCTTTAGAAGACTGTCAGTAAGTCTGAAAATTCGCCTGCCGGGACATCCACCGCATGTGAAAAAACCGATAATCTCAGTATCTGGACCATAATCACTGAAATGCACATTTCTCTTATTGAAAGACTTAAAACATGCAACCCCAGGGCAGGTCTCACTTACGATATCACATCTCACAACCGCTATCTTTGTAGTCTTTTTGCCTCTTAAAGCTTCAGGTTCCCTTTCCATATGTTGTGACTTCCATTTCCTTTTATTCAAACTCGATCGTCGCCGGAGGTTTTGGCGTAAGATCATAAAGTACCCTTGATACTGTTGGTATCTCGCCCGTAATCCGTGATTCTATCTTCCTCAGTATTTCCCATGGGAGTTCCATTGCCTCAGCGGTCATACCGTCCCTTGAACTAACGGCGCGCAGTGCGATTATCCAGCCATGTACACGCACATCTCCTTTTACCCCCGTTCCTTTTTCAATAAGCGCGGCAAATGTCTGCCATGGTGCGAATTGCTCGACCAGCTCTTCCTCCACGATAGCATTGGCGGCTCTTACCACCTCCAGTTTTTCCTCAGTGACTTCACCGATTATCCTGACCGATAGGCCAGGACCTGGAAACGGCATCCTCTCAGAGATCTCTGCTGGCAGACTAAGCTCCCTGGCAACCTCCCTGACCTCGTCTTTATAAAGGTCCTGGAGAGGTTCAACAATACCTTCAAAATCCATAACCGAAGGAAGGCCTCCCACATTATGATGACTTTTGATCCCACCTTCGGATTCGATCCTATCGGGATATATGGTTCCCTGTATCAGGTATCTTGCTCCACGTTCGCGTGCTTCTCTCTCAAATTCCCTGATGAAGGTCTCACCCACGGCTTTTCTTTTCTTTTCAGGGTCTGTATGCCCTTTGAGAGCCCTGAGGAAATTAGTCTTTCCGTCTACCACCTGAAGGTCCATATCAGCAAATATTTTCTTTATTCTGGCGGTCTCACCTTTTCGCATAAGACCAGTATCAATATAGATCGGTGTGAGCAGCTGCCCTATTGCCCTGTGTGCCAGAACTGCACAAACTGAGCTGTCCACACCACCTGATAACGCGATGATAGCCCTGCCATTTACATCTTTTTTTATCTTTTCTATACTTTCATGGATGAATTTATTAACTTTCAGCATTGACACTTACATATTTTTCTTTCTTTAAATGGTTTTACCCCTGCCGCCGTTTCCCGTATCTCAACTCCAGCCTCACAATGCTACCTTGCTCTCAGTTCCTGCTATTTCGCACGAGTGATAGCCGTGGGAACGGGCTTTTTTCCGGGCGCATATATGTCAGCGAGCACCTTCCGGTATTTTCATTTGGACATATTTATAGCCGTTTTGAGGTCGATCATTTTGATCTTTTTGACAGGTCATAAATCGTAACTTTCTTCCTTCAGATAACATTCCATCGCAATCAGCATTGTGACAGACCTTGGCATTTCCCTGTCCACAGTCGCCGCAAGCGCGTATGCCTCCGATCTTGCCAGAATGGAGGAGATCGGTGCATCCATGGGGGCACTGTCATCGAGGATGGATATCGGACACTCGATCGGCCTACTCGTAACGGATATTGCATTGATTATGGGGGTCCAAAATACGCTTACTACGAACCCATCAGATGATATAATACTCCTGAAACGATCGCTCCAGAAATGGTAGCCAGAAGATTGACGCCATTATTTGTAAGATAACCTTTCTGCTGGAATGTCGCGCCGAGTACACTATCAATGTTCGTGCCAATGAATCCTCCTGCAATAACAATGAGCAGGATATATGCATTATTCCGTATGTCTGGAATTAATATAAATGCCATAAATGCGATCGCATTTGCACCGAAAAAAGCGGCAAATTCCCCAAGAGGTGATATACCCCCATCAGTCCCTGGTTTTACTTTCTGAAATGTTGTGATCATCCGCGGTTCTTTGCTGTAGGTCTCACCAATCTCACTTGCCAGTGTGTCGCCGCATGCCGTGGCGATTGAACCAAGAAATGCAGACAAGAGCAGCAGCCTGTGTGTTGGGAAAATGCCAATCGCCACCGCTATTGCAAGAGCGGCCAGTGAATTGCTGAAAACATTCTTGTATCCCCTTACTCCTCCTTTTTTCTCGGCTGTGCCATGAGCAAGTTTATAACTGTATTTGTAGCGTGTAAAAAGACTCCCCAGCAAAAAGAAAGTCAAAAGAACGAAAAATGAACTGATGTCGCTTGATATGATTATTATGACGCCAATCAATGTAGCACTAAGCATGGCTGAAATATCAGCGATACGCGCCCTGTAAGAAAGATAACCAAGAATAAACGCAAAAATTAGCACCTTAATAAGGTACAAAGTATCCACATCATAACTATACCTGAAATTATAAAATAGCCACATTGTCATTGCTGATCCGAAGGGAATAATAATATTATCTTCATTTTTCGTTATGGATTCAAGAAGTGCGCCAGTAAGGGCTCCAAGCACAGCGAGGAAAAAGAGCATTCCATAAGGGATCCCATAAGGTGCCTCAAGCGTAAAGTAATATATCCAGACACAAAATAGGAATGCAAAAATGCTTCCTGATATTAAAAAAACAATACTTGATTTTGCTGAATATATCTTAATATTGTCATGCAATTTCTCCTTTTTTGCCTTATCATAGATATTTATCATGTCAGCCAAACCATCCCCCAATGTTGTGATCGTAAAAGCCCCGCCTATTATAAAAAGGGGAAATTTATCGAAATTTAGTATTATGCCAATGAAGAAAAGGAATGCCATAATAAGCAATAACTGGGTCAAAGAGATAAGATTTCCTGCTATGATATCAGATTCCCTTGCAAGAAGAGAAAAAACACTTGAGCCCGATTTGAATCTTGAAAAAACAAACGCAAATACAATGAAGGCAAGTAAGAAATAGACAGGTTTAAAGAATGGAAAGAGAAGTGCAATCAATCCAAGAAAAATATAGATGCTCTGTGTCTTATACTCCTGCATCAGCTTCATTTTATGTAGAATCAATGCTAACAGGCAAATACTTTATCCTTGCCTCCAAATAGAAGAACATGGGAATAATATCTGGACTTTATGAATGGAGGCTTAAAAATAAAATAAAGACACAGGATGTTCCAGAACATATTGTCCTTGCTCTTTCGGAAAGCGATCTTCTTGCTGATGAGAAATATGGCAAACTCATATCCTTTGTCTCATGGTGTAAAGAGACTGAAATCAACAATGTGACTATTTATGTTGGCATAATCGAAGTGGATGCCGAACTCAGCAGAAAGATTTGCAGCAAGCTGTCAACTGAAATACCGCCTGTACTTGCCAGCATAACTCATAATATCAGTGTGATCACTAGACTTGATAAAGAAATACGAAGTATTGGGACCGAGGGAATGAGGCTGGAGATTTCACTTGGCTACAGCGGCAAATATGAATTAACAAGGGCGATAAAAGAGATCATGAAAAAGATCGAGAATGGTAACATGGATCCTGAGGATATTGATGAAAAAACGATAGAATCTCATTTATTGTTCAAATGTGAACCTGATCTTGTAATTAGAGCAGGCGGCAAGAGATTGACGGATTTTCTCATCTGGCAATCTGTCTATTCCGAACTTTATTTTACAGATGTCAACTGGCTGGATTTCCGGAAAGTAGATTTCTTGAGGGCTATAAGGGATTACCAGAAAAGAAAGAGGAGATTTGGGAAGTAAAGAACCCAAATCTGATATTTTAATTTTGATAAGTTCAGGCCAATCCAAAAAATCCTTTGCTTCTTGGTTTCTCGCCACTTATCTCTGCAAATTCCTGCAGGAGTTTTTTCTGCCTATCTGTAAGTTTTGTGGGAACATCAATTTTGATCCTCACAAGCTGGTCGCCTTTGCCAGAATAATGAAGGCTTGTTATTCCTTTTCCTTTGAGCCTGAATACATGGCCATTCTGGGTACCTGCCGGTATTTTCATCTTAGCTTTTCCATCAAGTGTCGGCACAAGGATCTCATCTCCAAGAGCAGCCTGCGTAAAGCTGATCGCTGCTTCCATGATAAGATTGTTTTCCTCCCTTATAAAATCTTTATGAAGCCTGACATTTATTTCAACATAGAGGTCTCCTGTTGGTCCGCCTTTTTCCCCGGCTTCACCTTCTCCGGGTACTCTGAGCCTTGAACCGGTATCAACACCTGCCGGAATCTTTACTTCCAGTTTGCGTCGTTTCTGGACTGTACCTGTGCCGTGGCAGGTGGTGCATGGTGAATCGATTATCTGTCCGCTTCCTCGGCATGTGCTGCATGTAGATGTTGTCATGAACCTTCCAAAAGGCGTGTTCTGTGTCCTGTTCACTTGACCCGTGCCGCGGCATGTGGAACATGCTTTAGGGGATGTCCCCGGTCTTGCTCCACTTCCATGACATACATCACAGTTCTCTGTCCTTGGGACTTCCAATTCAATTTTTTTCCCCGCTGCTGCATCTCCCAGATCAATAGAAAGCTCATAAAGTATATCTGAGCCGCGCCTTGGTCCTCCTCTCCTTTCCCCGCCAAAGAAAATATCAAATATTCCGCCACCTCTACCGGAACCCCCTCTGCCAAAATCCTTCAGTATATCCTCAAAGTCAACACCCCTGAAAATATCCTCCTGCGAATACCTCATGTCTATGCCCGAATGCCCGAACTGATCATACTGCTGACGCTTATTCTGATCCGAAAGGACAGCATAAGCTTCCGAGATCTCCTTGAATTTCTCCTCGGCATCGGGCGATTTATTCTTATCGGGATGGTATTGCATTGCTAATTTGCGATAAGCTGTTTTTATCTCATCCACTGGCGCTTTCTTGTCCACGCCGAGTATCTCGTAATAGTCGCGTTTAGTGGCCATAAATTGTTATTAATATAACTCGATGGACGTTAATTATATTGGTTCAACAAAAAAAAACAGAAAGGGTATTCAAAAAATACCCCGATTTGAAGATATTATTTCTTATCCTCATCCACGACCTTATATTCCGCGTCTGTCACTTTTTCTTCTTTCTTTTCATCTGTTGTCTGCTCTGCTCCAGCCTGCTGACCCTGCTGACCCTGCTGAGACTGTTGCTGCTGATAAAGTATTGTGCTTATCGCATGCATTTCCTTTGTGAGGTCTTCGATTGCAGATTTAATCCTTCCTGCATCATCACTCTTTAATGCCTCTTTTACATTCTCGACAGCCTTTTCGACCTTTGTTTTCTGATCGCTTGTGACTTTATCGCCAAGCTCCTTAAGTGTCTTCTCTGTTGTGTATATCAGGGTATCAGCCTGGTTCTGGAGTTCGACCTTTTCCTTACGCTGTTTATCTTCATCAGCGAATTTCTCTGCATCCTTGATCTTCCGGTCTATTTCATCAGATGCCATCTTAAGAGGTGCGGTTATTGTCATCTTTTGCTCTTTGCCAGTTCCCATGTCTTTTGCTGTCACATGAAGGATGCCGTTCGCATCGATATCGAAAGTGACCTCGATCTGCGGAATTCCGCGAGGTGCCGGCGGTATGCCCACGAGGTTGAACCTGCCCAGCGTCACGTTATCGTACGACATCGCCCTTTCTCCCTGAAGCACATGGATCTCAACCGTTGTCTGGGTATCAGCAGCAGTTGAGAATATCTGGCTCTTACGTGTCGGGATCGTGGTATTCCTGTCGATCAGTTTTGTCATTACATGACCAAGTGTCTCGATACCGAGAGTGAGCGGAGTGACATCAAGAAGCAGAATATCCTTGACTTCTCCGGTAAGAACACCTGCCTGGATCGCTGCGCCCATTGCAACGCATTCCATCGGGTCAACCCCGCCTTCTACCTTTTTCCCGAAATAATCCTCAACATATTTCTGGACTATCGGCATCCTTGTAGGCCCGCCCACAAGAATGATCTTATTAATTTCATTCTTTGTCAATTTCCCGTCAGATAATGCCTGTTCCATCGGCGCATGGCATCTATCTATGACCGGTCTTATCACTTCCTCAAGCTTTGACCGTGTCAATGTCATAGTGAGATGTTTTGGACCCCCTGCATCTGCAGTGATAAATGGCTGGTTGATCTCTGTGGTCATGGTCGTGGATAATTCGATCTTCGCTTTCTCAGCAGCATCGCGCAATCTCTGGTTCGCCACCCTGTCTTTGCGCAGGTCGATGCCGTGTTCTTTCTTGAACTCATCGGCAATGTAATCCACAAGCTTATTGTCCATATCGGTACCGCCAAGCTGCGTGTCGCCTGCTGTGGATTTAACCTCAAAGACGCCGCCACCCATCTCCATGATCGTAACATCCAGGGTGCCTCCGCCAAGGTCAAATACGAGTATCTTCTGGTCGCCGGTCTTATCAAGACCATAGGCAAGCGATGCTGCCGTTGGCTCATTAATAATCCTTACAACTTCAAGCCCTGCGATCTCTCCTGCATCCTTTGTCGCTTGCCTCTGGTTATCATTGAAATAAGCCGGAACTGTAATTACCGCTTTTTCTACTTTATCGCCAAGAAATGCTTCAGCATCTTGCTTTATCTTCTGCAGCAAAAATGCAGAAAGCTCCTGAGGCCTGTAATCTTTACCTCGAAGATTGTACTTATAGTCTGTGCCCATCTTTCTCTTGAAAGCGTAAGCTGTTCCTTCTGTGTTTGTCACAGCCTGCCTTCTTGCAGGCTCACCCGTTAATCTCTGTCCGTCTTTCGTAAATGCCACATATGAGGGAAATGCTTTCCCCCCAAGTGATATTCCTTCAGCGCTTGGTATGATTACAGGTCTATTCCCCTGCATCACTGCTGCCGCCGAATTGCTTGTACCCAGATCTATTCCTATTATTTTAGCCATTAATTCACCTCATTTCCTTTTTCTTCTTTCTGTTCTTTCTTTTTCGATACTCTCACTTTTGAATAACGAATGACCTTATTATTTAACATATAACCTCTTGCAAACTCTTCCAGAATCATATCCTCTTCACATTCATCTGTGACCGTTTGGATCATAGCTTCATGTTTATAGTGATCGAATTTTTCACCCTGAGCTTTGATCGGGACAAGACCATTTTTCTCAAGTACGGTCTTGAACTGCTTATATATGAGCTCCATACCTTTTACCAATGTATCTATATCGTCTGTCTTTTTTGCATTCTCGATCCCTCGCTCGAGACTTTCCCATACATCTATCAACTCTAAAATGAGCTTTTCATTCGCATATTTGATGAATTCTTCTTTTTCTTTCTGTGTCCTTTTTCTCATATTGTCGAATTCCGCAGAAAGACGAAGACACCTATTTTTTTCGTCTTCAAGTTGTTTTTTTGTTTTTTCAAGTTCGTCAATTTCTTTTGGGATCTCTGGTATTGGCTCTTCCTGACCGGGCATTTTCTCCTCAGTTTCCTTTATTTCTTCTTCTTCTTTGTTACGATTCAATATCAGACAACTCCGTTATACATCAAAAAATTAAATCATCAGATAACATGACCTGCTAACTCCTATAACCGTTATTCAACTTGTTTAATTAATATGTTGTGTCTTTCTATTTATTTCTTTTTAAATCTAATCGTCCCCTACATCCGGAGCCTGAATTCCATCATAATAACTCGCAGTGTGCTCAGGTTTGACATCCATCATGCCTGTTTCTTTTGCCGTTATTATATCATCGATCCTGAGGATCATATTGGCTGCATCTGTCGCTGATTTGATCTCCTGAGTCTTTACGCGAAGCGGCTCAATGATACCTAACTTTAACATATCTTCGGCTTTACCTGTGAATACGTTAAGACCTGAGGTTCTCTTTCCTTTTGCATGCTGGTTCCTCAGATCCGCTATTATATCTATAGCCTCAAGACCCGCATTCTCAGCAATGCTTTTTGGAATTTCTTCAAGCGCATCAGCATATGCCATCACAGCAAGCTGTTCTCTTCCTTTTAATGCAGTGGCATAACTCCTGAGCTTCATGGCAACTTCAATTTCTGGAGATCCGCCTCCGGCCACGATTTTCTTATCCTCTATTACATCACCGACAACGCGCAGGGCGTCATCAAGTGCCCGCTCGATCTCTTCTGTGACATGCTCTGCGCCGCTGTAAATAAGAATGGAAACTGCCTTCGGGTTCTTGCAGCCTTCAACGTAGGTCATCCTGTAGTTGCCAACGCCGCGCTCTTCGACTATATCTGCGCTGCCAAGGTCATTCTCAGTTACACCATCGAGCTTGGATACGACGCGAGCCCCCGTGGCTTTCACGAGTTTCTTGATCTCCTCATCCTTGCATCTTCTCACTGCAAAGATACCTTTCTTATTCAGATAATGCATTCCGATATCGTCTATACCCTTCTCTGTAAAAATGACGTTTGCTCCACTTTTAAGAAGTGCTTCCACTCTCTCCTCTACAAGTTTGCCCTCTTCAAGCCTTGCTTCTTTGAGCATCTCAGGCGAAGATATATGAATCTTTGAAGCTGTTTTCGTTTTCTCAACTTCAATTCCCGTATCAAGGATGGCAATCCTGGCGTTCTCCACTTTCTTTGGCATATTCTTATGCGCCCTTGCCCTGTCTATTACAAGCCCGTTCACGAACTTTGTGTCTTTTATGCTTCCGCCGCGCTGATGCAGGATATTTATATTCTCCTTAAAATTCACTTTACCGCTCTCTTTTATTGACTGTGCCACATTCACACAGAGCTGGACGAGGGGTTCCAGTGCAAGGTCTGCGCTCTTTCCTGTGAGGGCTGTCCTGGCTATATTTTCGAGAACATCGTCAGTAACATCAATCGAAAGTCCTTCAAGAACCTCAAGCGCTCTCACCTGGGCAAGACTGTAGCCTCTCGTTATTGTCGTGGGATGGACATCCCGTTCAATAAGAATGCGAGCTTTGTTCAGGAGTTCTCCGGCCAGGACGACAGCGGTTGTAGTTCCGTCACCTGCTTTGTCTTCCTGCGTGCGTGCGACCTCAACCATCATCTTTGCAGCAGGATGTTTTATATCCATTTCCCGCAGAATCGTTGCGCCGTCATTTGTGATCACCATGTCTCCAACGGTGTTCACGAGCATCTTGTCCATGCCTTTCGGACCAAGTGTTGTTCTGACTGCATCTGCTATTGCCTTTGCGGCTGTGATATTGTATCCAAGGGCTTCTCTTCCCTGGGTCCTTGTTTTTTCTTTATCCAATATAATAATAGGCTGTCCATTTAATTGTCCTGCCATAATCAATTACCTCCGAACGTAAAGATGATCCTAAGTGTTTGTGGTTCTATAAATAATTTGCTGATATAAAATTTTTTATAATTTTTCAAAGACTATTTTTATGATGATATCGAATTAAGATAATATGAATGAGAAAGAGGTGCTCAGACTTGATGATTATATTACTGAAGAGGAACGTCAACACCTCCTTTCTGAATTGCACCGCTTTTTTGTATGGGTGGGTGAACAATTGCCAGACACGTTCGAAATCGATGGTAAGAGAATCGAGGTAAATGATCTCATATGGCGCTGCATACATAAAAAGAAATTCTCTGATGAGGAGAAAAAGCATATTGAAGAGCTTGTGCTTTTGCTTGAAAAAACAGAAAAATATAATGAGGAAACACTTGCAAAAGCAATGCTCACACGGCAGGATGCAATAAAATTGTACCATGAATCGGCCTCTCTTTTAAGGGCGATCATGGATATACGGGAATGCGAAGAGGGAAAGGTCAAATTGAAGGAATCAAAAGATGGGATAAAAATAAAGATCGATGATGCGAAAAGATGGCTTGGGTTTTTAAAAGGCGTTGGAAAGAAAGAGTAAAATGTATCATTATCTGCTGGCTGAATCAATATAAGCCACAATCGATAAATTGATTTCATTGATTTTTATTCTTGATGCTTTTTATTAAAATTAAAGTCTTGAAATTCTTACAGCATGGCATTGCCTGAGATTGTGTTTTATGCAATCTTTTTGAAGTATTGCCTTGAGTTCATAAAGAAAGAATTTACAGGGCAATGATGATGACGTTTGAAAATGGGGAATAAACCATACTATTCCTCAAAATTTTTTAATAATAGAACAAATTTTCAAAATAAAACCTCACTTTTTCCTTCCTTTAATCCGTAAAGGCTCTGGCGGGCATCCTTGAAATAGAATCGCTCTTCAAGAAAGTCTGTTTTCTTCAATCTGTTCAATGCGTACCGCACTGTCCGTGCAGGCAGATAGCTTTCCCTGGCAATTTCTTTCTGGGTCAGAAGTCCTCTGTTCTCAAGTATTTTAAAAACAAGTTTTGCCGAGGGGGGAAGTGTCTCTATCTTAATCTCTGTGTTCGACGACGTTACATTTTCTAATTTATGACCGCTGTTCGAGGTGGCAAAGACGATTCCTCATTGGTAAACACCAATATTATTAATGGTGTGAACTATTATAAAGGTTGCTGCAATAATAAATATAATTTATGATAATGATAAATACAAAAAAGTTTATGTACCTTGTGTCACTTTGAGGTAAAATACCTGAGATCATGGGAGACAATAAATGATAGTTAAGAAAGGAAGTTTTGTAATTGAAGGACTGGAGAATGTACAGATTAACATAGGCAAAGTGGGTGCGGAAGAAGAACAAATAGCGCAAGGGCCAACACCCCGGCCTGAGATCATAAGTCTCCGGAACTGGGATTATCGGCTCCTTGACCGGTATAATCCGGTATATACGCCAACGAGCGATATGTGTGATTACTGTACTTACGGCAAATGTGACCTTACGGGTAATAAAGAAGGCGCATGCGGCATCGACCTTGAGGGGCAGTCTGCACGGCAGGCGCTTATGACAAACATCATGGGAGCTGCATGTCATACAGCCCACGGCCGTCATCTTCTAAATTATCTTACAAGAAAATATGGCAATGATTTTCCGATTGATGTTGGTCCGAGCAATCTTCAGGCCCCTCTCACAGAGACAATTATGGGAATCCAGCCAAAAACAATAGGAGATTTCTTTCCCGTTCTTGATTATGTGGAAGAGCAGCTGACTCAGCTTATGGCCACAACAAATACCGGCCAGGAAGGTTCAGCAAGGGATTTTGAATCAAAAGCGCTTCACGCAGGGATGCTTGATCTCTTAGGCATGGAGGTCGCAGATATCATACAGATATCGTGCCTTGGATTCCCCAAATCTGATGAAAAAGCGCCGATGGCAGAGATCGGAATGGGAATACTTGATCCCACAAAGCCTGTGGTAATATGCGTGGGACATAACATCGTTGCTCCAGCTTATATTCTTGATTATATGGACAAGAATGGCCAGTTCGATAAGATCGAAATAGCCGGATTGTGCTGCACAGCACACGACATGACGCGCTACAACAGGAATGCGAAGATCATTGGCTCAATGACAAAGGAATTAAAATACATACGCTCAGGCATACCAGATGTGCTTGTGACGGACGAACAGTGCGTGAGAGCGGATATCCTGAAAGAGGCACAAAAACTGCATATCCCGGTTATTGCAACTAACGAAAAGATCACATACGGATTGCCAGACAGAACAAATGATAACGTTGATGCAATAATTGACGACCTTGTGAGTGGGAAACAGGCTGGTGTGCTACTTCTTGATTTTGAGAAGATTGGAGAACTTGTCCCCAAACTTGCGATGAAGATAGGACCTATCAGAAAGGCAAAAGGCCTCACTGCGCTTCCGAACGAAGAAGAATTCAAGAAACTCGTGGCAAAATGCACAAAATGTCTCCAGTGCACG
This sequence comes from Candidatus Methanoperedens sp., assembly GCA_021409285.1. Lineage (GTDB taxonomy): Archaea > Halobacteriota > Methanosarcinia > Methanosarcinales > Methanoperedenaceae > Methanoperedens. The sequence continues at coordinate 22,987 of JAGFND010000002.1, read as the reverse complement.
CGCGACTGCCCGGAAAGTCTTCCGATATCGGATGCGATGGCGGCCGCAGTAAATGGCGATCTTGTTCCGTTTGAAGAACTTCACGATAAGTGTGTTGGCTGCGGACGGTGTGATTACAGTTGTCCTGTGGACATCCCTGTGCTGAATGTCATCGAAAAGGCAGCGCAGCGCGTGATCCGTGAAGAAAAGGGTAAAGTGAGGATCGGAAGAGGACAGATCGGCGATCCTGAGATACGCGAAGAAGGACGTAACCTTGTGCTTGGCACAACGCCTGGAGTTCTTGCTTTTGTGGGCTGCGGAAATTATCCTGATGGTACAAAGGACGTATATGACGTTGTCGAGGAAATGATTCAGCGCAGTTATATTATCATTTCTTCAGGGTGCGCAGCCATGGATATTGGCATGTATAAGGATAAAGACGGAAAAACCCTTTATGAGCGCTACCCTGGACGGTTCATCAAAGGCAATCTCCTGAACACCGGTTCATGTGTTTCGAACGCTCACATTGCAGCAACGACGATCAAAGTGGCTTCCATTTTCGCGGGCAGGAAGACTAAGGGAAACTGGGAAGAGATCGCGGATTATGTTCTTAACAGAGTAGGGGCAGTAGGAATAGCTTGGGGTGCATATTCACAGAAAGCTTTTGCCATCGGGACAGGCTGCAACAGGCTTGGCATCCCTGTCGTTGTTGGGCCGCACGGAACAAAGTACAGGCGAGCCTTTATTGGAAAACCGTACAGAAAAGACGACTGGAATGTTTTTGATGGAAGGGACGGTTCTGTGGTGAATGTGGAACCTGCACCTGAACATCTCATGATCACTGCTGAGACAAAAGAAGAAATGATGCCGCTTCTTGCGAAATTGTGTTTTAGGCCCAGCGATAACAGCCTCGGCAGAGCTATTAAGCTCACACATTATATCGAGCTTTCTGAGAAATATCTTAAGAAGATGCCAGATGACTGGCACATCTATGTCAGGAATGAGGCAGATCTGCCTGTGGCAAAGCGTGAACAGCTCCTGAAGCTACTGGAACAAAAAGGATGGAAGATTGACTGGGAAAAGAAGAAAATAACCGAAGGACCGCTTCGCAAAGTCGATGTTTCGTTCCAGCCGACTAACGTGCCGCGCCTGTGCAAGGAGGCTAAGAAATGAACTCTGAGAAGGCCATTGATACGACCAGACAGGCTGTACCATTTGATACCGGGAATATCCCAGGACCAAAGATGGCGCGGGCAACTATGCCAGCTGTGGCTGGAAAAATGCTTGCGAAAGCAAAGCGGCCTTTGCTGATAGTGGGTTCAGAGATACATGATGAAAAAGTGCTTGCAAAGGTTGTAGACTTTGGAAAAAGAGGGATACAGATAGCAGCCGTGGGAAATTCCTTTTCCGCGCTTGGCGATAAAGGACTTGATGCCCATTATATAAATATGCATGCTCTGGCCTCATACCTGTGCGATCCACAATGGCCGGGTCTTGATGGAAAAGGCGGGTACGACCTTGTAGTATTCTTCGGGATTACCTATTATTATATGTCACAGTCGATCTCGGCACTAAAGAATTTCTCAAAGATCAAAGTTGTATCAATAGATAAATATTATCATCCGAACGCAGATATGTCCTTTGGCAATCTCAGGGACGATGTGTTCATTGCGGCGCTTGATGAAGTTATATTACAGTTACCGAAAAAATAATGACCCTGTATTTAAATACGGGTAATAATAAACAGGACGACAATCATGGCAAATGAATTTCCCTTTGAAATCTCACCCATGTTCGAGGGTGAACGTGTACGAAAAGATGATATGTTTGTTGAGCTTGCAGGTCCCAAGTCGAGGGGATTTGAACTCGTGAGGGCTGCGACGCTTGAGGAAGTGGAAGATGGAAACTTTACTCTCATCGGCCCGGATATTTCCCTGATGCAGGAAGGCTCACGGCATCCTTACGCAATGATATACAGGATCGCTGGAAAACTGGTTGAAACAGACCTTGAAGCGATCGTTGAGAGGCGAAACCACGATTTCCAGAATTATATCCAGGGTTACATGCATCTTAACCAGCGGTATGATATGTGGGTGCGAATAAACAAGGATGCGATAAAAAAAGGTCTTACATCATTTGAACAGGTAGCTAAAGCCACAATGATGCTTTTTAAGAATGAATTGCCTTTTATTGAGAAGATCGATGCCACCTATATCACTGATCCGGATGAAATAGAAAAACGAAGAGTAGATGCAATAAAGATATATGAGGCAAGAGATGCGAGGACGCGCGGTCTGCACGATGAAGACGTGGATGTTTTTTATGGCTGCACATTATGCCAGAGCTTTGCTCCCACGAACGTTTGTGTTGTGACACCTGACAGGATATCATTATGCGGCGCCATTAACTGGTTCGATGGGCGTGCAGCGGCCAAGGTAGATCCCGAAGGGCCGCAGTTCGCGATACCTAAAGGAGAGATCATTGATGCGGTCAGCGGTGAATATTCCGGAGTCAATGATAAGGCTGTCGCCCTTTCTGGCGGCGAATATTCTCGTATCAAGATACATTCCTTCTTTGAGTATCCGCATACAAGCTGCGGATGTTTTGAAGTCGTTGGATTTTACATTCCTGAAGTTGATGGGATAGGATGGGTTGACAGGGATTTTACCGGGATGGCCCCGAATGGTCTTGCATTCTCGACGATGGCAGGACAGACCGGCGGAGGGAAACAGATCATCGGCTTCCTTGGAGTAGGTGTAAATTATTTCAGGTCGCCCAAATTCATACAGGCAGATGGCGGCTGGAACCGCGTCATCTGGATGCCAAAGAACCTGAAAGAAAAGATCAAAGCAGACATACCTCCCGAACTTGTTGATAAGATACCAACAGATGATGAAGTGACAGATCTAAAGACCTTGAAGGACTATCTTGAGAAAAATCAGCATCCGATTATCCAGAGATGGGTGAAGGAAGTTGCTGCCCCTGAAACAGTATCTCCAATGGAGAGTCCTTCTACGGCGGAGCCAGCATGGTCAATGCTGGCGCCGACTATGACGATGCCCGTTGGGATGCCCATAATGCCAATGGGTGAAGGTGGCGGCATGAAACTCACGTTTAAAAATGCAAAGATAAATATTGAAAGGATTGTATTCAAAAACAAGGAGAAATGAAGGTCAATTAGAAAGAACACGATTTAATTTCAGGAAAATCTGGTAATACATCCATATTGCATGTGATTTTAAGAAATAATAAACCTCAGTTGAGACATCTTTGCTCCTTATCTTTCTGATCATTCCCGTAATATCCAGTTCCAGTGGACAATTCGCTTTGCACTTCCCGCATGAGAGACAAAATTCAAGCTTCCTGTCCTTTTCATCGGTATAGAGCGAATGATATGCGAGACCTTTTCCTCCAAGATTATTATCCATTGCAAATTCATTTCCGATCGTATTATACATGGGGCAGTGGAGAAGACAGTTGCCGCATCCGATGCAGTAGAGGAGTTCTTTGAATTCGCTGGCTGCAATCTCGCTTCTTTTATTATCAACTAAAACAACAATTATTTCAGAAGGCATATGGACTCCTTTTATGAACTTTTTTTCCACATCCGCTGTTTTACTGACGCCGCTGATTATCTCAACAAATGATGGAATTATTGCACCCGTAGCATTATAACTCAAAATTTTAAGCATGTTTATTGTGGATTCAATATCAGGATAAATTTTGTCTATTGAAGTTACAACAATATGCTTTTCTTTACGCATGACCTCATAGACATTCCCTTCGTTATGTGCTATCACGATAGAGCCTTCATCGGCTGTGATAGCATTTGCTCCTGTTATTCCAATTCTTGCATTTTTTAAATTTGCGATCACATCTTCCCTGACTATTTTTACGATGTCTTCAGGTTCTTTACTTACTGGTCTGTTATAATAGTTCGATAATCCTTTTGCTATCTCTTTTGCTGAAAGATGAGTTACTGGACCTGTAGGGTGGGAAGGTTTTGCGTTCAATATCTGAAGTATCCGGTCACCGATATCCGTCTCCACCACGATAAAACCTTTTTTCTCAAGAAATCTGGTCAATTCCAGTTCTTTTGTGACATTGGATTTTGATTTTACGATTATTTTTTCGCTACCTATCTCATTGAGAATTATATCGAGTGCGTCTTTTTTTTCACCTACGAGATAAACTTTCATGCCGTTTTTCTTGAGGTTCTCAATCGTTATTCCAAGCATTTCTCTATTTCCCACGCATAGTTCCCTGGATTCTCTTAGCCTTTTCTTCTTATTTCCCATATCTCGGGGAGATTTTTGGGCCTGCTTTTCTTTTACAGATCTAAAAGCTTTTCGAAGGGCGATTACTTCTTCAAAATTCATTTATTGTTTTTCCTTGAATAGTCATTTATATTGCTGGAGATAGGAAATATTACTCCTATATGGGTCTCCTGCGGTATAATAATTTAACCCATCAAAAGCTTTATTACGAAATATGAGAAACATCCTACATAATCAATAAGCAAGGAGGCAGTAATCGTGTGCAGTACCTATACGGGATTCTCAATGATGCCGGATGATCTTGCAGAAATGGCAAAAAAAAGTTCGATGTTCTGGTGCAGGTCATGTAAGAAAACGTTTATCAAAAAAGAAGCTATTGAATGTCCCAACTGTGGATCAAAAAACATTAAGCAAAGGGCTCCCTGATCGTTTACCTTTTTTTTCCATTTGAGATCATATTTTTTTCCATCAAACTGTTCAAAAAAATATGGCATTTAGACTCGGCTTCATCAATCTGCATTTGATATTTTTCCTGGATCCTGACTATTATTTCTGATATTTTCAATCTCCCATTGCTGCTCTCCAGAATGTCTCTTGCAAAATCAGATACAGTAAATATCCTGTTATTATTCGTATCAAAGACAACATTTGCTTTTTCCTTCTGCAATCCTTCTTTTAATGCATCACCTGACATCATCGAATGTATCAATTGCGCAAGATTGAAATTGAAAGTCCCTGCAAAAACGCCTTCAGACAGGACAGGATACAGGTCATGTTTCTTCACTGCACCTTCTTGCAAATCATTTTGTCTTTTCATGATCGCCCTGTCTATCAATCCAGAAAGATCTGTTGTCCTGCTATTTGCTTTCTTGAAATGTGAAATATACAGGAACAGATGTTCCCTGTCAAGATTGCTCCAGATAGGCAGGTCCCGGTATTTTAATGATAGCTGGTTGTAGAATTCCTGAATGAACTCATCTGTTTCTCTTCTTGTCATTCCGCATTTTACTTCATATTCATACCAGAGAGACAGATCTATGCTATCTTTCTGATCAGTTTTCATGATTTTGAAATTTTCTGGATTTTCATAAACTATTGAATGCTTTGTAAGCTGGAAACTTCCAAAAGACATTGATCTTATAATGTTGTTATTCTCAAGAATGAAATCCATTGTTTCCTTTGCTTCATCTCGCGTTTCCGTAGGGAATCCGAATATCAGGAAGAGATGTGTCCATATTCCTGCATCTATGCTGTACTGGCAGATTTTCAGGACATTTTCTTTTCTTATCCCTTTGTCCATACAGGCAAGGATCCTTTCATTTGAGGATTCCAGGCCAAAATATATCATTTTACATCCTGCATCCGCAAGTTTCCTTCCAAGTTCCTTTGAAAAAGCAGGTTCAAACCTCGAATCGGCCAGCCATGCAATATCAAGATCTTTTTCGATTATTTTATCGGATAAATCGCTTATCAATTTCGGAGCAACGCCTTCATCCTGGAACGTGAAAAAATTCGTGTGATATTTATTTTTCAGTAATTCAAGATCTTTGTAGAGAAGATCAACATTTCTTGGCCTGTATTTTCCTGAATACCCAAAACTGTGATCGCAAAAAGTGCATCTCCCCCAGTAACATCCCCGTGATGAAAGTACAGGCAGGACAAGTTCAGGCGACAGATATTTATCAAGTGCAAAGCCGCCAAAGTCAGGCGTTGGAAGCCTGTTAATATCTTCTCCGATTGCGCTTAGCTTATTGACCTTTATCTCATTTCCTTCTTTATATATAAGGTTTGGAATATCCTTAATATCCAATTCCTTGTTCAAATGCCTTATGAGTGATAACAGTGCAGTTTCACCTTCATGGACTATCATGCTATCAAAAACCGAAAATAATTCTTTATTGCAGCTTATTTCAGTGATCAGACGGGTAAAGACGCTACCTCCTATGTTTATATGGATATTCGGATCTGCTTTTTTTATCAAATTTGCAAGCGTCAATCCCGGGATCAACTGGCTGGTATTTATTATGGAGATACCCACAAGTCCAGGTTTACCCTTTAGAACATCAGGTACAGTCTTTTTCTCAAAATAATCCAAAAAAATATTTTCTTCGTGGTCATCTATTGCCGCAAGAACTGCATTACTTCCGCGGCACGAGTACCGCATATCATAAGAATGAAATGTCAGATTGGAAGGATAATAAGCTGATGAGGCAAGCTTAAGACCCAGTTCCATTATTTTAAATGCCCTGAACAGTTCATCGATCTCGTAAAAGCTCTCTTTATTTTTCAAGACCTTTCTTGCACCTTCTATCTCATTGATAACATATTTCCCAAAAAGCATGGATGCCCCAAGGGATGCATATTGCTTCTGAAATTCCAGATTAAGCACCTCTTTTGATTCAAGTTCCTGGAACCTGGAACAAGCTTTTTCATAGAAAGCAGAAAGTCCAGCTTTGCTCAACAGCGTATCATAAAATGAGACATTGATATCATTCTGTTCTACATCGCAATTGTTGGCCTTCAGGAAAGCAGTCAGGGAAGGAAGACTTAAGTAAGGCTGAGTTGGTATCCATTGAGGTGGAAATAATAATTTCGTAAGCATAGGTTCACCATAAGCTTTATCTGACTTAATAATGATTTCATACTAAAAAGTGATTTCTATGGCTATTAATGAACCCAAAAATATCGGTGATGAATTCATTGAAGAGACAGAAGAGATGGCAAAAGAGCAGGATAATCCGAAGGCAGGTCTTTATGATCTTGTCCTGCCGCCAGGTGTCCCCCAAAAAGTTATAGTAGAAGCAATGGAAAAATTCAATTTAGAAGTCGCGACAAGAAAATGTGATTTGAAGACCATCGAAGTGGACACTGAAAATCTTCTGGTACTGCGCGGGGAATTAAATGAAGTCAATAACGCGCATGATTATATTTATCAAAAAATGAGTGAAAAATATAACTATAAAAGACAAATATAATAATATTACTTTTTTTTTAAAAACAAATTTTTAATAAGGATTTGGGGTTTTTAACCCCTCTTCTCTTTAAAATAGGCGTTCTTTGCCAATAGGTCTTGTGGCTCCTGTTCCGCCGCAATTGGTACATGGTATGCCCTGCATTAAATAACCTCTTCCCTTGCACCACTGGCACTTCCGTGATGAGTCGACAACATTCACTTTCCCTTTTCCATCGCAGACAATACATGTCTTGTTCTGGTGTTTTCCTGTCCCATCACAATACCTGCAAACTACTTCACCTGGTACTTTAGGAGCTCTTTTTACTTCTGCTTTTGCTTCTGCCATTTTAAATCACACCGTTATAAATATCAAACTAAGATATATTATTTTCCTTTTGATTCTTATATCCCAAAAAAATAAGAAAAGTAGGCGTTTAGCCTACTTATAGATTTTTTACGCTGGGATAACGAATGCTCTCTCACCGGCGCAGCGGTCCCACTCTCTGAGTGCTGCCTTGCCGAATGCTCCTCTTGGATCAGCGAAGTCAAAGTTGACCAGCTCATCTGCGAAGCATGCCTTGACCAGTGGATTGACACAGAATGCATCCTTGCCTGCATGAGCTGCTGCTACTACTGAAGTGTATCCGCCCTGGTGACCTACGTTCATTGCGTAGTTGGGGTAGTTAGCACCTCTGCATTCGCCTATGCAGCCCTCGTCTGAGGCAATTGAGAACACGTTGGTTGCGCCGCACTGATCCTGCAGGTCATACCCGTAGAATCCAAGTCTTCCGTGGGCCTCTTTATGGAGGTACATGGATAGATACCATGCAGAGAGACCGGCCTGGCTGTGGCCTGTTGCCAGAGCTGTTGCGCCGCCTGCTGCGATGGAAACGACTGTTGCGCGCTGTGAACCGCCGAAGTGGTCTTCCAGTGTTGTCGGGTACTTCTCGTATGCTTCAAGACCGTACAGTGTTACTTCTGTAGCGATATCTTTTACAGTGTCGATGGTGGCTTTGGCCTTTCCATTTCCGCCGTATTTCTTTGCTGCATAGTCATTTCCCCAATACAGGTAGTCATCAACGATATCGTTGGTGTATGCTGGTGTTGCATACATTGTGAAACCGACACCGCCTGACATGTATCCACCGAGCCAGATCTGGTCATACAGCATTGTGGCCGCACTTGCGGTCTGCAATACTACATTGACTGGATCTTCTGGTGTTTTCCTGTTGGTCTGGACGATATCTGCCATATGACCGAAGGATAATCCTCCTGGCTCATTTGGTCCTCTTGCTCTGCGAGCCGGGATCATATCACCCATTTCGACAAGTCCTGCGTGCTTGGCTGTGAATGCAAGTTCACCGACTGCTGCTTCACCGGCGCACATGTGATATGCGCTGATAAAGGTCATACCGACCTGCATTGCCATCCAGCGGCTTGTGCCTGGTCCATCTTCTGTTCTTGTGACGATGGTTGGGATATGTACTGCCTGCCAGGATGTCTTGCCTACTGCTGCTTTGACCTGTTTTGCCTGGCCGTCAGGGAATTCGTTGTCAATGTTGATAACGAACTGCTTATCGACTTCATCCTGAAGGGTTTCATCACCTGTGAATATTTTCACATAGCAGTCATCTACTAATGCCGGGTGTGTTTCGACCATGTGTTCCTGGACAATTGCTGCGCCAGGCATTGCATGGTTCAAGACTTCGAGATAGTAGTTGATAGTCTCTGGGGTAACTTCCTTGCCCAATCTCTTCTCAAGGGTCTCATGTGCGAGGTCAAGACCTACAACGCATGTTCTCCTGATATCGTCCCATTCCTGCTGCATTGCTGCATTGTTGACGAAGTGAAGATCGTCACCATCGCATACGATATCTGTTCCAGATATTGTATATGGGGTCAACTGTCTCTGACCCATCGGAATACCGGCAAGATGCAACTTTGGATCATAAGCCTGTAATCCTCTCTTCTTGGTGATTGCTGCTCCGCATTTTGCCATCTCTACCTTTCTTGGGTTCTGTTGATAGCCAAGTCTGAGGTATTTGGTCTTCTTATCTGTTATTTTGCTTTTTGCTGTGGAGCCGCATTTGTTTGATCCCCATTCTTTTGCGTATTTTGTTTCCATTGCTTTTTTGAATCTTGGTTCTGCCATTTGAATCACCTCACGCCTTTGGGACGAAGCCATATTTGGTTCTTAGTTCCCAGACTTTCTGCACGTGTTCAATAACTTCTTTGTCGCTTCTGAAGGCCACATTATCCACTCTATAGAAAGTGGTTCTCTTGGCTGCTTCGGCCTCGCTCATTGGTTTTCCAAGGTTGACTTTTCTGTCAATTGGTACGCCGACCTGATCCTTGTCCATTACGATTACGCCGCCTTCGAGTCTGCGCCTGTCCAGCATATCGAACATTACGCCGTCTTCCTGCAACCTGAGGGAGTGTCCGTGAACTGTACAGCCTCTCAGACCTGCAAGACCCCAGTCTGTCATTTCGGTCTCTGCCTGTCTCTTGGTGTACTCTTCCATATCTCTCTCTCTCATCTCATTGACCTGTCTTCCTGACAGTGTGCCCGGGTCAACTCCTCTGAAGTTGATCGCTGCATGGTACGATCTCCAGTATGGTACTGATGGAGCATTGTACATGGAGTCAGAGAACTGCGCGTATCTTACTCTGTCGCCTGCTGCTGCGCCTGGGGTTGGTGCTACGGCCTCTCTTACAGGGCAATCAGGTTCAGTTAATTCTGAAAGTGGCGGATGTGTGCTTGGATAATCTGCGCCAGGTGCTCTATGGCCGAGTAATGCGGTTAAATCCTCATCTGAAATATCACGCAATTTCTCGACATCATCTGACATGTGTTTTCTTCTATTCTTAGCAACTGAGGTATTGCCAGGATAATACTGTGGTTTGTATGCCATATTTTTTCCTCCTTATTATTTTGAATTGGTTTCTTCTGCTCTTCCGGATAAACAACCATTATCCTCCGATATTACACAGAGGCTGTTTTCCGCTTTTGCATGCGGGTCCATGAGGCCAAGTAAACGTTCATCTTCAAGATTGATACTTTCATCATACTTGCTTTTGAACCCATACTTGCCATAATCTGTCAGAGTCGGTTTTCTTTTGATAAAGTGCCCCCGCTTGAATTCAAACGGAAATGGAAGCGCTCGCTCACATGCGTTTTTGAGATTTTCCAGTGCACTTTCATCTTCAACTTCGACGATTATTTCTCCCACAATAATATGCAATTCGAATGCCTGGTCCCCGACATTGATAATCTGTCTGTCAGGATGGTTAACATCTGCACCTGTTCCAGGTCCGCATGTGACCTTTCGTGGGAGATTCTTCCCTCCCAGTAGCATTCGTATCACGCCTTTGACCTGATCGATCTCATTCAAGACTTTCTCAGCGGTCTCAGGCTGCAATAATCTTTGCGGAAATACTTTGATCTGTATTGGTTTACCCGTGACTGAAGCAGTTTTTACCATTCAATTCTCCGAATTTATACGGCTCCTGCTACTGCCTTTATAGGCTCTGCGAATTCTTCTACCGAGCTGAAGACATCTCCTACTAACTGAGAGGTCTTTGCCGGGCTGTAGATCTGGACACCTGCGTCAAGAGCAACTGCTGCTGCTACGCATGGTACCGCGAGACCCTTTGAGTGTCTGGTAACGACGTGATTGCCGTTGAAGACTCCTGGTCCACCGCCACCATAGATGGAGTGTGAGAAGAAGGAGAATCCGACTGCTGCGCCCTCTACTTTACCAAAGTCACATCCTGGGAGTGAGGTCTCCTTTTCAATGAGGTCATTGAAGTACAGCAATACTGCTGATACTGATTGTGGGGCTCTCATTGCACCGCAGTTGATGAGCGTTGCTACAAGTGTTCCACATGCACAATATGCATTCCATTTTCCGACATCATTGGTCTTGTAGGTTGTATAGCCAGATGCGAATTTCTTGTCCGCGCTGATTACCTTGTCAGCAATTGCTTTCTCTACTGTTGCATGGACAGCTGAACCGATAGTACCGGTCTTGCCCAGTGCCTTTACTGATCCGTATACCATGTTGTTTGCGTTCAAGCCCTGGTATGCGAATGCCATTAATCTGTGTCTCTCCTGGTTGCCGATTGCGTCTCCCATTTCGAAGACGGCGGTGTTCTCAAGGATTGAGCAGAGTGCTGCTGTGTTCATGGCATTGAACTTACAGGTTGCTGCAAGGTGGTTTGCCATGACGTTTCTCAGTGTATAACCAAAGCCTTCATCTTTCTGTGGGATTTCGACGATGGACTTTACGTTTCCGCCTACCATATCAAGTGTCTGTGGGTACTGTCCCCAGACTGCGGACTTTACGGTCGGTGCATCGAACATGCCAATATTGAACTGGCTGATGATTGCCTGTGTGGTTGCTGATGCTGCGCAGGTCAATGATGAAACATATTCTGCTGCTACATCAATTCTTGCGGATGGTACCTGAACGATTAGTTGTTTTCCTCCGTTCAAGGCTTTCACATTTGTGTCGTCGCCGCTGTCTACCTTTACCATATCGGCAACTGCACTCTGGATCTTTGCTGAATTTTTTACAATGTCCAGCTTCATTTCCCTTCCTGGGATCTTTCTGCCTTTGCCACCGATTGATGCGGTTGCTAAGGTTTTTTCTATTCCTGCTAAGTCAACGGCTGCTGTTCTTTTGATACCGGTGACTATTTTTTTGATAGCGGCATTTCTCATGGGGCTAATGGCATTTACATCCACGCCTGATTTGAGTTTTGCTCCTCTGTCGCTATATAGGTCTATTGTGTCAGCCACGTTTATTTACCTCCTTATTTTCTTTTACAAGACATTGATCACTTGGGATCGACACAATAAGAGCGACAATCAATATTTAGAGCATAGAACTCGAAAAAAGAAATTTTTAGTCCTTTTTAACTCCGGAATATTGTTGTTTATTGTATCGATTTACCATTACAATCCCTTGCACCATCTATCAATTCACTTAAAGTATTTAAACTTTGTGAATCGTTAATGATAATACATTACAAAATAAATCGTGGCGAAGCTTCACGCTTTTATTGAAAGTATAATCCAATTATACTTTATCCGCCACTTTCAACATTAGAATGATCCATTTCGGTAGGTACAAATTCCTTCTGTCTTTCTAATGCTTCGCTGACTTCTTCGATAGTGATCTTTTTCTCAACAATTTCTTTTTCGTCAGCCGTTTTTATCGTTTTCAATATTTCTGTTTTATAATAGAGATTTGTTTTATCGACAAGAGCCCATGTACCTTCATCATCAGAAATGATCTCAATCACGGTCCCTTTTGTCCCTGTTGAACTATAAAGTACAATGTTACCAACGTGCATAGGGCTACCCGCCGAGTCAAATGCCTCTATTTCACTCATTGTACTGACCTAATAAGTTCTAATTACTATTAATGATTACGGTTAGATTCTATAATATCCCTGAAAATCACGTTCTCTCTTTGAACAACCAACCGAAATCTTGCGGTCTTTTTAGAAAATCAAGTTTCTCGATATCTTTCACTAGCCCGTACATCTCTTTCTTCCTGGATAATCCTATATCACTCAAGTTAGAAGGAGGAAGTATCCGTAATTCTGGAACATCATCATATCTGGGATTCTTCACAATGCCTCCCTTGAGGAAAAAATATGCTCCCCCACCATTTTCTTTAATTGGTGAATATATCGAATCAAAATGATCTGCCACCCAGTTCGCCATCTTCAAAACCTTCAGGGACGCATTGACCGTCAGATGACCGTAACCTGGTGGAATTAGAACCTTATCCCCCTCTTTGGCTTTAACAAGAATTACATCCTTCAAAATACCCTGCTCCAGTTTCTGCATAACATAATGCGCTTCGCCGCTTAAAACCTCATATATTTCAGGAAATGTCATGCCAGTTCCCGGAACATCCGGATGATAATGTCCCGCAGTTTTTATAAATTCGCAACCGAGCATCTGCGGGGGAATGACCGTAATATCATATCTCAAACCATGTTCCTTTATTACCAGAGCATCATTTTTGCTTAATGAGAGATCACGGTACATATAATATAATTCAAAATTATCCGCGTTCAAGAGCCATTCCCTATCGTAAAGGACGTCTTTCATATCAAATAACATCCTTATTGCAGGCTTGGCCTTCTTTGTCCCGAATTCTATGAAATTTTCCATCCAGTACTTATTGGACTTGGAATATAAATATTATATGATTATTTCAGAGCATTGGCCTTTAAGAATAGGTAAGTCATATTGACAATTGAGAAGATATTGATTGAAAAAGAAAACAATGGACGGGAAGCCGAAGGTGGTTTATAGTTCGTGAAAATAGCAGTCACAAAACTTGAAGAAAAATCTGAAGGGATTTCTGAGCTTTTCCTGAGATATGGCCATGAAGCAATAATTGTATCCACAATGCGCTCAGCTGAACCATCCGACCCGCGACCGCTTTTCGAACTCTGCAACCTCATCTCAAACGATAAGATCGATATTCTGATTTTCACCAGTTCTCTTGGAGTAGAGAGACTTTTCAAAATAATTTTACCGAGAAAAAATGTAAGGATTGTAAGTGTTGGCCCCAAGACGGCCAGAAAAGTGAAAGATTCCGGGATGAAAAGTGAAGTAATTGAGAAATTTTCCTCTGACAGTTTTGCAGGTTATCTTGGTGACGTAAAAGGTAAGACGATTGGCATTGCGAGAGCTGAGGTGCCAAATCCGGAATTGACAGGATCCCTTATATCAAAAGGCGCGATAATCATCGACGCTCCGGCATATCGGCTGGAATCGACTGGCAAGAACATCGTAGATGTTCTGAATGATGTGGAAGCGGTGATCTTTACAAGCGCAAAATCTTTTGAACTATCTGGTTTCAAACCAGAACATGCAAGGAATCTAAAAGTACTGGCTATCGGTCAGAAAACGGCTGATACATTGAGAGACTGCGGTCTTAGCTTATACGGGGTCGGCAAAGGAACTCTGGAAAGTTGTCTTGTTCTTGTATGATATAGACAGACGAGAACTTATCGTTCTCTATTGATCTCATCCAGCTTTTTCTGGATGACTTTCTTCAATTCTCCCACTTCTCCCTTCTTCGCGCAGACGGGCACAATATTATCTTTCCATTGTTTCCAGGGCGGCTCCATACCCAGGCGTTCCGCGATCCCATCAAGTGTAATATCCACATCCTTCACTTTATCTATCTTATTGGCTGCCACCACAACATGAATGTCAAGCTCATGTAAGAACTCAAAAAGCTCAACCTCAACAGGGAATTCATTCCTTTCCGCCCATCTATCAACTATCTCTGCAAACGATTTCGAGTTCACGACCATCACGGCAAGGGCTATGTTCCTGGCATTATCTTCTATATAATGAACGATATTATTTTTTATCGCTTCCATGCCTTCATCCGATATTCCGTTAATAAATCCAAACCCCGGCATATCTGTTATCTGATAATTCTGATAAGGGATCTGGAAAGTTTTTCGGGTTACTCCAGGACGCCTGCCGATCCTTAACTTTTTTCCCGTAAGCGCCGTAATAAGCGTGGACTTACCGACATTGGAGCGCCCTGCGAAGATGATCTCTTTCACGAGCCTATTGCATCATCAAGGTCGTATAAAAAGGCTTGCAGTTCATTTCGAGGAATAGATTTCATCTTCGCCTGAAAACAGCCGCTATCAATAGGACACCAATGACAAATACGGTTTCAAAACCAGGTGTTATCTGCGTAGGAGTTGGAACAACAGTCTCATTAGGTGAAGGCTCTTCAACCTTTATAGCTTTGATCCTATTGAGTAACTTCTGCCAGAATGATAGCGTTTCTGTTGGTGTTACTGGCGTTTCCTGTGGTGCTACTACTTCAGTTGAGGCAACACTCTCTTTTATGGTCGAATTCACTTCTGGTGTCGGTAGAGGTGTTATCTTGCTCGGATCAATGACTGTGATAACAGGTTCTTGAGAGCTTAATACAGATCTCGTTGTCCCTCTATACTCAACACCTGTATAATTTGCAATTGCAGGAGGTAATTCGATCTCTCCTACCTTATTCATCCTTATACTGTAGCTGAACCGTTCAGTTGAAAATTTTTCTGACCAATTCACAAGGGATGTATGACCGCTTAAAAGACTTACGCTATCAGACAGCATATCCATGACTTCGATTCGTGTGCCGATATTTCCAGTATTATTTATAATTACAGTCACATTCACAATTTCGCTTATGTTGACTATCGATCGATCCACTGTCTTATTCATCTGGATATTCGGTCCGTTGACGACAACTGTTGTTGTCGTGGATGAAGTACTGTATGGTTTATTATTTACTATGAATTTCGCAGTAACTGCAGGAACCACAAACCCAGCAAGGTTTGCTTCAAGTGGTTTTACTGAATATGTCGTACCCCATTCCTGACCCGGATGAAGCACCGGGATTTCCCAATGAAGAGATGAATTGGATCTTAACTCAAATTTCTCATTCAGACTGTCATTTACATGGATATTATATACATCAAACATACCGCTATTTTCCACCATAACGCTCACGGTCGCTGTATTCTGGAGATACATTCGGTCTCTTATAGATTTGCTTATCGAAAAATAATTCTGTTTTGGAGAAACAGTAATATTTAATATTCCTGTATCTGCCATGTATTTTATTTCCTTAGCATCCATGCTTTTTGCGTCTGCAGTCAAAGTATATGTTTTTTCATCAAAAAGCGGTGGGACAACAAATATAACATCATATGTCAGACTTGTTTCTTTCTCCATTCTATAATAATAATTGTGAAGCTGGCTTTTATCGCCTCCCCTCAATTTAAGTTCCCCCGGATTTAGATTAACATCAATATTTTTTGCAAAAGCATCCCCGGTGTTTTTTACTGTGACAGTTGCCGTGATTATCTGGTCATCATAAGATGTATATATGTTTTTATCTGTCGCAACATTTACTTCGATCTTGGGTAATCCTCTCAACTGGATCGATATTGTAGCGGATGGATTATAGAATTCCTGTACCCATTCTTTGGCATTCTTTGCAGGAAAACCAGTTGCAGATACTTTTACTTCATAATCCGGGTCAATATAAGCTTCATTTTGCAGATTCAGAATGAGTGCTTCTTTAATTATGACATTATCCCTGTATATTTCTACTAATACCATTGGTTCAACATAGGTTTCGGGGATGATATTCCCGTCAATGTCTTTAATTCCAGGCACAGGAGAAGGAAATTCCAGGGCTTTGACAGTAAAATTTCCATTTGTCACGATAGGGCTGCCCTTTGTGAGGGTTCCTGAAACGGCCGAAGCCCATTCAATATCGCCTGTATTATAACTTGCTGCTGAAGAAAGATTTACCAGGGAAATTAATATAATTAAAGTCAGGATATACTTCATATTATAATCATAATGAGTATACGATATATAGTTTACTATATGATCTTATATATCCAGTCCAGTTGTGCTAATTCTTTTCCACACTATAATAATATTCTCCTTCGGCCTTCTGTGTCCGGTCAAGCTGGGAATCCAGTTTATTCACCCTCGGTCTCCTTGTCTCTTCATCACGCCTGAAGGTGATCCCAATGTTCTTTAGGAACCTGTTCATGCCAGTTCGCATTTCAAAAGGCCCATGGACTTCTCCTCTCATCATGGGCTGCCCCTCAAATACGAGCAGCCTGTCGCTCAGCATATCTATCATGTATATATCATGATCGACGACCATTGCGCTCACCCTGTTATTCTCAGCAAACCGCCGGATGACTTTAGTTGCGAGCACCCTCTGCTCCACATCAAGATGCGCCGATGGTTCATCCAGAAGATAAAGGTCAGCAGTACGGGAAAGGCATGCTGCGATAGCGACCCGCTGAAGTTCACCGCCGCTTAAGTCATTCAGCGTCTGGTTAAGGAGCCTTTCAAGCTGTAGCGGCTTTATTATCTCGGTCTCATAGAAACTTGTGCCGAACTGCTTATTAATAGAACTTAAAAAGTCAGATACCATGACCGGCTCTTCTGCTTTTATATACTGGGGCTTGTAGGACACCTTTAAATTCATATCTAATTTGCCTGTTGTAGGTTCAATCTCTCCAGCCAGAATTTTTACAAACGTGGATTTTCCGATGCCATTGGGCCCCACGATCCCTGTAACTTCGCCTTTCCTTATTTGTCCGCCGGATGCTTCAAGTTCGAACCCTCCATCATATTTTTTTATAAATTGCTCAAATTTCAAAAGTGAAGAAACATCTTTTGTGGCCTGCGGCGCATGTACCTCAAATTCAATTGGCACGGATCTTATCCTTATGTTTTCCTCACGCAAGAAGCCTTTTAGATACTCATTTATTCCGATCCTTACACCCTTGGGATGTGTTATAACACCGAATCCCCCTGGAGTGCCATATGCGACATGAACTACATCTGCGAGAAGATCAAGGATCGCAAGGTCGTGTTCCACTACCATGACAGCTTTTTTCTCGGCAAGTTCCCGGATTATCTGCGCGGCTTTGATCCTCTGGAAAATATCAAGGTAAGGGCTTATCTCATCTATGAAATAGAAATCCGCTTCTTTTGAAATGCAGGCTGCAAGAGCAACCCTTTGAAGCTCGCCACCACTTAATTCTTCTATCTTGCGATCTATGATACTGGCGATATCGAGTTTCATGATCAGGTCTCCAAGTATTCCTCTTTCATCTGTTTTTGATAACAAATCAAAGACTTTCCCTTTGAATTTCTTGGGGATCATATCAACATACTGCGGCTTCTGTGATGTCTTTACATTTCCTTTTGAGATTCCTTCGAGGTAATCGTGAAGAGTGGTTCCTGCATAATATTCAAGAATATCATCCCAGGTGATCTTTCCTTTTCCAAGGTTAGGTTTTTGCGTTCCTGAAAGAATGTTTATGGCCGTACTTTTTCCTATGCCGTTCGGACCAAGGATACCTGTCACTTTTCCGATGGTGGGAACCGGAAGCCCATAAAGGGCAAATCCATTCTTTCCATACCTGTGCGTGGGTTGTTCAAGTTTCTCAGGCAGGCCTATTATAAGGATAGAACCGAATGGGCACCTGTTTACACATATTCCGCATCCTGAGCATAGTTCTTCTGAAATTACGGGCTTTTCATCCTCCCCCATGATTATTGTCTCGTCACCTGTCCGCACTCTGGGACAGAACTTGATACACTGGCCCCCGCACATTTTGGGCTGGCATCTATCTTTATCTAAAACAGCAAGTCTCATATTACACCAGGGTCAATTATTCAATAGCAGTGTCCAGGAAACCATGAAAAATATGATCGTCATGAATTCCACATACAACCAGTCTTTTATCTCGAATTCATTGACTTTGACGCCCATTGTTGAATATGTAAACCTCTGGACGTAATATGAAATAAGTATAACAAGTAAAAATGCAGAGAACCATGTTACATCTTTTGCATATTCGAATTTCAGGAAAAAAATAATAGCAAAAAATGCGCCTATAAAAGCTGGAACGACTGTTTTTTTTATCCCCCAGATAAGCAGCCGCTTTTTTTCTTCCGGGGTTATGTTCTCAGGATCAGATCCTTTTTTCGTTTCGGCCTTTTGTCTTGTTTCTGTCAAAATAATTCACCTGTATATCATAGTTCCAATACCTTCGTTCGTGAATAGTTCAAGCAGCAGTGAATGCGCCATGCTCCCGTCGATTATGTGTACCTGCCCTACCCCCCCGGTAATAGCTGCAGCACTTGATTTTACTTTTGGTATCATCCCGCCGCTAATAATTTTTTCAGCAATAAGAGTTTCGATCTCATCATAAGCAATTCTTGATATGCGAGTCTTTTTATCCCCGGGATTTCGTAAGATCCCGGGCACATCTGTGAGCGCCATGAGTTTTCTGGCATGAAGGGCGGCAGCGATATCTCCCGCCACAGTATCCGCGTTAACGTTCAGGTCATTTCCTTTTTCATCTGTCGCGATAGGTGAAATGACAGGTATGTATCCCTTACCTGCAAGTATCATTAATAATTCCGGATTGATGACTTCTGTCTCACCAACCCATCCAAGATCGATCTCTTTCTCAATTCCTTCAATGGTCACACGCTGGGGGGCAAGCTTCTTTGCAACAATAAGTCTGCTATCCCCGCCTGAGAGACCAACGCCTTTCCCGCCGTGCCTGCTTATGAGAGAAACGATCTTGCTGTTGACATTGCCCACCAGCACCATCCTTGCTATTTCAAGTGTTTCATCATCAGTGACTCGAAGACCGGATATGAATTCTGGTTTCTTTCCCATGCGAGTCATTTTTTCTGTGATCTCAGGGCCTCCGCCGTGAACGATAATCGGATGTATCCCAACGAACTTCAAGAGCACTACATCCTGTACTATCTTCTCCATAATTACAGGATCGACTATCGCATGTCCGCCTATCTTGATAACCATGATTGAATCGTGGAACTCACGGATATAGGGAAGGGCTTCTATGAGAATGTCTTCGTGCTTTAGCATAAGGGGGTAAAATGGGGATACGGATATTAAAAGTTATTCTTATTTTTTGGAATCCTTTTTTGATAACATTTGTGGCAAGCTGATTTATCTTGTTGTTCAGCCAAATATTCTATTTATGCAAAAGAAGAATAAGAACACAATACTGAATGAATGCAATAAGTATGAACATCATGCAATGATGGCATACTTGAACCTGAAAGCAAAACAGTTAAGATTTTAGTTTTACGAATTCACAATTCCCTAAAAGCCTCCATCACAAATCCCGCGAGCGCCTCACTTTTCTCTACTGTTGTCATCATCGTATCAAATCTCTTTACCCCGATATTGAAATCCCGGTCATCGGCAGTATCCCTCTCATCTATCACAATAACATCAAGTATATCCCCATAAGACCGGGCAACCCCGATAGAGGACACAGGGAAGCCCATTGCTGTCATCAATTTCCCCGCTGGCCCGCTTACGGGAGCATCACCGATTATTGGGCTTACAGCAACAACTTTTTTATTTTCCAGGATATCGCACACTCCTTTTAACTCAAGGATCGGCCCAACGCTTGTAATGGGGTTGCTTGGCCCGATCATCACGTAATCGTCATTTGCAAGTGCCTCTAGAACTTCATTTGTTGGTCGTGCCTTCTCGATCCCTTTGATCTTCATCTCAATGATATCAGGCTCTCCATGGGCTCCTACCCAGAAATCCTGGAAATGAATTGTGCCTTGCGGTGTTCTAATCATCGTATCGACTTTTTCGTCGCACATAGGCAGGATTCTTGCCCTTATTCCAAACGCAGCCGAGAGCCGCATGGTAGCATCTGTCAGGCTCGCTCCATTTCGCATCAGTTCCGAGCGGAAAATACATATGGCACGGTCAGTATCACCAAGCATCAGCTTTTCATTATATCCCAGTCTTGTTAAAGTTTCACTTGTTTTGAAAGTATCATTCTTTATACCCCACCATTTTTTATCATCAAGTATTCCTGCAAAAAGGTATAGAACAGTATCCATGTCAGGTGAGATCAGGTTTCCCGAAATAGGAATATCTTCAGCGGTGTTCACGATTACAGTAATATTCTCATCAGGAATGATCCTTCGAAGACCCTGAAGCAGCTTTGGCGTACCCGTCCCGCCTGAGAGAACGATCATATCATACCCTCATTTTCCCGAACAATTTTCCACCAAGAGCGATCATGGAAGTTGCGAATGACAGGAGAACGATGACACTAATCGATATGGGGATGGTTGAACTTCCAAGCAGGCAATATCGAAGCGCTTCAACTCCATAGGTTAGAGGATTCGCATACACGAGGGCCTTTAACCACGCTGGAAGGTTATGGATAGGGAAAAACGCTCCGCTCAAAAGAACAAGTGGCATCGTAAGGAAGCTCATAACCATCTGGAAACCTTCATGGCTTTCGATCTTTGAAGCAACAGCTATTCCAAGTCCGATAAAACCGATACCCATTATGAACATGATAGCTATGCTCTCGATAAGGCCCCAAATTGAGACAAATCTCACTCCGATCAGCCATGCAATCATCATTATCAATATCCCCTGGATCATTGCTGTCGTAACACCGCCAACAGCTTTCCCCAGAGCTACGAAAAAACGGCTGACAGGAGCTATTAAAATCTCTTTCAGGAATCCGAATTCCCTATCCCAGATTATCGAAACTCCACCCATCATTGATGCGAACAATATGGCCATACCTATCAAACCGGGCGCAAGGTAGCTTTTGTCAAACGTCCCGCCCCCCCTCACCTGGAATGCTGAACTAAAGCCAGTGCCAAGGATGACAAGGAAAAAAATAGGCGTGGCAAGAGAGCCAATAATCCGCGATTTTGATCTTGAGAAACGTATCATTTCTCTTAACCACATAGTATAGACCGTCTGAACCGCCCTGTTGATGTTCGTCATTTTTTCCTCCTTGTTCGCATCTTATAACCTACCTGTTCAAGTCCACTTACTTCTTTATCCCTTATCGCGCTGCCTGTATGATGAAGGAATACGTCATCTAGCGTAGGTTTTCTAAGGCTTACAGACATTATGGATATCCCGGCACTTAATGCGATATTAAGAATATGCGGAATCTGTTGCTCTCCCTGCTTGACTGTTATGAACACCTTGTTATTTTTCTGAGTAACAGCATGAGCACACCCATTTTTCATATAAAGTTTGCATAGGCCTGCGGTTCTGTCCGGATCCTCGATCTCAAGTATGATGATATCGCCTCCCAGCATGTTTTTCAGGGCATCAGGCGTATCAAGCGCCACGATCTGGCCATTATCGATAATGGCGATCCTTCCACAGAGATGGTCTGCTTCTTCCATATAATGAGTTGTAAGAACAATAGTAACGCCTTCTTCTTTGTTCAGGGTCTTTATGTATTCCCAGATGTGATTCCTTGTCTGGGGGTCAAGACCCAGTGTGGGCTCATCGAGAAAAAGGACATGCGGATGGTGCATGAGCCCGCGAGCTATTTCAAGGCGTCTCATCATGCCTCCTGAATATGTTTTTACGATTGCATCTGCTCTGTCCATAAGTTCGACAAGAGCCAGCACCTCTTTTATCCTTTCTTTCCTGTGCATCCCATCCATGCCGTAGAGCCTGCCGTGAAGGTCAAGATTCTCGCGTCCGGTCAGGCGGTCATCGAGCGTGGTGTCCTGGAAAACCATTCCGATATTCTGTCTGACTGAAGATGCATCCCTTACGACATCAAATCCCCACACTTTTGCGCTTCCGCCTGAGGGTTCGGTCATTGTTGACATCATGTTTATCAGGGTTGTCTTTCCTGCGCCGTTCGGGCCAAGAAGTCCAAATAATTCTCCGGGTTTTACCTGCAGGCTTACATCTTTGACAGCGGTTATCTCTTCAAATCTTTTGGTAATTGCGCTTGTTTCGATGGCATAAAGCATGCACTTTCCTTATTTTATTAATGTTTAAGATTATCGAGATTATTTTCAGGAAATCCATTCCGAAGACTATATCAGTTATCATTTACATTGGGAGGGTGCTATTTTTTACTCCAGAGCGGGGTAGGGTAGTCAGGAAATCCCGACGGGCTCATAACCCGTAGATCCATGGTTCGAATCCATGCCCCGCTATCAGACATTTTACTTCTGGAATGAATTGACGATATATTTTAATATACCCTTTGCATTTAGGGATGGTTTGTGCCCAGGTGGCCTAGTTGGTTAGGGCGCCAGACTCATAGGGTAAATTTGAAGAGGCGCTTATAGTCTCCTGAGAAATCTGGAGGTCACGGGTTCGGATCCCGTCCTGGGCAT
>JAGFND010000199.1 GCA_021409285.1 Candidatus Methanoperedens sp. | reverse complement strand
AGTTAGCGAATAAAGAGGATCGCACGCGGATCGGTTTTCACTTATGTCTTTGTGCGCGTGCTCCTATAATATCACTAAACTATTGAGCTAGCGATGTAAGGCGTTCTGTATCTAATTGAGATGCAAAATTTCCTGAAAAAACAAGGCCTCAAGGCCGATCTCACGCGCTCCTCCCTGCGTATACATCATAGCAGCCTGTTTTTCAATAATATCAAGTTGATCCAGGAGTTTTTTCTCCTTTCCTTCATTTATGAAATCAGATCCTGCCTTTATGGATAATCCAAGGATCGCGCAAAAAAGGATCACGGTGACAAGAACACGCATGGTCAGGCCTTCTGCTGCTGATTCATCCGTTTTAAATCTCAAATCCATTTTTTGCTAAGAGGTTGTCTATGATTTAAAATTAACGTGCTAAAGTTATGTGTAAAATCCAGAGGAGTGTTGCTTTCCGAAAAAGCCATAATTTCTCACGTCCCAGATATAACAATTCGTGAATGGGATATAATTGAAAACCAGGAAAAACTAAAGATCTCTGAGAAGTATTATAACATCTTAGTACAATGGGATGAATAAGAAATCTGGGGCAAAGTTTGGGAAAAACCATTTAAACCTGATAATCATTAACATTATTCGGTGGTGCTGTAATAAGCGGGTTGGGGGTGGGCGTTATTCGAAATAACTATATTTATGATGTCCGTTCATGGAACTAATACAGGAACAACTTGGCAAGTATATATAGTACCATCAACAAGAAAGAATCCATGCCCTATTACCTTGGCGAATTACTGCTATACTGGTGCACTTCCTGCAACCTGCCAGTCCTTGGGAAAACATGCGCTTGCGGAAATACCACACGAAAAATCGATATTACCCCACCCGGTGATATAAGACCGGCTTTTAAATATGATATCGATCTTATAAACAGGACTGTAAAAAAGCAGTTCGGGATAGACCTCATACCCCAGGGTAAACTTGTAGTATTGAACAAAGCTCCATACGAAGACAGGATGGACGAAGTTGTCTTTGACGGTGCGGTCATGGGAACGCTTCGTTTTGAGCTTGAAAAAATGGATTGGGTATTCATTCCGAGACTTGTTGGAGCAAGAAGACTTGCGACGGGCACGAAATCGATAATTGTGGATAAAGGCGCAGTGAATTTTATCATAAAAGGAGCCTCGGTCCTTGCACCCGGGGTAAATGAAGCTGACTCCAGTATTTCAAAGAATGATGAGGTAATTATCCTGACGCCGGAAAAAGAAGTTATCGCAACAGGAAGGGCGCGGATGACAGCAGAAAGGATGCTTAGCCATGAAAAAGGGATGGCGGTAAAAACGCGCTGGAATGGGTGGCCGCAGGCTGATGAGGGCATATGCCCCGACCAGAGAACATGGGATAATGCCGTGGCAGCAAATAAATATATCCTGGACAAAATGGAAAAAAAAGCGCACAGTTTCATTAAGAACGTCGCTGAAACAACAGGAAGACCGGTGACAGTCTCATATTCCGGCGGGAAAGATAGTCTTGTTACACTTCTTCTTGTTCGTGATTCGATACATGAATTCGATATTCTTTTTGCTGATACGGGTCTTGAGTTCAAGGAGACTGTGGATAATGTAAAACAGATAGCAAAAGAACTTAATCTGCCGTTGAAAATCCATACATCAAAAGATGCTTTCTGGCAATCCATCGACAATTTCGGGCCTCCCACAGTTGAAGCCAGATGGTGCTGCAAAGTCTGCAAACTTGGCGCAATTACGCAGGTAATAGAGAATAATTATGAGAATGGCTGCCTGACATTCGTTGGACAGCGAAAATATGAAAGCGAAATACGGGCGAACAGCGATCACATCTGGAAAAACCCATGGATAGGGAACCAGATCGCAGCGACCCCTATTCAGAACTGGACCGCTCTTCATGTATGGTTATATCTTTTCTCAAAAAAAGCAAAATATAATCCCTTATATGAAGAAGGATTTGACCGGATCGGGTGCTGGCTGTGTCCTTCTGCAAGTATGGCGGATTTTTTGCGGCTTCGGGAAATCCATCCTGAACTTTCAGAAAAGCTTGAAACCTACCTCTATTCTTATGCAATGCGAAATGGTTTACCAGAGGAATGGGTTAGATACGGATTCTGGCGCTGGCAGGTCCTTCCAAAATCCATTCAAATGATCGCAGAAAAAAAAGGGATTTGCCTTGCCCCGAAATACGAAAAGAAGCCTGTCCACTTTGTATTGACTTCTGGATATCGACCATGCAAAACTGGAGGAGTGACGGCAGAGGGAAGTTTTGGTGCGCCTTTGAACCTGCCTCTGATCGAAGAGACGGGTTTTATGAGAATGATCGGGAGCGTAAGTTCAACTGATGGGGTTATCCTTGCACAGAACGAGGATGATACTGTTCATGTTTATGCCAGCGGAACCTTAGTGGCGCGGGCGCTGGATGAAGAAAAAGCAAGGTTGCGGTTAGGGCTTGCAGAAAGAACCATACGACGGGCCCTCTTATGCACAGGATGCGGAATATGCATGGGGCAGTGCGCGACACATGCGATCAGTGTAAATGGCACTGCCAGAGCAAGTGATAAATGCATAAAATGCGGGAAATGCACCATGGTATGCCCAATAGTGAAATTCAGATCATTATCCGAATAATCGCTATCTTTTATTATGAAAAAGCACGTGAAAGAATCAATGATCCATATCATCGAAGGAACTGTATTCATCGAAGATCTTGAAGGATTTTTACGAAAGCTCAAGATATTCGGTAAAAAGAATAATGTGGCCATACAGGTGCTTGACGCCGATAAACTGGCAGGTGAAAAACATATCAGGTTTGCGGTTGAAAAGGCCCTGAATTCATTCAGGAATGAAACCAATATAGCAAATGACCTCGCCAAAGAAATCTTGCTTTATGCTGCAGGAACGCGTCAGATCAATAAAGCCATACGGTTGGGAATACATGCGGGTCAGAATAACGTGGCGCTTGTCGTGGTCGGAGGGGAGCCTGACCTGTCAGCATTTGAGGAAATATCGAGAGCGGAAGTACTTGAATATAATATATCCAAAAAAGAAGCGATCATGAAGGTCTTTAGTATCACGCAAGAGGAAATCGATATTGCCGGTGAGGAGAAAATACCCGAGCTTGTTCTGGAAAGAGTTGCGCTTGTGAATGTTTTCAAATAGCGGAATACAGTCTATCTCCCAAGCTTAGCATGAGCCTTTGCAAGATGCCGTGCGGCAAGAGCACCAATGAGTGAAATTTCACCGGCCAGAACTGCAGCTGCAATTATCTCTGCAAGCTTCTTTGCATTCACACCGGGCGGGTCACCTGCACCTCCTACTCCAAGAATGCTCAGGCACTCATGCTGTGCACCGATACCTGTCCCTCCGCCCACTGTTCCCACAGGAAGCGATGGAATCGTGACCGAACAGTACAGCCCCTCCTCGACAATTTCCATATTTGTAATAGCAGTGCTTGCTTCAACCACATGCGCT
>JAGFND010000198.1 GCA_021409285.1 Candidatus Methanoperedens sp. | reverse complement strand
GGATTAGATTAGTGGAAGAATTGGCTTCTTCTCTTCCCTCAACCCTGGCTGATCCAAAACAAATTCAGCAGGTCTTGCTCTGTCTTATCAATAATGCAGAAGAGGCCATCACGGAGAGTCATGGATTTGGTGAAATCAGGGTTGGAACACATGTAATGGATGGGCAGATAGAAGTGGTTGTCTCGGATGATGGACCTGGAATAACAGAAGAAAACCTACCCAGAGTCTTCGACCCCTTCTTCACTACCAAAGGAAAAGTGACTGGACTGGGTCTTTCAATTTCACACGATATGATCATTCAGCACGGTGGAACTTTGAAGGTGGAGAGCGAGTGGGGGAAAGGGGAAACCTTTATCATCTCCCTCCCGATCAATGAGATTAAGGGGGAAAAGAAAATAGATAGAGAGAAATGTGTTGAGAGAAATTTCGGGGGGTTGAAAGGACTGGTGATCGATGATGATCTTAGGATCGTCAACTTGGTTTCAAAATATTTAAATCATGAGGGGTATGAGATGGAGACGGCTGCCGAGGTGAAAACAGCCTTAAGCATCATCGAAGGTAAAGACTTTGACTTTGTGATCTGTGATATCAAAATGCCTGAGATGGGGGGAGGTGACTTTTACCGCGTTGTGAAGGAGAAGCGTCCCTCGTTGACAGACCGAATTATTTTTCTAACCGGTGATACCCTGGGGGATGAGACAAGGACCTTTATTGACTCGGTAACCAATCCACTCATCGCAAAACCCTTCCAGCTCAGCGAACTGAAGGAGGAGATTGTTAAAGTGATTTCCCAGGATGGATTCATCACCCCTGCCTGCGCAGGCAGGTGCGAGAGCTGAAGGGTAGGTAAAAGATTAAGCTAAAGGAGGATTGGTAAATGGCCTTTATGGAGTTCCTGAATTGGAAACAAAAGAAGCCAATCGAAACAGACAAACCATCTCGATATTTAAGCACCCACAATATTTTGACAGGTCTCTACCCCTGTGCTTACTTCGAAGAAGAAATGGCCAGGCTTGAACGCGAAGGGGAGTTCCCTGTGAGCATTGTGATGGCAGACGTGGATGGAAAAGAGGCTATGGATAATATCCAGGGACAGGCAGCAGGGAACGAGATGTTAAGGCTAACGGTGTTGGTGCTCAGGGACGCTTTTGGTGCTGAGGATGTGGTGGCCAGGATTGAGGAGGATGGGTTTGCAGTGCTACTTCCGGGTACTGATACCGCAACTGTGAAGGAAATTTTAAGGCGTATCAGATACAGTGTAATGGCTCAAAATAGAGCTTATGCACACCTGCATTTGAATCTATCTCTTGGCGCAGCCACGGCAGAGAAAGGAGACTCACTGGCCGCAACACTCAAACGGGCCGAATGGGAAATGTCTCTGGAAAGAGAAAAAGATCCATTTCTTGCAGAGGCGCGGGGAGAAAACGAAGAAAATGGCCACAGGTTGAGAGGCGAATGAACCCATGAAAATCATCCCCCTCCCCCTTGATGGGGAAGGGGGATGATTAGGAATTATTTTATACGTAGTGGATCAAAATAAATGCTAAACCCCTTTCTGGGTCGATTGTTAATTGTCGATGATGAAAAGATAATCTATTCCGTACTTGCCCAGAGGCTTGGCAAGGAGGGGGTATGCCTGTGTGATGGCCAATAATGGGAGGCAATTCGATCCCCAAATCTTGGAGATCTTTCTGAATGAAAAAATCTATCAACGACAATGGATCTCTTAAAAATTGGAAATTGGCAATTGGAAATCACAAATTAAGAAAAATGGGAAGTATTACTAATTTAAAGGGGCGTAACAAGATGTTATCTATAGGTAGATTTCCCCTTAATTTTAATTCTGTAAACAACGACAACCTTTGCTTCGTCATCTATTGTATAAAGGATGCGATAGTCGCCTGCCCTGATGCGGTATCCTTCTTTCTCCGTGAGCTTTTTGGATCCGAAAGGTCTTGGATTGGCAGTCAGGGAAAGGATAGCTTTGTCAATGGAAGTTCGATATTTTGCCGGAATTTTCTCTGCTTCTTTGCAGGCTTTTTTTTCGATTATGATTTTATAGCTCAATTTTTTAGCCAGGTTTTTCGGAAATTATCGTATGGAATAAAAGATGTTGCTTCTCTTTCCGCCCTGAGAAGGTCATTAGCATCTTCAAAGTCTTCAAGTAATTCAAGGATGTTTTCATATTCCTTAAGACTGAGGATAACAGCCTTTTTATTGCCTTTTTTGTTAACGATAAATTCAGGTTTCACATTTTCAACAACCTTGTGCATTTCTTTCCTCCTGTCAGTCCCAATTTTATTGATTAACAATATAGCACAGAATATTGTCCAATACCAAATTTTTAAAGCAAGTTGGAAGGGAGCATATTAGGTTAAGGTCAGGCAGATTCGAAGGAGGTAAATAACGATGGACATGGAAAAAATTGGTCAGGCAAGAAGGTCAAATGGTAATTCTATAGATATGCGGCGCAAGCGCAAGGAGGCTGAGGAGGCGTTGAAGGCTTCTGAAACTAGCTACCGACGCCTATTTGAATCAGCGAAGGATGGAATATTGCTTCTCGATGCAGACACAGGACAAATAACCGACGTTAATCCTTACTTGGTAGAGATGTTGGGCTATTCTCACAAGGAATTCTTGGGGAAGAAACTCTGGGAAATCGGTTTATTCAAGCATATTGCGGAAAACCAGGTCGGTTTCCAAAAATTACAGAGCGAAAAATATATCCGTTACGAAAATTTACCGCTTGAAGCCAAAGGGGGGCGGCTTATTGATGTGGAGTTTGTTAGCAACCTCTATTCGGTGGATCATAAGACGGTGATTCAATGCAACATCCGTGACATCACCGAGCGCAAGCATGCAGAGGAAATGCTCAGGAATTCTGAAATAAGTTATCGGCGCCTTTTTGAGACGGCACAAGATGGAATATTGCTTCTCGATGCAGACACAGGGCAAATCACCGACGTTAACCCATATTTGATAGAGATGTTGGGCTATTCTCACAATGAATTCTTGGGGAAGAAACTCTGGGATATCGGCTTATTCAAGCAGATTGCGGAAAACCAGGTCGGTTTCCAAAAATTACAGAGCGAAAAATATATCCGTTACGAAAATTTACCGCTTGAAGCCAAAGGGGGGCGGCATATTGATGTGGAGTTTGTTAGCAACCTCTATTCGGTGGATCATAAGACGGTGATTCAATGCAACATCCGTGACATCACCGAGCGCAAGCATGCAGAAGAAAAAATTCGTAAACTCAATGCAGAACTTGAACAGCGTATCATCGAACGCACCGCTCATCTCGAAGCCGCCAATAAAGAACTCGAAGCTTTTTCGTACTCTATCTCTCACGACCTTCGGGCCCCCCTGCGCAGCCTCGACGGCTTCAGCCAGGTGCTGTTTGAAGACTACACCAATCAACTGGACGAACAAGGGAAAGACTACCTTCAGCGAATCCGTAAGGCAAGCCAGCACATGGCGGAGCTCATTGATGC
>JAGFND010000197.1 GCA_021409285.1 Candidatus Methanoperedens sp. | reverse complement strand
GAAAGCGGGAATAACCTATATATACTTTCAAAAAAGATGCTGATATAAGATGGATAAACAAGCTGATATCATAATCCATGGAAGGGTGCAAAAAGCTGGCTTCAGAGATTTCATAGATGAAATGGCTTTTAACCTAGCTCTTAATGGATATGTAAAAAAACTTGATGATGGGACAGTGCATGTTATCTGTGAAGGTGAAGAAACTAAAATCAAAGAATTTGTTGAAAAAATCAACATTAATCAGTATCCGATACGCGTAGAAAAAATCGATATAAAATACAAAAGTCCAACGCATAAGTTCAAAACGTTTGAAATCATCCGAGATGAGGATATTTCCACAGCAACATATGATAGAATGGATGCAGCTGCAAGATATATGAGAGAAATGAATACCAATCTCAGCCA
Source organism: Candidatus Methanoperedens sp. (assembly GCA_021409285.1). Taxonomy (GTDB): domain Archaea; phylum Halobacteriota; class Methanosarcinia; order Methanosarcinales; family Methanoperedenaceae; genus Methanoperedens. Next base: position 3,160 of record JAGFND010000197.1, on the reverse strand, counting down.
GAAAATCGTTGGATTGGGAGACATACTGGGACAAAAAATTGACCAGAGTAGAATAGAGATTACATCTGAAATTCATTCACAGAGGGATGATCTGAAAGCCCATTTTGACGAAAGGCTTACCAAAATGGAATCAGAATTAATCGAAATAAAAACCAGAGTTGATACAATTCAATATATATCCCCGTCAAAAATAAGTTCAAAAACTGAAGGGCAAAAAGCAAAATAAGTTATAAATTTTTCACTTTCCACGGGCTGCTTCGACAACTTCTCCCTCCGCCCCATTTCCATGAATAACGCCTCTGGCTACATCGACAATCTCAACCTCGTCTCCAACGGCACAGCCCGCCTCGGCCACTGCATCCTGCGCTTTGAGGGCATCGAGAGCGGCGGAGATGCCAGGTTCAGCCTCAGCAAGTATGCCGTTGCTTTTGATTCTGCATTGAATGTGGTGGCTGCTAAATTGTTGAGGATCGTTTACTGGGTCTTGAAGATTTCATGCTAACCCCCGCCAACGGCGGCGCATACGCCGGGGTCTGGGGTTCGCAACCCCGGCGCCGTTAAGATATTAATGACCGAAAGTGCTAATAGTACGCTTATCGCTGGTTTTTTTCTGTATGATTGATCTATCAGGGTGAAGGGGACTTCATTCTAATGGGTGACCTCAATGCCGACTGTGATTATTTCAAAGAGAACAGTCAGTCACCACTAAGAAGCAGTGATTACTATTGGATCATTAATAATAGCATTGATACTACCACAAAGTCAACGGACTGCACTTATATAGGACTTTCTGGAGCAACAGGGATATTGATTGAACGAAAAAGAAGTGCTGGATGAGAGAATTATTTTTTCTTCTGCTTTATTTAGCCAACCCTCCGCTTTTTTAACGAATAGGAATCTGACCATGAATCAAATGATTCATGGATAAATATGAAAAAAACGTTCTTTCATACAAGATATAAACGCATATCACTATCTTGCGGCTGAATTCTATTCCGAAAATTTGATATTCTTAATTTCATTGAACGGCTGGCACTGATAGCGAGGTGATTATTCAGGCTCTTCTTCTTTCTTTTTGCGTTTTACTACTCGTTCAAGTTTCTTGGCCCACATATCTTGAACTTCGGTATATTCACACTCAAGATAATGTGTAACTGCTTTTGCCAATGCATCTTTCGTGTTGGTCTCGCCTGTTTTCTCTTTAAGAGCTTCGATATCTTCCGTTGTAAGCACGGTTTGTGCGTGCATTATCTTTACCATTATTAACTCCTCAAGATTAAATGCCAGAATTTATTACTGGTTTGTTTTCTTGATAATATCCTTTTACACTTTCATGGTATACATATACTATAGCATCATGAAACCGTTTTTCAGTTCATATCTTGTTTTAAGATTAATCGTTTCCAAATTCCTTGAGCCTTTTAATGGTTGCCATTGCCTCATTAAAATCTTCTTTCCGATGTTTCTCAAGATGGGCGATGATATCATTGAACCCGACTTTGAGCGAATATATCTTATATGGCCTTCCTTTACCAGTCTTCTTTTTTTCTTCTCTTTCATTTATCCAGTCACATTCTTCTACCTGCTTCATGGCAATGCTTCATCTAAGCCAGCGATTATGGCGACATTCCTTCTCATCCCAGGGGAAATATCGAATAATACCCCACCCACTCCGCTTAACATAATACCACCAAATAACTTTCATGATTATTAGGTTTAAATGGTTTTTCCCAAACTTTGCCCTATGCTTTTTTAGACAATTCACTTAGATCTAAGTAATGGAATGCTGGGAATGATTTGGGAATAATCCTGGAAAATTAGGTTACTGACTTAAAAGAAAAAGGAGTTTTATTTTATTAAGAGCCTGTACAATTGGAAGGCGGGTTGACCCTTGCTTCCTTCAAAGATCCTGACGGTGTGTTGATTGAACTGGTGGAACACCCTAAAAATCAGCGGGCTTAACCAGATATTCCCTTAGTTTAATGTCAAAAAATCTATTTGAGGAATTTGCCTTAATGACGGCAGCAGTATCTGCTCCTCTGCCTGTTCCAGCTACTGCAATAACATCTGAGAATGGAATCAATCCGGCATCCGCACTCATAGCCACAATTTCAATTACAACTTTTGTTCCCTGACCAAAGATTCTCAGGGTATCAGCGACTATCTGTTCATAAGATTGATTGCCTCTTTCTTTAAGTGCAGTACCAAGACCTCGTAAAACCATTGTTCCAGTGTGAACCTTTCCACCCATATTCTCGATTCTCTTTTTTATTTCCTTGTCAAAAGTTTGAAGATTCAGCTCTCTAATGCCTGTATTATGCGTAACTACTACAAGTTTTATTCCTGTGCCTTTCAGCATCTCAGCAGCGACAAGTGCCGTCTCTCCAAACGTTGACGCCACAACTATATGGCTTATTCCTCTCTTTACTGCCTCTTCTTTAGCAATTTGCAGAGTCTTTTGGGTATTTTCTTTGCCTGCCTTCTCAAAATACATTCTATTCACCTCTACTAATGTTTTCTTCAATGCTACTTCCACTGCCTGGTGATAAGGTAACCTGTATGGAATCTTTTGCAACACTACTTATTGTACCTTCACCTGTTTAATGTTACCATTGATATTGTACATTCCCGGGGTTGTACCAGAAGGAATAGTTATTCTATATTTCACAGTTTTGACAGTATTGTTTTCTACTGGAAACCATGCCCATTCATTGGTGCTCGCCTTAAACGTGTCTGCATCATCAGATATTTGTATTAGACTCCAGTCAGGTGGTATTGACTCTTTTAAAGACAACGATCGTTGATTGTTATCATTCTGTATAGTAACATATATTGTTGAACCACCACCTGAATATCAACATAGTCAGCAAGACAGAATACGTTTCATCATCTCAATTATCAAGAATAATCAGAATGGAAGGGGAGCAAGTATTGAGAAGGTAATATCAGAAGCCACTAAAATCGGCATGAATCGAGAACAAGGTATCTCATATATTGAATCTCTTAAGAATAATGGATATACATACAAGTTGTTCCTATATTAGTTCCATCATCGGAACTTTAAAATATATTATTGATTTTATGCAGGTCTTATTAGCCTCACATCCGACAAATTGATCGGGCTACCATGACCATTCCATCCATTCAAAAGATGATAAAT
>JAGFND010000196.1 GCA_021409285.1 Candidatus Methanoperedens sp. | reverse complement strand
GACATACACTCCAAATACCGGTTACAGCGGAGCGGATTCATTCACTTATAAAGCGAATGATGGAAAGCTTGACAGCAATGTAGCAAAAGTGTCAATAACCGTAGCGTCAGCGTCAGTAAATAAAGCTCCGGTGGCTGATGACCAGGCAGTTACAATACCCGCAGGAACACCCGGAGCAGTAACTCTTACTGCCATTGATCCTGACGGAAACTCGTTGACCTTTGCTGCAGTCAGCAATCCCACCAATGGAAAACTCTCAGGGACGGCACCGTCACTGACATACACTCCAAATACCGGTTACAGCGGAGCGGATTCATTCACTTATAAAGCGAATGATGGAAAGCTTGACAGCAATGTAGCAAAAGTGTCAATAACCGTAACGTCAGAGTCAACAAATCCTCCCCCTGTGCCCACAGAAAAGGCAACGGTCAAATTTGTTGTAACTGATGACAAAAAAGGTAATCCAATCAAGAATGCAAAAGTATCCCTTGGCAAAATTACCATAAAGACAGATAAAACCGGTATGGCAATATTTACCAATGTAGTTCCAGGATCTTACAACTATGAAATAAGCAAGGATCATGATCTGGAAACCAAAGACAGCATCAGTGTGACCGGAGACCAGATCATTTCTGTGAAACTGATCTCAGATGAGGAAGAGCACGACCAAAAAGAACATCACGAAGAAGTGAAAAACAAAAAGAGTACCACGCAAAGCAGGTACAATCGCGGTCTCAAGAATGAAGAAAATGACCACGAAGAAGAGTGAAAAAATTTTTTATGAAAAAGTGATATACACTTTTTCCATTTTTATTTATTAACAGCTTTTTTCAGCAAGCCTGGCGCTTTTAACCTTCAAGACCCCGTAATCCCCCATCCACACCTTCTCTGTCTCTATCAGGTCTATCCTCTTCTTATAAAAAGGCGCATCAAGCACCAGCGACTCATACTCGCCCCCTTCCCCGGCGATATGCACCCTGTACTTCCGCTGAAGCGCCTTCAGATCTTCGATCATCCTTTCATCAAAGCGCCGTCCCAGCCATGACACATCAAGACCTGCGGCAGCAACTTTTACCATCCTGATATCCATGCATTTGATCATCTCCCTAAGTAAGAGTTCAGGATCTGTGTGCCAGAGCGGCGCATACATCTCTAATCCAATCTCATCGCAGATGCGCCTTACACGCGAGGCCTGGTATTCTGATTCGATGGCTCCGACAACAACGCCTTCTGCTTTTACACCTATTAGAGCTCTTTTCAGGTCTATTAGCTCTTTTTCTTTCTCACCTGATGATATCGTGATTTTCAGGGGAATTCCACAGGCTTCTGAGATAAGCTCCGTAAGATGGATATTTGCAGAATGGAACATATACGAATCTTCGTTCTCTGACTTTATCGTAATGAGGTCTGTGACATCATTGCCCTCCTCCAATGCCCTGTATATTGCAAAAGATGAGTCCTTTCCACCTGAGACCAGAGCTGCAAGCTTCAATATTCTTCCGATGTTTTTTTCTTCTTCTTGTCTCTTAAGCTTCCTTCAAATTCTTCCACATCAATGATGTCAAGTGGAGTGCTTTTTAGAGCCTTGCCAATAGTGGCTTTAGCTATCCTTGCCCCATGCTCTTCACTTTCCGCATCATACACTTTCATCTCAAGCAATATGCCAACAAGTGCAGTACCCGCCGCCATAAAAACGCTATCAAAAGCCTCACCACAGGCAGGACAGGTTGTTGAACCAACTTCTATCTCAACGAAATTCAGATCCGGATTGAGTAATTTTCCAATTTCGGATATCGCTATATTCATTGCATCTTCCACTTTTTCCACGCTCTTCACAAGCCATGCGGCTTCAAGTGTAACAATATAATTTGACATTTTTAATCCTCTTTTAAATCGTAAACAGACTTTTGTCACTTACTTTAAAGACTCCAAGCTTCACCCCTGCATCAAGCCATGCATAGCCATAGCTGAAACATGCAAGTGCATTCACAAGGTCCCCTTCTTTGATGAAATAAACCCCATCGTCATAATAGCTATTTGCCATCGTTGAATAGTCATCTGCCACCCTTTTCATATGGGTGTCATCTGCAGGTGCTATCTCAAAAGCAGAAAGTGCTTTTCGCATCATGCTCTCGTATCGATTGACCTTTTCTTCAAGGACTGCGGGTTGTTTCATTATCTTGTAGTATACAGATATAGATATGTAAAGTTTATTGTAATTACGATTTTATTGCATCTGGTTCAGTTTTAGAACGTTTCAAACTCCATACCGAATCCCTCTTCTTGATTACAACTCGTTCGCCTTTTTTAGAAAGGACCATTGGTATTTTTTCCCCTGATTCGCCATAAATACGTTTGATGTCCTTTGCCATGATAGAAATGCCGTTTCTGCTCTTGAAAGCGCCATCTCTTATCTTTATCCTCACTATCTTCAATTTGCGTCCACTGACCTCCACTTTATCCCCAATAATGAATTCCCTGTCACCTGGCACTTTCATCTCAAATGACTTCGTGGTTTCCTTTCGGCTTACAGCGATTTTTACGATCACTTCGTCAATGGCCCGCGCCCATATTGTCTTGATCTCTTCAGCCTGGGCACTTTCTTGCCTTTTATCTCCGACTTCGATCGAGCTTACAGACACGTGATATGCTTCGCCTGACTTCTCATCATCCACTATAAATTCATCCCCTACATTTATCATGCCTGAAAGCAAAGTTTGCATATGCAATGATTTTTCCCCTTTGCTTACTATTACTCTTTTCTGCACTTTTCTGGGCTTCTTTTCTGTATGGATAAAGCTGCTGCGTTCCCCAGGTTCTAATATTGTATTCATGTCCCAAAATTGGGATTCTCCCTATAAATACATACTACCTTAAAATTACAAATCCCCTGAACCCACCCGTAAAATCGCCAACCCTCAATTTGACATCTTTTACCTCAGCGTATTTTGGACCTTCCCGGCACCACTTTACCATCTCATCAACATCTTCTTTCTTTCCCTCAAAGACTGCTTCAACGTTTCCATCTCCGAGGTTCCTCACCCATCCGGTAATATCCAGTTCTATTGCCTTATCCTTTGTACTATTTCGGAAAAATACACCCTGCACCTTTCCTGAAACAATGACATGGATTCTGGTATTCATTCGGATTTCCCTCTTGCTGGCTTTACCCACAGGATCTGTTTTCCTATTTTTATCTTCGTCAATTCTCCGAGTTCTTGCATGTCTTCTAATATTTCTGCCAGGTCTTTCTTTGAGATATTTAAATTAAAATCATCTTTCAATTTCCTTCTGAGCTCATCAAAAGATAAGGGAAGAGTCGTGCTCCGTTCAATAAAACCTCTCAGGTCTTCATATCTGGCCCACGGATAAATTATCCATTCCCATTTTTCCAGTTTCTTGCCCCAGAAATCAGGAATAAAGCAAGAACGTGTTTTATACTGCAGGACAGCCGTTTTGACCTCAGACGGATCCTTCTTGAGAAGATATTCCATAATAACAGAGTAAGTTTCACCCGTATCTGCAACATCATCTACGACCAGGATTTTTTTCCCGGAAATATCAACTTCATCCGGGAGCGGGAATTT
>JAGFND010000195.1 GCA_021409285.1 Candidatus Methanoperedens sp. | reverse complement strand
TCCATAGACCCCAGCACATCTGGCTTATAGTAAACGAAAAGCACATGGCGAAAAAGGAAGAAGCAACGCATCGAGAATTCAACGGTTTTTTATTCGATCCACCGCTCCGCAGAGCGGCGCAGTACCTGCCGCAGCAGGCGCCCACTCCACGCCCGCAGGCGGCGCATGGTCAACCCCTGATCGGGCTTTAGCCCCATTTATCCGCCGGCTACAGACGGCGTGCCGTACCTGAAAGAAAAGGAAGAGCAAGGGGGGAAAGGATGATAGATGATAGAATTCAGTGACAAAAAAAGAACAACTATATTTCTATTTCTCTGCATGTGCTGCATATCCTGTCCGAACGGAGCTTCCTTCTTCTGCATGCGCACCTGTCATAGTCGCCATCGTGCTGATATGCCTGTTGGAGTGGAACCTTGACCGGCCTTTTGTTGCTGAAATCCATCATACTGGCACCCATTTGTATCCATAGGACACACCTCCGGGCAGGAGATCCAGGACCACGTTATCGCAGGATTTCGGATCATTGAACACCAGGACTCGCCTGAAACCATTGCAGCACTTCCGTGCATCTTCTTCAAAGAGCCAGACATGCCGACCAGACTTACATTTTTGTGTCATACTCTCACCCCGCGCTGGAACTCTTCGAACGGCTTTGCCTCCTCACCTGAAAGGAAGGACTTCAGGCAATAGTCACCATACTTTTCCCTGAGCTCCTGGTCTTTATGCGTCAAAAGATAATTTGGCATGGAGATCATGCCTCTACACGCAGCTCTTTTGCGATATTATCATAACTTGCTTTCACAAGATCCGGGCGCTCAGTAACAAGCCGATTCACTCGCCTACAGACATCATCCAGTATGAGCTTTTTGATCATATCCACAAGCAAGAAGCGATGGCAATTACCCACGCGCTCAAAGCATACAAGATATACATCTTTAGTCCTTGCAAGCTCCCCTATCCGCAGCATCTCAGTTTTGCATACAGGATTATCCATCTCCCGTGAAAACCTTGAGGTATATCCATCCCAAGTCATCTTTCCTGCTTTATACTCCTTCAGCATATCCCATGAAGGAGAAAGCACGCTTCCTCCCCTGCGCGTAACATCGATGATTACAGCGCCATGATTCATCTTCTTTACATTCCCTAAATTTCCGAAGTAGGTTTCTTTTAAACTCATATTAAATCACGAACTATCGAACTATCGATAATTCGCCCCTGATAATTTTATTTAAAACCACGCCAGTGATCATCCGCCCACAGGGGCGCAGCCACATGAAAAATTATAGTTTAGAGGGGTCTGGGGGTATTCTGATCCCTGTTCTGATTTCCTGTAACGGTCTCATGTGACCTTCTGTGCGTATATCTTGAGAAATTATTCTCGCACGGCCATTCAGCACTTGAGCTTTATAATATTGATTTGTCAGTGCGAATTTCAGACTATCTCTGTCAATCTTATTCCGGTAGAGGTGAATTATGTCTATACAACAAATGATTGAAGCGCAAGTAGCGGTACACAAGAGAGATCGTGATGCAGTATATTTCGAAGGTGAATCCATGTATTATATTTTATTGGACGTTAGAAATAATTGAATGAAAAAAAAGAGAGACTTCATAGACATCTCTTGAATTTATCGAAGTGAAACTTGACGGTGGATTTAGCCCTATTCAACTTCTTGGCGGTCACTGATAGGCTATCACCCAACGTCCAGCAGGTATGCAGTTCATCTATAACCTTTTCATCATTTTTCTTGTAGGACTTACTTGGAATATGTCCAACGATCCGTTCAACAGTGGTCTTAGAATGCTTTGTCATTTTTGCGACATCTCCTATGATCATTCCGGTTTGGAATAGCTTCAAGACTTCATAAGTATCAGCTTTGGTCAGGCGCACAAATCTTCTATCCGACAAGTTGGTCATTTCAGGATGCGCTTTCAAGATAATGTAGCGAGTCACCTGAGGATGAACTTTGAGGGCCTTAGCGATGTTGCAGGCATTATGTCCTTCATCATACATCTTCAGTATCTCTCCCTGGAATTCAGCAGTTCTAACAGGCGGTTTCCTATAGATAATTCCATTGTGGTAGACTACGCTGTCAGATACATGGTACTTCTCGCAGATATCTTTTACTGGCATACCAGACGCATAATCAGCGATCATGTTGCTTCTCTCCTGAGAGGTGCATGAGTGCCATCCTCTTACAGTTGGACGATCTATCCCCATGACCTTGAATTTGATCATGAGTGATTTAACTTGATCGTATGCATTAGAATTATACAGGATTTCTTTAAACGGATTTCCTCCTGCTTTAGTTATGGATGCAATACGGGCTGCTTTATATCTAGTTATTCTGGATTCATATTTCAACGGGCTGGATTGTTGTTGATCGTTCCAACTGAAACCAAATTCAGGTTCAACATAGTCGGTTTGTCCTGACGGGTGACATTTGCAACCATCAGATTCACATGATTCACAATTTTTTCTATTACATGAATGAAATTCCATCCATGCAGCTTTTTCTTTCGACATTTGGTGGGGATTCATTTCCCCACCTCTTTGACATATTGACTGACAGCTTCAGCCACCATCGATGTGATCGATTTTTGTGTGGCTTTCTTTCTCTTATATAGGGCAGCCATATCCGACTCAGCGATCCTGTTGCCGACCCAGCCATATTTCGGATAGCTCATAGCGACTCACCTGCTTCCCGCAGCTGCCGCTCAAGTTCATGCATCTCAGCCACGTATTCATCCCACTTCCTCATCGATTTCTGGTCGAAGGGATTGGGTATAGGTGTTTCAGATGCACGCCTGGTGAAATGTTCTCTGATCTTTTCCCGCTCTGTCTGAGCGAAAGTTATTTTTGGTTTTGGTTCTATAGACATTCTTACAACTCCATTTAAGTTGTAGCGCATTTTCGGCACTCGCGGGATACGACCTCCCTGCGACTGCTTGCGCTGTTGAGTTTTTTAACTCACCAAAACCAATTTTATTTAAAATTCACCTGCTGCTTGCTGATCGCATCATGCAGAGGCAAATAAAATAGGAAGAGATTATAAAAATAAATCTCCTTTTTTCCCGTCTGGACACGAACAGGGAGGCACATCTCCAAAGCGTCTGCGGCAATAACCTGGAGCAGGAATAGTGTGGGTTCGGCGATAGCCGAAAGTTCGCAAGCTTGCGAACGTCCCGCACGGAGCGAAGCGACAGGTCACCTGATGGATGACATCAGAAAACACGGCGGGTTATATTCACAAAACCCAGACTGTTATAGTTACAGAATTCCCGCCGTAATTTTCAGTGTAATCGGGCGCGCCGGATGTCTGTTGGAAGTTCACGAAGGCACGATGAGTCATTGACGACAGCTCATTGGCAAAAAAAATAAAATAAAGGATTAATACGCTTCAACTTTATAAGAATGTCGAACTCGCAGAAGTTCTGATCTGATTCATGAGTTCTGTGAGTGCGAGTTCCAGCATATTTAAATATAATCAAGTTATACTCTAAACGGATGAAATTTCCACATTTTTGAACGACTGGAAATTCCAAGATAATAAAGACTCCAATTCATCCTTGTGTTCCGTGTGAGCATTTCTGATACAACTATC
>JAGFND010000194.1 GCA_021409285.1 Candidatus Methanoperedens sp. | reverse complement strand
GTTCACCATGTATCTATCTAAAAATAATTGAGGTAGGTTTTTAGAATTTCTTGTACTTATATAGCTTAATTGTAGCTTTTATATTTTTTATCTTTTCTTTATTTCCAATATTTAAGAGCGAATAACATATATAATGTAACCATGATTGTTAATATTGTAATATCTAGTATATAATTATTAAAAGGGTTGAATATCTCATCATTTTTCAAAGTATCTTGTTGCAGATTATTAGTTGGATCTGGAATAAATGTTTGGGTATCTTCTGGAGAGATATAAGTATCCGTAAGAGAAACAAAGTCAACTCCCGATTGTGTAAAAATGTGTTCAATTTTTGTACTAAAATTTTTTTGGAAATCATAATACAAACCTTCAGCTATACGTTTTTCGTCCAATTTAATTCCATTTTTAAAAATAACAAGCCCCACTTGTTTTGCTTTGGAGTCTATAGAATTGGCTTTCAATTCCCACCCTCGGCCCATTTTCCAAACCTCACCTTTTAAAAGGGTTTTTCTATCAGCTACTAAATTCAATCCAGGTATTGGGGTTGGAATGGAAAATGGTAAAGGAGTAGATTTGAAGGAACTGCTACCTTCAGAATATTGAAATATAGACACAATTCTGGTTTTATTGTTATTAATATTTTGCACATAAAAATATAGAATTTCTTGGCCTGTTTTATTATCTGTATATCTATAGGGGTTTTCTAGATATACACCCTTACTATGAATTAAGTCTCCACTTTTTGAGAGTGAAACAAATACTCTTTCACGATCTACAATGGTAATTATAAGAGTATAATCCTCAGACAATGTCCAAGGTTTTCCAGACTCTAACCATCTTTCCTGCTTATTTATCAAAATATCTCCAGCTTTTCCGTTAGCATCGTGAATTATTACAACATTAGCAATTATATAAATACCAATTAAACATTTTCCAATTTTCATAAATTTATTACTCTTCTAACTTCACTACACTCCTTTCAAGTTAGCTCAAGAATCATTACAATATCCAAGAGGTTAACTAAATCAAATAACCTGTCGTATTTAAGTATTTATATCAATTTAAGTCTTTTCAAAACTATTCTGTTGTATGTTATCCTATAAAGATTATGCCAGCATCTATAACGACAATGTAATAATAAGGTGACAAAACCCTAAAATTATAAATCACTGTAATTTTGTGGATAAACGAGTATTTTATTGGTTAAGTATGGAGTTTATCTTGATTTTTCATCCAGATGGAAATAATTTCTGACGTATTATAAATATATGAAAATACAGTATTTTTTAGCATTAAATAAATCCTTTTCCTTGGCATACTCCACACTTGACAACTCCTGAGCTATTGCAATTATTACATTGGGATGAAGAACTGAATATGCCACCACTAACTCGACCAGTGCCTTTGCACTTTGGACATTTTATGGAACCTTTACCATTACACGTTCTGCAGATAGCCATCTTTACTGACTCTCATCAAAATCATTTCTGGATTCGATAATATTAAAAAATCTTTCGAATCAACTTCCGCTCTTAGACAGGACAACTCCTATAAATTTGTTTCTATATGACAACAGTATGTCGAGTGCTATATAATATTTACATCTTCCTTTGCGCTGAAAAAACTCAAGTCACACAGCGTCTCGCAAATAGCAGCATCATGGTTATCATCTTATACCCTACATTATTCTGAGAGTAGTTCAGCACAAAAGCATAGGGGAAAAGTGCATACGATAAGCAGCAAATCCAGGGGCTGAACTGATATCGAACCTGCGTTGCTTTCTATTAGAGTTTTTCACTTCGTAGGCTTCACCCTGCGATATCTCATAAAACAGAACCTCCATGCGCGCCTACTGCTCAGGGAAGTACCATATCCCGAGATTCCGCACGGCTTCGATGTTCTCAGTACTCTCGCACATCGCCGTATGATTAATGGACACATGATACTACCAGTCCTCCTCTGGAAGCGGATTCCTGTCCACCTCCTTTACAGTATTCCAGATCGGCATATGAATCCACCTTTCTACGACTATAATCCTTTCCTCATCTAACATAAGTTTCATGGTTAGGACGGCCTTATTACTGAAACTTATCTGCGGTCTGGGTTTTTTGCTCTTTTGGATATGTTTGAACTTCCAAAATACTCCATTTACATAAAAAAGTACTTATATTAACGATAGATTTAATACTGACCACTTAAAGGTATATTTTAGCAGTTAAAGCCGTTTAAAATACTAAAATGTTCAGCATAAATCCACTCAGATTTTTCAGGAAAACTCAAGCCATCGTAGCCGAAGCCTACAGAGGCGCGAGCAAGATGGGTAAGGGAAAGAAGCTGAGATCTTCAAGTGTTGATTTCGAGAAGTTTGAGAACTTTTTCTATCAGGATTCTCATGTGTTCAGGATAATCACCTGCATAACAGATAGCATGTCCGAGTCCGGTTTGTCTTTCATCCACTCTGACAGGGATACTTCAGAGCAGGCTAATTAAATGGTCTCTGAGTATGAGATGGATACCTTGGTTTCGGAGGTTACTGTTGTGAACATGGTGTTCGGGAACTCTTTTGTTGTACTTGACCCGGCAGAATCCGACTTGATTTCCTGGAGCAATTGAGTCCGAGATACATTACTGTTCAAAAGAATAGTGAGACGGGAAGGCATGAAGGATGGTATAAGGAAGGAGATTTTGATTCCACGCTCACTATCGAGCAGACTCTTCACATACACTCGTGAACAGGCTTGCAGGCTCAACATGGGGCACATCCCCGCTCCAGCCGCTCACAAGGATCCTTGACCGAAGGGCAACATCGAGGTGAATCTCGATCATCTCGTTACCCGTTATCTCGTCCCCAGACATGTCTACCTGCTCGGCAGGCAGGGGACGAGCGTTCCCCAGGAAGTAATAGATGAGTTTGCAAAGAGCCTCGCGGATCCTGAAGCTGCGCAGGATCAGGTTTTCGGGAACAATCTTGAGATCATGACAATGGGCACACAGTACAAAGCCCTACATGTCAGCTACATTCTGGACTATATTCACAAGTCAGTCTATTTTGGACTGGCATTTCGAAATCCTTAATGATCATCGCTTTCTTCTCTTCCGGTAGACCTGGTGCGATTTATAGAGTCCCGACTACGAATGTTTCCCATGACATACTTAATCACTCCTTGTTTCTGGAAGATGCAGATTTTCGAATGCTTCTATGACAACAGCGGCAGTATATTCGATGCGTCCGTTGCATTTGCCGCATAATACCCATTGTTCATCGAAGTCCTCTATGACAGTAATGCCTGTCTTCTTTTCGCCATTCTCGAAGTGAATTTCTGTCTCAGAATATCCGCCAGAGATTGCTTTTACAACACCGACTTCAAACAGGTCAGCGCCGCAATGTTGTATTATAAGTTCATCATCCGGTACTGAGCCACAGGCCTTCCCCTATGCCTTTTGTCATAACAATCACATTATTCCACTTTCCTTGAATCCATAAATCCTGTCAAATCCAATGATTACATAATCCAACAATTCGATACCCATCATTTTTCCAGCTTCATGCAGTTTTTTCGTGATTTCGATATCTTCCCTGCTTGGCATTGGATCGCCAGAAGGATGATTATGAGCGACAATTATGCTCGATGCTGAAATCATGCAAGCAGT
>JAGFND010000193.1 GCA_021409285.1 Candidatus Methanoperedens sp. | reverse complement strand
TTGCTGTGGATGAAGCCCATAAAATAAAAGCAAAGGACAGCGAGCAGGCAAAGGCTGTCAGGATGCTGAAAGCCAGATACAAACTTCTCAGCACAGGTACACCGATAGCCAATTATCCGCGCAATATCTTCAGCCTTCTTGTCTTCGGCTGGGGAGACGGTACGGAGCTAAATCCTTACGGTTACCATAATCCAATCGAGCAGACAAGCGAGCGCGGGTACAAAAGCGGCTACACCACAGGCACCAGGCAGTTCAAAGAAGATTTCATTTCCATCGAATGGGTGACGCCGCAGTTCGAACAAACACTGGACAAAGGCATGAAGTCCAGGGAGATGCCGAAGATAAAGGATACTTCAAAGTGGTGGGCGATGATGTCGCCAAAGATCATTAGGCGCCAGAGGGAAGAGCCAGAGGTGGCCGCCTTTGTGACGATCCCGAAGCCTGAGATATCCACAGAGCTCATCAGGATGTCACCGGAGCAGGTGAAGCATTACAAACACTGGCTTGATGAATTCGCTGCATGGTTCAAGGAGCAATTGCGGCTGGAAAAGGAAAGCCCCGAAGGCCACAAGATCGACCAGATGGTTGTACTGGCACACCTGACCCAACTGCAGTTCGCAAGCACGATCCCGCAATCGAATAAAACGAATAACGAGCACTGTCTCTGGCCGGGCGGCGTCACCACGAAACAGGAGAGAACATTGGACTTGATAAAAGAAGCTCTCTCCATGGAAGAGAAGATAATCGTCTTCTCGGAGCGACCTGATTTCCAGAAGCTCATGCAGCAGGAACTCAAGACCAGGGGAATTAAGTCTCATGTCTTCATCGGTTCGCAGGGAATCAAGAACAGGAACGTGGTTCTTAATGATTTCAAGAGCAACGGTACGAATGTACTGTTAGCGACGACGACATGCGGTGAAACCGGACTCAACATTCCACAGGCAAATGTGGTGATAATTGCGGATACGTCCTACAGATCCAGGCATACAGCAGGATCCTGAGACCGCAGCAGAAAAGGAAACCGCGGATCTATCTGCTCAGGGCGAAGGGTTCGATAGACGAGTACATGCAGCAGTTGATGGATGCGAAGTCAGAAGCAATAGATGAAGGCATCGATTACCAGGATGCGGCGGAGTTTGACCCGGCAAAGTGGCTGAGCTATCGCGATTTCACGATAAAGATGCTGCAAGAAGAGGGATACGATATGGATTAAGGAGGTAAAGAGAATATGTCCGTTCTGCTATAATCACGACCTACACTATTTTCGATGAGACCGTCAGGTTAAGGTAACAATATCATCTAGTGCAGGCGACTTTGCGGAAATGATAAGCCATGTGAGTAAGGCTTGCAGCGCACCGTTAGAGTCGCCCTACTTTGAAGCCCGCCACCCGACCTTAGAACTGAATACTTTCAGTTTGCTCTTACCATAGGATTTTATTATTAAGAGTTAAAGTGCCAATCATGTATGGAAAAAGATAAAAAGAAAGAACTTCGCTGCGACAGGCGCACGGTATCCCTGCTGACGGATCATATGGTGTTTTCACCCAAATATCAGGGGAAGATATTGATTGGCGAGGTTGCATTTCTGGCTGAAGCGATCATCAGAAAGACCTTGGTTGAGCTTAACATAGAAATAATAGATATGGCAGTCAATCCAGACCATGTACATCTGTTCATAAAATATCCACCGAAGTATTCCGTTAGCTTTATTGCAAAGAAAATTAAAGGTATTACCAGTAAGGTTCTCAGGAAAGAATTCCCTCACCTAAAGGAATGGTGCGGAGATCATCTATGGGCTCCAAGCTGTTATCACGGTTCTGTCGGTAGTGGCTGATGTCGTAGAGAAGTACATCTCAGCTCATAATACATACGAATATGACAGGAAATAATCCTGTATATTTCTGAAAAACACTGTATACAGGCCTCGTACATCGTACGGGGTATACCATGCTGTGACTGAAGACTATAGGTGTTCTTATGCTCTCAAAAAGCGATAAGAATCCAGAACAACCTCCCAAAACCTGCCCAAATAAGAAAGAGGATAAAATATGGAAAATAAACCAGGAAAAGTCAAATTACATTGGTTTTGGGGATTTTTGGGATTCTTAGGATTCTTAGGATACAGCTCAAAAGAACCGCTGTATTATGTGTTTTTTGTATTCTTTTTGTTCTTTTTAGAACCCGTTATTCCAAAACGTAAATAAATGGGCTTAGCGATGCTGCAAAAAAAATTACAAATCAATCTTTAAAATCTGAAAATCAGGCGCGATTTTTGTATCAGGATTTTCAAACAAATATATTTAGCAGGTATGAACTTTAACTGCCGCTTGGTCTTTTCGGTGCCAGCAAGAACATCCAGATTATGGCCGCTATAATACCGCCAATGATGGGCGCAACCAAGAACATCCATAGCTGCACAATTGCTGTGCCACCTACGAAGACTGCTGGACCGATACTTCTGGCGGGATTTACTGATGTACCAGTGATCGGGATACCTACGAGATGGATAATGAAGAGGGTAAAGCCAATGGCAATTCCAGCAAAGCCTTTGGGCGCCTCATCTGAAGTCGCCCCGAAGATAACCAAGAGGAAGAAAAAGGTCAAAACCACTTCAGCAAGGAAACCGGCAATTAAAGTGAATCCTGCTGGTGAGGACGCATCATAGCCATTCTGTCCAAGACCATTCTGAGCTAAACTATAACCGGGCATTCCAGAAGCGATTAATAAAAGTATCCCAGCGCTGAGCACTGCTCCGATGCACTGAACGATAATATAAATGATTGCGTCCCTGGCAGATATCTTCCTGGCAACCAACATGGAGAGTGTAATGGCGGGATTAATATGGCACCCAGATATTGGACCGATGGCATAAACCATCACGAGGACAACCACGCCGAAAGCAAAAGCTATACCGAGGAAGCCGATATATTTTCCTGCAAACACGGCACTCCCGCATCCGAAAAAGACCAACGCCAATGTACCCACTAGTTCAGCAACATATTTACGCAACACATTATCGCTAACATGAGAGCTGCCTATTTCTGTCATGAAACCTCCATTCCTGCATATAAATACTCTTTCTACGCATATATAAAATTTGGGATGTGGCGATGTTCCTTGAAATAACTAACGTAGTAGATTTTCTGAACGCTATTCCCCCAAAACAAAACCTTCTCTTGATAGTATAATCTACAAGAATACAATGTGCTATATTTAACACCGTTACAAAATCGAAGGAATATCGGATGTGGCGAGTCACACCATATCAATATGTTTTGAAAACTTCAATCTTTACTCTACTACAACATGCGTTTGTTCTTATGCTCCCAGAAATGATATAGTCCTCGAGAACTTTTTTAGCACTCAAGATAGGCGAATTTCATAGAAATTGATTATGCAGTGAAAAGGTGAGAATATGGCTGAAGCAAGTGGAAGTGAAATTAAGAAGACGATAGCAACGTCTTTAGGTACCACATTTGGAATCGTTATCGGTATGATCTGGACTCAGGTTGTACTCTCAGGGGCTGCGCACAAATAACTTATCCAAATGTATCGACTTAACTTTTTGAAGACATGAGTGTATAATTCCATTTGGGATGGAGAGAATCTGGTATTATGTTCAATTTCTTCATTTCTTCTTCTGTGAATTTTCTTGCCAGT
>JAGFND010000192.1 GCA_021409285.1 Candidatus Methanoperedens sp. | reverse complement strand
TTCTTGTCAGATATTGCTCGGAAGAAAATTATGAAGAATTTAAGAATATAATCATGAAATCAGAAAACCTAATATTTATTAGGACAGAGGTCAAGATTAGCTCAGTCAGAGGAGAATTTTAGCCGAAGATTAGACACAACCAAAAAATTTTGAAACCGTCGTGTTTTCACTTCATTATATTCAAACCAATCACGTTTGGTAGTGCTCATGGTTTGTGATTTTCAAGTTTTTCCAGGTCTTCTTTTTGTAGTTTGATTTCTTTGAAAAATACCTCTGCATCAAACTCTTTCAAAAATTCAAGTATCTTTTCAGCATCGTTTTTCTTGACGATTATTATGCTTCTTATTGGGTTTATCAGAATGTTGGGTATTTCATCCAATAACCCTTTTCTTTCATAGATATATTTTCCTTTCTGGGAATGATCTCTGTAACCATATAAACGATTACAGAACCGTTTCATATCCTTTGATTCTGTTTTTGGCTTATTTCTGAAAGCTATGATTACGCCTTCTTCGTCACCCTTGATCTTTTTCATTATTGATGTTAGAAACATGAGTTATACGGTATGTCACTTACCGTATAAATATATGTCGGTTGACGTGTGGGCCAAAAAAGGAACTATTTAAAAAAATAATTTAGGTGCAAGGCTTCTTTTACCGCAAGATATATTAATTATAACCACAGCAAGCGAAGTCGGTTTACCTCTGCCAGTGGGTTGCGCCTCCATCGGGCTCACGCAATAAGAGTTCGTTTTGAGTTCGTTTGAGTTCGTTGTTATCGGTTTTTGATTTCATCGGTTGTTTTGCGTTTGGTGGTTGCGTGGGGTTGATGTCGCGCGCCGGATAATTTATGATTTAATAATTATAAAAAGTCAGTTCATGGCTGATAAAGTGAACTCTGCGCCCATCTTCCCATCCAGGCACATCCAGCATCCCCCCGGCTGCCCATCAGGCTGTTGCATCCCATACCTCTCGGTCGCAAGCACGATCGCCCGCGCCTCATCCTGCACATTAGCCTTGACATATTCTTTTCCTGACACCAGCATAAGTATATTGAAACTTGCTTCCCCTGCCCGAAGGCGCGCCTTCGTCTGGGATCTGGGGCTCGCCCCGGCGCATGTCTTGAAAAAATCCTAAAATCTTAACTTTCATTTTTCAATAGCCTCCACTATTAGCGCAATTCCTCTTATCACATACATCAAAGTATCAATTCAGAACTGGTACTATAAGGCCCCTATAATTGCATTTTCAGATAAGTTTGAGTATTTTTTAACTATCCTGATAAATATTTGTTCCTGCAATTATATAGTATCCAAGAGCTCTTGCCCTGTCCGATGATATATTCTTGATCATTCCACACTGTATGCAGTAGGGATGTGCTTTTACTCCTTTTTGATGACCCCTGAATTCATATGGGAGCCAGACGTTCTGGATGTTCCCACATAATTCATGATTACAAGACACCTATTTCCCCCATGTTTTTATGAAGTTCCGTTTTTGTAATTTTACCACCGGACTACGAATTGTTATCAATATACATAAATCCTTTGCATTTTCACGAAAGAGAGTTGAATTGAGCCTGATAACAACTCTATAGATTTTTCTTCACGCGCCTGATGATACCACGCATTGCCTGTAATATTACAACGTATATCGAGACAACATTTCCACCAGAGCTGGTTCTGCCTTTCCTGATAGCATCAAGTACAGATCCTTCATCAAGCTGTGCATCTATCTCCGTATATCCAGAACCTATTGTTGACAGAACATGGGAATCGCTACCCCCGACTTGTGGTACCTTGAGTTCTAAAGCCATCTTTTCTGCCATCTTGTTCTCACCAAATATACATCTTGAATTGAAAGTCTCGATAGCATCAACGTCCAGCCCGTACACATTGCCGATGCCCCCCATTTTAAAAGGATGTACGGCAATAACAATCCCGCATTTCTGCCTCGCGATCCAGATAGTTTCACTCGGAGTTAGATTTGCCGGAATATTCTCTTTTACACCCAGAACAATAAGATGACCCATGGTCGTTGAAACTTCCATTCCGGGAATTACAAGCAAGGGCAAATTTAATTCAATTACGCGTTTTTGTGCAAGGAAACTTCCAGAAATTGTGTCATGATCACAAATTGCAATCCCATCCAGTCCTTTTTTCACAGCCATTCTTAAAATATCATCCACTTCCAGTCCACTATCAGGAGAATGATTTGAATGGATGTGCAGGTCAAAACGCATTACCCCTTATATTTCTCAAGACATAAAAAAAGGCATTTGTTTAGCATAAGCAAAATTTCCTATGGCGTCAACAAACCATTGGATGGCATGTACTTTCCAGCGCCGTTTCGTCCTTTGATGCCTACTTAAATAATCTTATTTATTCTTATAATATATATAACTCGATATCAAAATCCCCACAGCATCAGCTAACCAGTCCATTATGTTCGCATCACGGCCGTGAACAAATGCCTGGTGCACTTCATCTAAGGCTGCAAATAACATGAAAAATCCCACACATGCAATAAAACCTGCACGATTCAAAAGGCTGTAATGCTTTCATGGCGAGCCAGCCCGGACCAGCATACTCGGTCATATGCATCACCTTATCCTGATTCGGGAATAATTGTGGAAATGGTAAAGATTCCTTGCTTTGACCTGATAAATAGAATAATTCCTCATTTCAGTTGACCATCAGGTTTTCATTTCAATTTAAGTTAATTCCCAAGTATTCTGGCAATGTTAGCCTGTTTACCCATAAAAGCCGGCACGATCCCAGAAATGACTCCGGCAAGGAGAGCAGTAACAAAAGCAATAAGGAGGATATATGGATTTGTCGAAGATATTACATTAACCTGGAAAGAGGAAACTGCCGCAGAATTTAATATATATTTTCCCAAATATCCCAATATCAACCCTGTAAACCCGCCTACCACCGATATCATTATAGATTCATATAATACGATCTTCATGATCGACCTATCAGATATTCCCATAGCTCTCATGATCGCAAACTCTTTTTGCTTCTCATTAACTGAAAATATCATTGAACTTGAAATGAACAAAATACCCATTACTAAAACCACTATTATGACAGCAACTGATGTTGCAAGTATTCTTTTATCTTCAGTAATGCTGCGAGCATAAAATTCAGATTCCGACAGGACAATTGCATCAGGAAAATGTGACTGTAAAAGACCCTGAAGACCATTTCCTTGCGCGAGGATCAGATTGGCCCTGTCGCCGATTAAATTACCAGTAAGTGCCTGAAGCTCAGATAGATGTAATATCGCAACTGGCGCATTCGAGAACTCAATAGCATTTACTATCGAGACTATCTTAAAGGGTGTGGAATTAAAAAGTGAAGACGCAGATAGGCCAAGATAAATATAATCTCCGGGTTTAACATCCAATAGTTTAGAGAGTTGACTATTAATAGCCACTTCTCGCGTCATCTCTTTATTATAAAAATAAGGATCCCCACTTGTCAATGCATTATCAGGAATGAAAAGAGAACCATCCGGGATTATGCCAACCCCAAGAAAACAAATTGAAACAAGGGAAGAAATCGCCAGGATCGCCCGGTACCCCATGACACAGTTGCTAAAATCAAAGTCAAGATTATTAAAGCATACCCAATCCATCAAGTTCTGTAACTATTTTCTCGACTGCTG
>JAGFND010000191.1 GCA_021409285.1 Candidatus Methanoperedens sp. | reverse complement strand
GATGTGAGGCATCTGGTATGAGCAGAGATACGAATTATTAGAAACATCCTGGTATTCGTACTCTAAGGTACATTCATTTATTCGAGGGATGTTAACCAGACTCTGTGACGAGTTCAAGACCCATGCACACATTGGTCTACTCTGCTTATACCAGATATATTAATAAAACATGTCAACCATTAATAATTTTTTCATGTTCATTTATGAACCGCAGTTCATAGCCGACTCTGTGGTTGATTATCCACCAAGCGCCTCGATGATATTTGTCATCTTCTCCCTGCTGTCTATGTTACTGCAAACCGATGGCGTTCATAATCCTTTTGCTGTTTCGTCATCCTCTCTGTGCCGAGAATTAAATACTTAGCACGTGATATATACGGTTTCCCGTCCCTCATCCTATGAAAATCAAAGGTGCCAAAAAAGCGATATTCAATCAGAATTTCGGGGCTTATAACCTTCACTTCCATTGTATTGCGGCCTGGTATCCCTTCCCCCCAGCTTCACATCGGTCTATTACTAGACCGGGTGTGGGGTTCAGTTCTGAGGTGGCGGCTAACCCTTTTCTAATGCTGGATTTTCACCAGCTGGCGACCATGAGCTTTGCTAGGCGCGCCTGTGAACTCTGTGGTTGGGGATATAAAAAATCTCGATATTTTTGCCCGCATCAAGTTCCACAACTCTTACCGCAGGCGCATTACCGCCTGTATTCTTTGTCTTTCCCCAGGCAGAAAGTGTATAATTTGAAAGAGGCTGCGCACTTATTAGATCTGATTTGCGGATTTCCGCTTATCTTATTCTTTTTTCCCCCGATTTGCATTCGAACGGATCGTGCTCCTGAATGTGATATTGTGTCCCAGAGAGGAGTATCCCAGCTGCTGGTTACAAATGTCCAGGATAATGGGGTTGTACTCCGTTCTCAAAGCCTGGATTTGCCACAAGGTTTGCATCTGTAAGGGCTGAAGATACTGAAACAGGGTAAATCAAGAAAAACGCAAAGATTACAAAAGTAAATTTTACAAAATTCTTCAAGGAAAATATTGTTCCAGAATTAAGTTTTTTCAGGTTCAATGTCATGTTTATGTTAGCCATAGATCAGAAGATGTTATTGCTATCATCATAATAATTATTAGAATCATTCTGAGTTTTATGAACACAGCAGTCCCACTGTAGCTGAAATTATTGATCGGGTTGAATGGACTTGCCCGCGAAAGTAGGGCTAAAATTATTTCGTTTTGTTTCATAGAAGTTCCCTAAAAACCGAATATTTACTATATTATTTAACGATTATGACAATTTTAGTTAATTTTTTTTGTTTTTAAGATTATATATTATTTAGAATAGTTTTTAAACGTTTATTAATACTTTTTATTAAATTATATTAATCCATATTCCCTATTTGACCTTCTTCACCTGCATCTCACGCCTTAAAACATCTAAAATCCTTTCGCTCGCTCTGGAGTTGCCAAAGACATTCCGCTGTGCTCCCATCGACGCCAGGTTAGATATTGCCTTACTGATTTGCTCCTTCTTAGCCCCCACCAGCACATTCCACCCTTCCTCCAGCGTCTCCACCCACTCAGTATTCTCTCGCAGTGTGATGCACGGAACCCCCAGCATGTACGCCTCCTTCTGGATCCCGCCGGAATCAGTCAGTATCCTCCTGGCATTAGCCATCAACATAAGCATATCCAGATATCCGAGGGGCTTGATTAAGATCACATTCCCGGGTATTCTATCCAACATCCCATATTCTTTCAAAAACTTCTCAGTCCTTGGATGCATAGGGAACACCACGGGCATGCCCGAATCACCCAGCGCCTCAATAATGCTTCTCATATTGTCAATGCTATCGGTATTGCCCGGACGGTGCACCGTAGTCACAAGATATTTCTTTTTCTCAAGCCCCAGTTCCTCGATAACCCTGGATTTCTTCCGGGCCACTATTATATTATATTCAAGCGCATCAAGCATTACATCGCCCACAAGATGCACACCCTGAGTGATCCCTTCCTTACTAAGGTTATCCACTGCGGTCTTCGTGGGACAGAATAGAATATTTGAAATATGATCTGTTAAAACCCTGTTGATCTCTTCTGGCATACTCCTGTCAAAACTGCGCAGTCCTGCTTCCACATGCGCCACCCTGATGTGAAGCTTAACGGCAGCAAGCGCGCCTGCCAGTGTAGAATTCGTGTCGCCATAGACCAGCATTATGTCTGGTTCTTCTTTTATTAACACTTTTTCTATTTCAGTGAGCATCTTTCCCGTCTGTTCACCATGGTTGCCTGAACCTATTCCAAGGTTATAATAGGGTTTCGGGATATTTAGCTCTTCGAAAAAAATATCTGACATATCATGGTCGTAATGCTGTCCGGTATGGATCAGGATCTCTTCATGCTCCTTTCGAAGTTCGCGGGAGAGAGGGACGCATTTGATGAACTGGGGGCGAGCGCCAATTATTGATATGATTTTCATTTATGAATCCAGGTTCTTTTAACTATTGAAATGTATATAAATGTGCTTACGGTTGTGGAATGATGGGAGAAGAATATCCGTGTGGTTTATTATTAGAACCATCCATTAAACCTGTAGATTAAAATGAGTAAACTCGGTGAAATATTAAAGAAGAAAGGCCCGATCCGGAAAGTAGGAGTAATAGGCATGGGATATGTCGGGATCCCATCAGCTGTCTTGTTTGCAGAACATTTTAATTTTGTATGGGGTTTCCAGAGAGCCTCCCAGAGTTCAAGATACAAAATAAAAATGCTCAACGATGGGATAAGCCCCCTTAAAGGAGAAGAACCTGGACTTGAAGACATGATAAAAAAAGTCCGCTTAGAGGGAAAATTTGAAAGCACCAGTGATTTCTCAAAAATTGGAGATGTAGATGCGGTTACGCTTGCCATACAAACCCCGTTCAAAAATAAGGGAGAACTGGAGCCTGATTTTGGAGCGCTCGAAGAGGGTATCCGACAGATAGGAAAAAATCTTAACGAGGGAGTTCTCGTGGTTCTTGAATCCACGATCACGCCCGGAACCACAAAGGGTTTTGCTGCAGATATATTGAATGAAGAATCTGGACTTATACCTGGTGAAGAGTTCGCACTTGCACATGCTCCTGAAAGGGTAATGGTGGGAAGGCTAATCCGAAATATTCAGGAACATGACAGAATAGTGGGCGGGATAAACAAAGAAAGCACAGACCGCGCAGTTGAGCTCTATAGTCCTGTCCTCACAAAAGGCAAGATAATATCGATGGATGCCACGGCTGCAGAAGTAACGAAAACGGCAGAGAACACGTTCAGGGACTTACAGATAGCTGCCATGAATGAACTTGCGCTGTATTGCGAAGCCATGAGAATAAATGTCTATGACGTAAGAACTGGTATTGACAGCTTAAAAGGTGACGGAATAACAAGAGCGGTTCTTTATCCTGGCGCTGGTGTAGGTGGGCATTGCTTGACAAAGGATACCTATCACCTTGAAAGAGGAGTCAAAATATCAGGTTCCCACCTGGATTATCCCGCTGATTCTGAATCTCTTTTTGTCCTTGCAAGAAAAATAAATGATTTCATGCCAGAGCATATGTATAATCTTACTCAGGAAGGATTAACGCGCGAGGGAAAAAAATTTAAGGATTCAAAGATAGCTTTGCTTGGGTGGGCATTTATCAATAATTCGGATGATACGAGAGATACACCTTCTGAACCT
>JAGFND010000190.1 GCA_021409285.1 Candidatus Methanoperedens sp. | reverse complement strand
GGGAAGCATGTTGATGACCAGGACCACTATTTTTCGATTAAGGAAGAACTCACAAACAAGATATGCGGTCTTGCAGGAGAATATACTGACCGTGAAGTTGAGGTGTTCGTTAATACTGGAGACGATGAAAAGACCGGTTGTGTTTACCTCACAGTCACAGGAACTTCAGCAGAAATGGGAGACGATGGTTCCGTAGGCCGTGGGAACAGATGTAACGGCTTGATAACCCCCAACAGGCCGATGAGCATGGAAGCAACCTCAGGTAAGAATCCTATAAACCACGTGGGTAAGCTGTACAACCTCTTATCCAATCAGATAGCCAAAGACATCGCAAAGAACGTATCAGGGATCGAAGATGTGTATATCCGCATACTTTCGCAGATCGGATATCCGATAGATGAGCCTCTTATCGCGAGCGCTCAGGTCATACCGCAGGACGGAGCGAACATGAAAATGATCGAATCCGAATCTGAAGCTATCATCGACAAATGGCTCGGGGACATCACAAAGATCACTGAAATGATAACAAGAGGAGAGCTGGATACTTTCTAACTTTCCAATATTTTTATATTTACAGTACGGTTCCGGGGGCCGTCAAGTTCCACAAAGAATATGCTCTGCCATGTTCCAAGAACAGGATGCCCATCTTCGATCGGCACCATTGCATTCATCCCCAGAAGGACAGCCCTGAGGTGTGAATGAGCATTATTGTCTATTAGATCATGAGCGTAGTTCTTATTTTGAGGGAGAAGAGTTTCTAACATGTCCAGTATATCATTTCTAAGCCCTCGTTCGTTCTCGTTTATGATAATGCTGCTTGTGGTATGGCGCGTGGTTATAACGCAGATGCCGTCTTTTATGCCGCTTTCCAATATTCTTGAGCGCACTCGATCGGTTATGTCTATAAGTTCGGTTTGAGTTGTGGTCTTAATCTCCATTTTTATCATATTTCATCCTGAATACCTATAAAGACATTTATTAACTTCTCATAGACAAGAAAATCGAAATAAAAAAGCCATCTTTTGGATCGTCACTCGTGAAGATTTTTAAAAGTCAGAGGAAATTTTAAGGGGAGAAATTTATTAAACTGGTTCTCCACAAAATGGCGCCCAGTCCATATTTTCCTATTTTCATATGATCCTGGGATATATTGTATTATAATGATGATAATATTAATTTTTTTAATGAATATATATATGTAGATTATAGAACAATATGGAAATGATAGGTGAAAATAATGAGAAATGGTACAAAAACTCCAAAAAGATGGGATCTAACACAGATCATAATGATTAGTTTAACGATTTTATCACTACTGCCTGTATTACTTCTGCAAATAGATGGTTTCCAGGCTACAATTTTATGGATATATTCGATATCAATGGCAATATTTTTAATGTTCATGTATCTATCGACATATATGTATAAACCAATTCCGGATCTTGGATACAGGCCAACAGTTTCAGTAATAGTTCCTGCCAAGAACGAAGAGGAAGTCATCCAGAAGACAATTAATGCTATTCTCGACAGTGACTATCCACAGGATAAATTGGAAGTTATTGTTATTGATGATGGAAGTACGGATAACACAGCAGCTGAAATACAAAAAATAAGATCTGCCCGTATAACATTTATAAAAAACGAAAAGAATCTTGGAAAACGAATATCTCTTGCCAAAGGATTTATGAAATCCACCGGGGAGATAGTCGTGTGTGTGGATTCAGACAGTTTTGTCCAAAAAGATGCAATAACCCTGATGATGCAACCTTTCACAAAACCGGATGTAATGGCAGTATGTGGACATGGGCGGGCAGCCAATTTTGATGCGAACCTGCTTACTAAACTCCAGCATTTCTGGTATCAGGAAATGTTCCGATTAATAAAAGGGATGGAATCAATTTACGGTTGTGTGACATGTTGTTCTGGTATCCTGTCCGCATATCGCAGGGAAGCGGTCAAAAAAACATTGGATGAATGGTACAATGAAAGCCTTGTCGATGCATTTGTTCCCAAAAATGAATCATTTATTATGAGGATCATGTCAAAATCCCAGGCAGACGACCGCACATTGACCGTAAATATATTGGCTATACCATCTGCTAAAGTGGTATACCAGTCAAATGCAATTGTGGGCACAATTGTTCCAGAAAACATGAAACAGTTTGTAAGGCAGCAATTGCGATGGAACAGGGCATGGATGTATGGGACAGCGGTATCTGCAAAATTTATGTGGAAAAAGCGATTTCCAGTGCCACTGTACTTTTACGGATATCATGTATTGATCGCCGTACTGAATCCGGCGGTCGTAATTACATGGTTGATCATTAAACCGTTGCAAGGAGTATATACTGCAGCCCTGTTATTCTTGGTTGGAACGACATACATAGCGATCCTGCACGGTCTTAATATATATCGATATGATAAAACCACAATTGCATGTATTCCTTATAGGTGTTTATTCGCCATTATTTCAGTGATACAGTCGGCTATCCTGGTACCTTTTGCGTGGCTAACTGTCTGGGATGGTGCATGGTCAACACGTTCAGGAAAAAGCCGTAATAATGGCACTGCATCATCTGCAAATGGAAATCCCCGAAAAAGCCCACCGAGAATAACCGTAACCTCGATCGGAACTAAGGTTGCTTTTGTTGGCACAGGCATTTTGTTGTCATTCAAATATTTCAAACATAACTAGAGAAGAAAAAAGGAGATGAGTAGAAATATGACAAAAATCAGATCTTTAATTGAAAATATGTTGACTTTATCGTTATTAGCCATAGAGTCAACCTTACATAACAGGAACAAAAAGAGAACGGGCCAGGTATTGGCCATCAGTATATTGATTATGCTGTCAGCTCCTTTAGGGGCACTTGCAGCAGAGAACGGGACGGTAATCATAGCGTTTGACGACGGCTGGACAGACACTTATCTTCAGGCAAAATCAGTGCTTGAGAACAACAGTCAGAGGGGCGTCGTTTTTGTAATACCTCAAGCTGTACAAGGTGAATACGGCGGCTACATACAGTTAACTGACCTTAAGACGATGTACAACAATGGCTGGGATATTTCAAGCCACTCTATGACACATGGAGAAGGATACCCTGATATTCCAAATCCACCAGCAAACGGAAACTGGGCTGAGTTCTATTTAACCCGTGCAAACAACTCACAAGAAAAATATGAACTCGGTGACAGTAAAGACTGGCTTGACTCAAACGGATTCACAAGAAGCTCGATGTTCTTCGCATATCCGTTCGGTACATACGACACAGTATACTGCAAGTCTCTGGGTCTCAGCACAACCACATGCGGGTCAAATGACTTAACTGTAGATATTAAAGCTGCAGGATACTATATCGGAGCAAGGTCAATTGATGCATATTCATGGAGACACTCAGGCAGACACCCAAAGTATAAGAACGGTGATTTAGACAGCGAGGTTCTTAAAATGGCAACAATGGCCATAGACAATACACCAAATAGCTATCCGTCAGCAGTAATAGACGAAATCAATAAGACAATATCTGAAAACGGCTTATTGGTATTAACATTCCATCACATAACAACAGGGAATCCTATTAATGCAGAAGAATACAGTAGAGCAAACCTCTCGATTATAAGCAACTATCTTCAAACTAATTCAGATAAAATAAAAGTGCAGACATTCTCTCAATATTTCGCAGTTCCAGACCCAATCCCAACATACGCTCCGGG